>JBAQZJ010000180.1:0-36470 GCA_049790855.1 Planctomycetaceae bacterium | reverse complement strand
CGGCTAAACGGGCCGTCGGAATCGACCACCAGACACCAGCTACCAGCTACCCCTTCCTCATGTCCGCCCTGATCCGCAAGCGACGCACGCTGCATCTGCCGATCACGCTGTCGGTCGTGCTGATGGTGCTGAACATCGCGTTGATGATCTACTGGATCGTCTTCCTTGCGAAGTCGTACCAATACCTCCCACTGATCGTCGGCACCGTGCTGTTCTCGTTGGTGCTCGTCGGGCTGACGATGTACCTCGTGCTGAGCATCAAGAGTGTGCGGCTGCACCAGCGGCAGGTGAACTTCGTCGACAGCGTGACGCACGAGCTGAAAAGCCCGATCGCGGCGGTCCGGCTGTATCTCGATACGCTCCAGCTGCGACAGGAGACGCTGTCGGACGCGCAGCGCGTCGAGTGCTACAAGGTCATGGAATCGGAACTCGTTCGACTCGAAGGGTTGATCAACCAGTTGCTCGAAGTCGGGCGGCTGGAACGCATCGGCCAGGAAAGCGACCCGGAAGACGTCGCCTTAGCGCCGCTGCTCGATCGCTGCGCCAAGGCCGCCTGTACGCACCACAAGTGCGACCAGAACGACGTCTTCCAGTTCGACGTCGAGCCGTCGGTCGTCCACGCCCGGCCGATGGTCATCGAAATGATCTTCGGCAATCTGCTTGACAACGCGGTGAAGTATTCGGGGCGGCCGGCGAAGGTCGACGTGCAGGTTCGCGTTCGCCATCGACGGGTCGTCACGCGAATCGCCGACAACGGCCCCGGCGTTCCCGCCGACCAGCGGAAGAAGATCTTCGACCTGTTCTATCGGGGCGGCAACGAGCTGGAACGAACCCGCAAAGGCACCGGGCTGGGGCTGTACATCGTGCGGACCCTCGTTCACTTTCTACGGGGACGCGTTACTGTTTACGATCGTTTCGGCCGGACCGGCAGCATCTTCGAGGTCGAGCTTCCCGGACGGTCGGCACGATAATTTTCAAGTTTCGCGCTCCCGAGGATCGCGGCTAAACGGCGCCAACAACGCGAATCCAAGCATGCCCCGCATCCTTGTCGTCGAAGACGAAGAATCACTCGCGCGCGGCTTGAAGTTCAACTTCGAGCAGGAAGGGTACGACGTCGTCGTCGCTGGCGACGGATTGAGCGCCGTCGCCGCCTTCGAGTCCGACCCGCTGCCGTTCGATCTGATCGTCCTCGACTTGATGCTGCCGGGAATGAGCGGTTACGACGTCTGCACACGGATTCGTACCGGCGACGCCCATGTTCCGATTTTGATTCTGACGGCACGCACGCTCAGCGAAGACAAGATCCACGCGTTCGACGCCGGCACCGACCAGTACGTCACCAAACCCTTCGCACTCGCCGAGGTGCTCGCCCGCGTCCGCAACCTGCTCTCCCGTCGATCGGCGAGCGGCGATCCGCCGAACGCGAAACCCGTGGTGCCGAACATCTACGAATTCGACGGCGTGACCGTGGACTTCGGCCGGTTTCTGGTGACGGTCGATCGCGACGAGCCGGTGAAGCATGAGCTGACGACGCTCGAAGCCCAGCTCTTGCGATACTTCATCGAAAACGAGGGAACGGTGCTCGCCCGGCAGGACATTCTCGACGACGTCTGGCCCGCCGATTCCGACGTCACCCAACGCACGATCGACAACTTCGTCCTGCGACTTCGCCGCATGATCGAACCCGATCCAGCGAATCCGCAATTTCTGCTCAGCGTCCGCGGCACGGGCTACCGCTTCGTCGCGAAACCGGAAACTTGAGCCGAACATCGGATTCTTCCGGATCGCCGCCAGGTCGACCGGGGGACGTCACCGATCCCCTCCTCCGCCCCGCCCCCCAAGCCAGCACCCGATTTCCTGCTCGATGACAGAATTATGACAGAAGCATGACCGCTTGCTGACACTCGAATTCCGGCCGTTGTCTATACTGCCGGCGCCGCAGACGGGAGTCGTTTGCGGGATGCCCACGCAGACCGACACCGCGAGCCGATGTCCACGATCGCCCCACCCCGCAAGAAGCGCCGTCTCAATCCTCGTCGATCCGAGACGGTTCGTCCGGCCCGCAGTCCACGCGAGGCCGAGAAACAGGTGATCTTCGACTCGATGCATCCGGCGCGGTTGAACCGACGGAACATCGACTGGGCGACGCTCATCTGGATGACCGCGATGCACGTCGGGGCGGTCGCAGCCCTGTTCCATTTCACCTGGCAGGCGTTCGGCGTCGCGGTCTTCCTGCACTGGATGACGCTGAGCATCGGCATCTGCCTCGGTTATCACCGGTTCCTGTCGCACAAATCGATGCGGTTGCGCAGTCCGGTCGAGTTCTTCGTGACGCTGTGCGGTGTGCTCTCGGGCGAGGGAACGCCGCTCGCCTGGTCCTCGACGCACCGGCTCCATCACCAGCAGAGCGATAAGGAAGGCGACCCGCACAGCCCGCTCGACGGTCCTTGGTGGTCGCACATCATGTGGCTGTTCGTGAAGCACTCGCCGGAAGAGAAGGACGCCCTTTACCGCCGGTACGCTCCCGAGCTGATGAACCGCCCGATCCTGCGGATGTACGAGCGGACCTACGGTCTGTGGCTGATCGGCAGCGGCGTGCTCTTGTTTGCGGTCGGCAGTTGGACCGGCGTCGGCGGCTGGTCGATGCTGTTGTGGGGCCTGTGCGCCCGCATGACCTACGCCTATCACAGCACCTGGTTCGTCAACAGCGCGACGCACCTGTGGGGCTACCGCAACTACGACACCCGCGACGAAAGCCGCAACCTGTGGTGGGTCGCGGTCGTCAGCTACGGCGAAGGCTGGCACAACAACCACCACGCCCACCCGTCGAACGCCCGCGCCGGCCACAAGTGGTACGAGATCGACCCGACCTTCTGGATCATCAAGCTCCTCAAGGCGACCGGCCTCGCCTACGATGTCAAAGACAAGATCCCCCAACAAGCGTAAGGCGAGCGGCAGGCGTCAGCCGGCCGAGTGCGACCAAACAAGCGAATCACCAGCACCCCGGCTGCTCAAAGCAGCCGGGGTGCTTTCGTCGCGCCGCACCGTCCTTGCACTCGTCCGCTTGAAGACCTATGACGCGCCCTAAGGCCGCCGATTGCGGCTCGCTCGTCGCATACGCGGATGAGCATCGCCGGCAAACCGCTCAAGGAGACGGTCGCATGACGGGTCATCTGCTGATCGCGGTCCTCGCCCTCGGAGCCGAAGCGCCGACCGAATCGGAAGGCGAATACGTCGTGCGGGTCGACGTCGCCGGTTATGTCGATGCCCCATTGACCGACCCGCCTCCCGAGGAAATGCCACTTCGTTCGATCGAGGTTCTGTGCAGGCCCGGGGAACCCTTCCGATCACGAACGAATGTTGGAAAAGAAACCACGACCGTCAGCGGCGTGCTGAAACGAGCGGAAGGCGAGGCCGGCGACGCCAGCGAATTCGTCGTCGAATTGCGTTATTCGCACGTCGTCGACACCGGCCAGACGGTTCCCGTCGCACCCGGGAGAGAACAGAATATCCTCGACATTACCTCTAGCTGCGGCACGATGACGGCCGATCTCGACGTGCCGTGCGTTTTAGGCGGAATCACGACGAGGGTCCGAGACCAAGATTCCGAGCATCCTGACCGGGCATCGAAAACGACCGTGACCGTAACGGTTTCGGAGGATCGGCCGAGCGACGAGTAAGGGCCGGTCGTCATCGGCCGATGATCGGGATTGAGAGTCGCCGGCAGATATTCTTCGCGAGTTGATTTGAAATCTCGACGTGACGGGGCACTGCCTCAATCTGTCCGGTGCGCGGATTCTTCCAGATCGAATGCGATCCGCCTTCCCTTTTGAGGACGCACCCGTAGCGGCGCAGATGCTTCAGCAGGGCCGAACGCTTCATCCGATCCGCACCACCGTCTTCTCGGCGTCTTCCGGCACTCCGCGCAGACTGTCCTCGCGACGATCTTCAAGGATCAGCGCGATCGCGTCCGCTAGACTTTGAAGGCATTCCTCCCTCGTTCGCCCTTGTCCGTTCGCCCCAGGAATTTCCGGACAGTAGGCGATGAACCACTCGTCGTCACGTTCGACGACACCGGTAAACTCGTTCTGCATGATTCTCCTCCCTATGCGGCGTCATTTCAGAATGTCTGGCGGCCTCTGTTCCCCGTGCTCGATCCGGTCGGCGATTACCCACAGAGCCAGCACCTTCGCCTTTGTGACCGCTTCGTCCCGCGTCGCACCATAGCTCAGAACGCCGGGAAGATCGGTCACCTCGGCGATCCAACGTCCGTCGGTTTCGACCTCGGTCTCGACTCGCAGATTCATTGGCCGGTCTCCGTTGTTCTTCCGACGATCGTTCGACGACGCACCGTCATCCTACGACATTCCCGCCTCCGCCTCGACAGGCTCCCGCGGAATCGGCTGCGGCTCTCCTTCCTCGCGCAGTTTTCCCATTTCCAGAAACCGCACCGTCGCGTCGATGACACGCTCGTCGAACATCAGGAACGAGTGCATCAGGCCGTTCACCTGGAGGAAGTCGGCCGCGCCTGGCAGTTGCGTACTCGCCACGGTGATCGTGCCGTCGTCGTCGCCGGGAATCAGCGGGTTGTAGCCTTCTGCGGTGCCGCGGGCGGCGGCGATGACGGCGAACTCGAACGTCGGCGTCGGCAGCGAGGCGATGATGCCGTCGGGGTCAGTGACGAGTTCGCAGCCGCCGGGGCCGCAAACCCAGCGGTAGAGCGGAACGATGGCGACGAGGTCGGCCATCTCGGCCCCCTGGTTCGGCACGGCGAGCATGACCATCCGCTTGATCCGCGGATCGTCGTGTTCAGCCAGGTAGGCCCGCACGACGAGGCCGCCCATGCTGTGGCAAACGAAGTGAATCTCATCGACGCCATCAAGTGATTCGATCACTTTCGCGAGATACTCGGCGCTGTCGCTGAGGGCGCAGCGGGTGCTGGGATAGTCGAAGCCGACGACGAGGTAGCCTTCCTCTTCGAGCCGTTGCGTGAGCTTCGGCCACGACTTGCTCGAGCGGCCCATGCCATGCACGAGGATCACCGCCTTGCCGGCGAGTGGTGCGAGCGTCTTCTCCCGCTTGATCTCGTCGAGGCGGACCGCGCAGTCGTCGAGCGTGCCGGAGGCATGACGGACGTCGGCCGGATCGATCAGCCGATGATGTTTCGTCAGGACGTTCTGCTGGATCCGCCAGCCGCGAAAGTGGAGCACGTCCCCCCAGAAGATCCGCCCGCCAAGGGTGGGTCCGTTCATCGCCTTCTCCTGCACGGCCGTCGTCCACGTCTCGAAGAGATTGTCTTCACCGGCCGTTGCCGGTGCGGCAAGAACGACCGCGAGAACTATGAAAACTCCGTTTCGCATGCCAATTTTCCTGGTCACTCGATTCTGGAGCCTCTCCCGACCGGGATGTTGCGCCCCGTCTCGACATTCTACGTTTCGGAGCCAACAATCGGCACCCCCGGTTGCCAGACGCCACCGGGCTGCACGCACCGGTTGAAACCGTTGAGACCATCGCCGACGATGCGGGCTGTCCCGTCAAGGAACGTAACGATGCTGAACGAAAACGCCGTCACGGATGACAACCCGCTGCTCCGAACTTCGGGATTGCCGCCTTTCGACGCCATTCGCCCCGAGCACGTTGTGCCGGCGGCTCGACGACGGCTCGCCGACGCCGCGGAGCGGTTTGCCCAGATCGAAGTGTCCGCCGCACCGAATTGGGCGGCGACGATCGAATCGCTCGATGAACTCGACCGGCCGTTCGATTACGCCTGGCGTCCCGTCACGCATCTGTTCGGCGTCGGGAACTCGCCGGAACTGCGTGAGGCGTACGAGACCGTCCTGCCGGAAATCGTCGCGTTCAGCCTGAAAGTCCGTCAGAGCCGGCCGATCTATGCGGCACTCAAGGAACTGCGGGACGGAGACGGTTGGGACGCCCTCGATGAAGCCCAGCGGCGGATCGTCGAACGGCGAATTCTCGATGCGGAACTCGCCGGCATCGGCCTGCCCGACGAACAACGTGTCCGGTTCAACGCGATCGCGGAAGAGTTGTCGCAGCTCGGCACGACGTTCTCGAACAACGTGCTCGACGCGAACAAGGCCTTCTCGCTGGAGCTGAATGAGCCGGCGAACGTCGAGGGATTGCCGCCGAGTCTGCTACGGCTGGCATCGACCTCGTACAACGCTCATCGAACGGAAGGATCGCCTGAAGCAACGGCCGAAACCGGTCCGTGGCGGTTCACGCTCGATGCGCCGAGCTACGGCCCGTTCATGGAGCATTGCCGTCAGCGGGAGCTGCGGGAGACGATGTACCGGGCGTTCGTCACGCGGGCCTCGGAGCCGCCGACCGACAATGCGCCGGTCCTGCAGCGCATCCTGTCGTTGCGATTGGAGCAGTCGAAGCTGCTCGGCTTCGACAACTTCGCCCAAATGAGCCTCGCGACGAAAATGGCGCCGAATGCCGAGGCGGTGCTCGCCATGCTCGAAGAACTGCGCTCCGCTTCGTGGCCGCACGCCGAACGCGAAATGGTGGAACTCGGCGAAATCGCGGCGCAGCACGATGTTCACGACCCCCTGATGCACTGGGACATTGCATATTGGTCCGAACGGCTGCGCGAAGAGCGGTTCAAGTTCACCGACGAGCAACTGCGGCCCTATTTCGCGTTCGAGCGAGTCCTGGAGGGGCTGTTCTCGATTTGCAACCGCCTGTTCGGCATCACCGTCAAATCGGCCGACGGCACGGCTCCGGTGTGGCATCCCGACGTGCGTTTCTTCAACGTTCGAGACGAAGCAGATCAGCACATCGCCTCGTTCTATCTCGATCCGTACAGCCGCCCCGAAAACAAGCGCGGCGGGGCGTGGATGGACGACTGTTTCGGGCGGCGCGTGCTCGCCGACGGCGTTCAGTTGCCGGTCGCGCATCTGGTCTGCAATCAGACGCCGCCGTCGGGAGGGAAGCCCTCGCTGATGAGCTTTCGCGAGGTCGAAACGCTGTTCCACGAGTTCGGTCACGGCCTGCAGCACATGCTGACCCGCGTCGATTACGCAGATGCCGCGGGTATCAACAACGTCGAATGGGACGCCGTCGAACTGCCGAGTCAGTTCCTCGAGAACTGGTGCTATCATCGGCCGACGCTGCTGGGCATGACATCGCATTACGAAACGGGCGAGCCGCTGCCGGAGGAGCTGTTCGCGAAAATCGTCGCGGCGCGGACGTTCCGGTCGGGGTCGATGATGTTGCGACAGCTTCAGTTCGGCATGACGGACTTGCGGTTGCACACCGACTACGACCCGGATGGGACGGAGACTCCGTTCGACGTGATGCGCCAAGTGAACGAGATCACGAGCGTGATGCCGATGCTGCCGGAAAACCGATTCCTCTGCTCGTTCCAACATATTTTCAGCGGCGGCTACGCGGCGGGCTACTACAGCTACAAATGGGCCGAAGTTCTCGCGGCCGATGCCTTCAGCGCTTTCGAGGAATCCGGGCTTGACGACGACGAGGAAGTTCGTGCCGTCGGGCGGCGGTTTCGGGACACCGTTCTCGCCTTGGGCGGCAGCCGGCATCCGCTCGACGTCTTCCGGGCATTCCGCGGTCGCGATCCCAGCCCGGAGCCGTTGTTGCGGGTCCACGGGTTGGCCCCATGAAGGGCGAGTTCCCCGCCGCCAGGCCCGAAGCTCCCTCGAGAATGACAGAATGTCGCGATTTCTATCGCGAAGCGCCCGGATGGTTCGGCGGCTAAAGCGATCGTGGATTTTTTGATTTCCGGTGTCCGACCTGATAAGATAAACCGCTCTGGATTCGTCCAGGCAAAGCTGAAGGAATCTGGTCCCGCCTGAGTTTCGGTCCGGCTGCCCCACAAGCAGTCGTACCCCTGCCTCCTCCGCCGTCGAACCGCGTCCGCGGTTCTCCGATGGCCGAAAGATCGACGATGCGTTTTCGGTTGACCTGCAAATCCTGCGGGACGGCCTTTGCCGTCGATGCCCGTCATGCGGGAAAGACGGGTCGTTGCCCGTACTCAGCCTGTGGTGCGTCGATCCGGGTGCCGACTCCGAAGTCGGCAAAATCTTCGTTGCCGCATGCGGCTGCGCCCCTCTTGCCGCCTCGCCGCGGCACGACTTCGGTGACGGCCAGGAAGAAGACGAACAAGCGGCCGGCATTGCCTTACGTCGCGGTCGCCGGCGTCTTCGCCGTCACCGTGGGCGTCGTCCTCTTGCTCGACGTCGTCTCTCCGACGGCCGCACCGGCCACCGCGGTCGTGGCGACGAGCGGAAAGCTGGCTGCCGCCGAGCCGGCCGCGCCGGTAAAGCCGCCCGAAGATCCGGCGTTCCAAGAGACGATCCACCCGTTCCTGACGAAGTACTGCACCGATTGCCACGGTCCCGACTACGCCGAGGCGGAACTCGATTTCTCGAAATACGATTCGGTCGAATCGCTTCAGGGCGACCGGCAGCGGTGGAATCAGGTGCTCGGCATCATTCGCATCGGGGCGATGCCTCCGTCCGACCACGAGCCTCAGCCGCCGATGGAAGTGCGGAAAATCGTGACCGACTGGCTCGATCACACGCTGAACTACGTCGACTGCGAAATCGTCGACGATCCGGGACACGTCACGATCCGCCGCCTGAACCGGGTGGAGTACAACAACACGATCCGCGATCTCGTGGGCGTCGATTTCAAGCCGGCGGCGGATTTCCCGTCGGACGACGTGGGCAACGGTTTCGACAATCAGGGCGAGGTGCTCTCGCTGCCTCCTCTGCTGATGGAGAAATATCTCGACGCCGCCGAAGAGATCACGAAACGGGCGATCGTCACCGATTTCGAGTCGCTGCTGACGAAGCGGAAAGAGGGCGGCCGGCTGCCGTCGGTCGCCGAGATCGCCCACTCGTTCGAGTTCCAGCCGGGCAAATACGTGCTGCGCGCCGAAGTCCAGGCCGACCAGGCCGGCGACGAGCTGGCCAAGGCCGAGTTCCGGTTCGACGGCAAAGCACTTGAGACGTTCGAGGTTCAGGGGCAGGACCAGGCGAACGTCTTTCAAGCCGTCGTCACGATCGACCAGCCCGGCGAGAAGAAGTTCGCCGTCAAGTTCCTCAACGACTACTACAACGAGAAGGCCGAGGACCGCCGTCAGCGCGATCGAAACCTCGACGTGAACTGGCTTGAAGTTCAAGGACCGGAAGGCGCCCTGCCGACCTTGCCCGAGACGCACACCCGGATCGTGTTCACCTCGCCGCGGGACGGCAAGCCGGTTCGCAAGGCAGCCGAAGAAATCTTTACGCGGTTCGTCTCGCGGGCCTATCGTCGCCCGGCCGACCCGCTCGAAGTCAAACGTCTCGCCGACCTCGTCGAAATGGCAGTGGAGCAAGGGGAGACGTTCGAAGAGGCCGTCGCCTTCGGCGTCCAGGCCGTGCTGGTCTCGCCGCACTTCCTGTTCCGAATCGAAGACGACGTGCAACCGGCGGTCGACGGCAAGGTCGAACTGGCCGACTACGAACTGGCCAGCCGGTTGAGTTACTTCCTCTGGTCGAGCATGCCCGACGACGAACTCTTCGACCTCGCGTCGCAGCAGGCGCTGAAACCGGACGTCGTCCATGCCCAGATCAAGCGTATGCTGGCCGATCCGAAGGCGGAAGCCCTGGTCGTCAACTTTTTCGGTCAGTGGTTGAACCTGCGAAACCTCGAAGAGATCAACCCCGATTCGCGCGAATACCCGTGGTGGAACACGCAGCTCAAGACGGCGATGCGGAAGGAGACCGAACTGTTTTGCGCGGCGATCGTAGCGGAGGATCGCAGCATTCTCGACGTGCTGAACGCCGACTTCACGTTCGCCAACCCCCGGCTTGCGGAACTGTATGGGGTCCAATGGAAGGACCAGGATCCGCGGGAGTTGTATTACAATTACGACGGTCCCGGAAAGAATGACGGCGACTATCGCGGCGACCGCCGCTCTGGCCATTACGAGCACGAAGACGAATTCGTCCGCGTCGATCTGCCTGAGAACCGGCGGGGCGTGCTGACGCACGCCAGCATCCTCGCACTGACGTCGAATCCCGCCGAGACCTCGCCCGTCAAACGCGGCAAATGGATTCTCGACAACATTCTGGGCACGCCTCCGCCGCCGGCGCCTCCGGGCGTGCCGTCGTTCGACGAGGCGAAAAAGTCGAAACCCGATGCGACGCTGCGGGAACAACTGGCGCTACACCGCTCGGACCCCGGCTGCGCCAGTTGCCACACGATGATGGATCCGCTCGGCCTCGGGTTCGAGAACTACGACGTCATCGGCCAATGGCGCGACAAAGACGGAAAGCTCGAGGTTGACGCCTCGGGAACGCTGGACGACGGCCGGACCTTCGCCGGAGCGATCGAACTCATCGGCCTGCTCGACGGGCGCGACGATCAGATCGCTCGCCACTTCATTGAAAAGCTGATGACGTACGCACTCGGTCGCGGACTGGAGCCATACGATCGATGTGCGGTCGATGCGGTGTTCGAGGCGGCGAAACAAGAGGATTACCGGTTCTCGGCGATCGTGACCGCGATCGTCGAGAGTGAACCATTCCGGATGCGCCGAGGAGACGGAGGACAACCATGAGCCGGAAAAGAATGAACCTGTCTCGTCGTGCCTTTCTTCAAGGGACCGGAGCCGTAATGGCTCTGCCTCTTCTCGAACGAATGGCGACTCCCGCTTCGGCGGCCGGGGCCGCATCTCCGCCGGTGCGCACGGCATGGGTGTTCTTTCCGAACGGCACGATCGTCGACAAATGGCAGCCGTCGGGCGCTGGCGGCGACTGGCAGATGACGCCCAGCCTCGAGCCGCTCGCCGACTTCAAACAGGATCTGCTGATCTTCACCGGTCTGGCCCAGCACAACGCTCGCTCGCTGGGCGACGGGGCCGGCGATCACGCCCGCAGCGCGGCGACGTTCCTGACCGGCGCCCACCCGGTCAAGACGGATGGAGCGAACATCCGCGTCGGCAAGAGCATCGACCAGGTCGCTGCCGACTTCATCGGCCGCGAAACGAAGCTGCCGTCGATCGAATTGGGGACCGAGCGTGGCCGCAACGCCGGCAATTGTGATTCGGGCTACAGTTGCGCCTATTCGAGTAACATCTCGTGGCGAACGCCTTCGCAGCCGACCGCGAAAGAAGTCAACCCGCGGCTGGCGTTCGAGCGGCTGTTCGGCAACGGCGGCGACGACGGCACCGACCGGGAAAAACGGATCTTCTATCGTAAGAGCATCCTCGACATGGTGGCGGCCGACGCCTCGGAACTGAAGAAAGCGCTCGGTCAGAGCGATCGGCGGAAGCTCGATGAATACTTCACCAGCGTCCGCGAGATCGAACAGCGGATCGACCGGTTGCGACTCGCCCCGGAAGTCGCCCCGCCCGACTTCGCGACGCCTGAAGAACCGCCGGAGGACACGCGAGAGCACATCCGGCTGATGTACGACCTGATGGCGCTGGCCTTCCAGACTGACACGACGCGGGTCGCGACGTACATGCTGGCCAACGAAGGCAGTAACCGTACCTATCCGCAGGTCGGCGTGAAAGACGCTCACCACGGACTGTCGCACCACCAGAACGACGAAGAGAAGATGACCAAGATCGCCAAGATCGACCGCTTCTTCTCCGAAGAGTTCGCCTATTTCCTGAAACGCCTGAAGGAGACGAAAGAGGGCGACTCGAACCTGCTCGACAACTCTCTCATCCTTTACGGCTGTGCGATCGGCGACGGAAACCGCCACAATCACGACGAACTGCCGATTCTGCTCGCCGGAAAAGCCGGCGGCCGCGTCAAACCGGGACGCCACATCAAGCTCGAGCAGGAAACGCCCCTCAACAACCTGTTCCTGTCGATGGTCGGCTGCGCGGGCGTCGACGTGAAAGAGTTCGGCGATTCGACGGGCAGGCTCAAGGAGCTGGACGGCTGAATGGCATGGCCCCGAATGATCAATGCCTCGCGCAACTTCGAGATGCGCGGAGCGTGTCCTTTGCGGGGTGATTATCTGTAGGCTGCCACTCTCCCCGGCTAATCTCCCGAATTGCCGCAGAACACAAGTTCCGTAGGCGTCTCTCCGTCATAGACAGCGAAGTACGCCGCTTGCCAGCGGTCGCGCAGCCCAGCAAGTGTCCCGTCGCGCTCTTTCTCGCGAACGGCGGTCCGTTCGGGCTTCTCCGTTCCAAAGATAAGGTGAAGTTCGGCAGCGCTGAGCGGAGTCGCGAGACCGAATCCCGGCTCCGTAGCGGTGCGCTCGATATCTAGTATCGAGTGAGTGCCCGACTCTCCAGCAACCCTATGGGCCTCGTCTATCGACTTCAAGGCCGACTTCTGTTTGCCTCCCAGGGCTTTACGAGCGGCATGGGCCGGCCCCTTCTTCTCCACGGTTCGAATGAACTTTTCGAGGTTCTGTGAGTCTTTCTCCGCCGATCGAGTATCGGCGCCGAACTCCTTCATGACTTCATTAACGGCTTTGCTGATGTCGAGCAGCTTTCGCATGGTAGCGGCTGAAGGCATCGCGGCAGCGGTCGCCTGATCGCTCTGACCGGTCAGGGTATCGCGAGGGAGCGTGTACTGGCCTCTCGAGAATACATCCTGCCGTAAGGCTTTGAGAGCGCTTTCGGCGTCCGATCGATAGGGCACAACGTAGACCCAGCCTGTCGCCGCCATTCCGGGTTCTCCGTGAAGGGTGCCTCCGCCGCATGTTCGTCTTATTGGCCGCGGCTGGCACTCACGGCAGCTTCGTGCTGCCCATCAGGTAGCGGTCGCATTCGCGGGCGGCTCCTCGGCCCTCGTTGATGGCCCAGACGATCAAGCTTTGACCGCGGCGGCAGTCTCCTGCCGCGAACACGCCTTCGACATTCGTCGTGTAGCGTTCGAACTCCGCCTTGAAGTTCGTGCGGACGTCGAGTTCCAGTCCCAGTTGTTGCCCGACCGTCGGTTCGGGTCCGAGGAAACCCAGCGCGAGCAGCACGAGGTCGCACTCGAAAACTCGCTCCGAACCGGGAATGCGGACGAAGGGCGGGCCGCCTTCGGTGACCTGGTTCCAGTCGAGATCGCAGGTCTTGAGCGCCTTGACGTTGCCGTTCTCGTCGCCGAGAAACTCGAGCGTCTCGATCGCGAACTCGCGAGGACCGTGTCCGAACTTCGCCGCGGCCTCTTCGTGTCCGTAATCGACCCGGAAGATTCTCGGCCATTGCGGCCAGGGATTGTTCGAGGCCCGTTCCATGGGTGGCTGCGGGACGATCTCGAAGTTGACGAGGCTGGCGCAGCCTTGTCGCATCGACGTGCCGAGACAGTCGTTGCCCGTGTCGCCGCCGCCGATGACGATGACGTTCTTGCCCTTCGCCGAAATATAGTCAACCGGCGAGTCCCCCAGCACGGCCTTCGTATTCGGCCGCAGGAAGTCCATCGCAAAGTGGATGCCCTGCAACTCACGCCCGGCGATCGAGAGGTCTCGCGGTCGTGTCGCGCCGGTCGTCAGCACGATCGCATCGAACTTTTCTTTCAACTCGCCGGCATCGACGTCGACGCCGATGTGGCAATTCGTGATGAACTCAATGCCCTCGGCCCGCAGCAGGTCGACCCGCCGTTCGACGACGTCCTTTTCGAGCTTCATATTGGGAATGCCGTACATCAGCAATCCGCCGATGCGGTCGTCGCGTTCATAGACCGTCACGAGATGACCGGCCTGA
The DNA here is from genome assembly GCA_049790855.1 of Planctomycetaceae bacterium. Taxonomy (GTDB): domain Bacteria; phylum Planctomycetota; class Planctomycetia; order Planctomycetales; family Planctomycetaceae; genus JACCRE01. The sequence goes on along the minus strand of JBAQZJ010000180.1, from coordinate 22,783 downwards.
TTGAGTTGAGCCGCCGCGGCGAGCCCCGCCGGTCCGGAGCCGATCACGGCGACCTTCTTGCCCGTCCGCGACTTCGGCGGATTCGGCTGCACCCAGCCTTCCGCCCAGCCGCGATCGATGATCGCGCTTTCGATGTTCTTGATCGTGACCGGCGGGCTGGTGATGCCGAGCACGCACGACCCTTCGCAGGGCGCCGGGCAGACGCGGCCGGTGAACTCCGGGAAATTATTCGTTTTGTGCAGCCGGTCGAGCGCCTCGCGCCACCGACCGCGATAGACGAGATCATTCCATTCCGGAATGAGATTATGCACCGGACAGCCGGCGGCCATGTTGGCCATCAGGTCGCCGGTGTGGCAGAAGGGCACGCCGCAATCCATGCAGCGGGCGCCCTGCGAACGGAGTTCCGGCTCCGACATGTGCTCGTGGAACTCGTCCCAGTCGAGAATCCGCAACAGCGGATCCCGGTCGGCCGGAACCTGGCGATCGATCGTCTTGAATCCGGTCGGACTTCCCATCGTTAATCCAGCCTTCAACGGGGAACCACGGAACACACGGACCACACGGAAAAGAGCAGGAACCGATCAGCGGACGATCCGTTCGTGCTCCAACTTCGGATAATGGCCGAAGTTCACCAGCATGCCGAGTCTCTTCCCCGTGGCTTTCAAGTAATTGTGCAATTGGGCGCGATGCACGTCGGCGAGAGCGTTGATCGCTTTGATCTCGACGACGATCAACCCGTAACAAACGAAGTCCGCGAGATACGCCTGACGGAGTTTCCGTCCCTTGTAGTCGAGTTCCAGCGTCGGCTGCGGCACGAACGGGATGCCGCGCTCCCGGAACTCGATCTCGAGGCATTCCTGATAAACCGCCTCTAAGAATCCGCATCCTTGCTCACGGTAAACCTCGAAGCACGCGCCGAGGATCGCATAGGTCTCTTTCTCGAAGAGTAGCGCCATCTCGGCCATACCTCGCATCTAACTCAGGATTCCTCCTTCGCCTTTCCGTGTCTTCCGTGTGTTCCGTGGTTCTTCTCAATCCCGTCCGCCCGGCGTCGCGACGGCTTCGGACTGCGGTTCGTGTTCGGCAGCTCGTTCCGACGCGGCGGCGAGTTCGGCCAGGGCGCGTTTGTAATCGGTCGGCATGACCTTCGTGAAACGCTTCACGGCGTCGTCCCATTCGTCGAGAATCGCCGCGGCGACGGTCGAGCCGGTATAGCGACGATGATTTTCGATCAGGCCGCGCAAATCGGCCTCGTCCTCGTCGGTTTCGATCCGCTCCAGTTCCACCGTCTCGAGATTGCAGTTCGGCAGGAGCTGATCGTGCGGGTCGTAAACGTAGGCGGCGCCGCCGGACATGCCCGCGGCGAAGTTCCGTCCGGTGGGACCGAGAATGACGACGCTGCCGCCGGTCATATACTCGCAGCCGTGATCGCCGACGCCTTCGACCACCGCCCGTGCGCCCGAGTTCCGGACGCAGAACCGCTCGGCGGCGATTCCGCGTGCATACAACTCCCCCTGAATCGCACCGTAGAGGGCGACGTTGCCGATGATGATGTTCTCCTCGGCGACGAACGTGGCCTGCTTCGGCGGACAGACGATCACTTTCCCGCCGGAAAGCCCTTTGCCGACGTAGTCGTTCGCGTCGCCTTCGATCTCGATCGTCACACCGGTCGCAAGCCAGGCGCCGAGACTCTGGCCGGCCGAGCCGGTGCAACGGATGCGGATCGTGTCTTCCGGCAGCCCGTGCGGCCCCCATTTCTTCGAGACGTGGTGACTGAGCATCGTGCCGAACGCACGGTCGATGTTCTGAATCGGCGTTTCGATCTCGACCGACTCGCCGTTCTCCAGTGCCGACGCCGCTCGCGCGATCAGCATGTTGTCGAGCACTGCGTCGAGGGCGTGGTTCTGCGTCTTCGTGCAGTAAGTCTGGACATCGGGGTGCGGCTTGCGGGCCGGTGTGAGGATCGGCGTGAGATCAAGCCCTTCCGCCTTGCCGCGGCGAAGCGATTCGTCAGCCTTCAGCAGATCGCTGCGGCCGACCATCTCGTTGATCGTCCGCAGACCGAGCTGCGCCATGATCTCCCGGCATTCCTCGGCGACCATGAACAGGTAGTTGATGACGTGCTCGGGCTGACCGGAGAACATCTTCCGCAGCTCCGGATCCTGCGTCGCGATGCCGACGGGGCAAGTGTTGAGGTGGCATTTCCGCATCATGATGCAGCCGAGCGCGATGAGCGGAGCCGTCGCAAAGCCGAACTCTTCGGCTCCCAGCAGGCAGGCGATCGCCACGTCGCGACCGGTCTTAAGCTGACCGTCGGTCTGCAGTCGGACGCGGCTGCGAAGGTCGTTCATCACGAGCGTCTGGTGAGTCTCGGCGATGCCGAGCTCCCACGGCAGGCCGGCGTGCTTGATGCTCGTCATCGGGCTGGCGCCCGTGCCGCCCTCGCAGCCGGAAATCAGAATGTTGTCGGCGTGCCCCTTCGCGACACCCGCGGCGATCGTGCCGACGCCGACCTCCGAGACCAGTTTCACGCTGATCCGCGCGGTCGGATTGCTGTTCTTCAGGTCGAAGATCAGCTGCGCAAGATCCTCGATCGAATAGATGTCGTGGTGCGGCGGCGGGCTGATCAGGCCGACGCCCGGCGTGCTGTGGCGGGTCGCGGCGATGATCTTGTCGACTTTGTGGCCGGGCAGCTCTCCACCCTCGCCCGGCTTCGCTCCCTGACTGATCTTGATCTGCAGTTCGTCGGCGTTGGTCAGGTAGTAGATCGTGACGCCGAACCGGCCCGAGGCGACCTGCTTGATGGCACTGCGCCTGCTGTCGCCGTTCGGCTGCGGCTGGAAGCGGGCGTAGTTCTCGCCGCCCTCCCCGGTGTTGCTCTTGCCGCCGATGCGATTCATGGCGACGGCGAGCGATTCGTGAGCCTCGGCGCTGATGCTGCCGTAGCTCATCGCGCCGGTGCAGAACCGCTTGACGATTTCCGATGCCGGATCGACTTCGTCGATCGGAATCGGCGTGGCGTTCTCGTGGCGGAACGTCAGCAATCCACGCAGGTGGCACTCGCGGCTCGTCTGGCCGTTCACGAGATCGGAGAACCGCTTGTAAGCATTTTTGTCGCCGCTGCGGGCCGCCGCCTGAATTCCGGCGATCGTGTGCGGATTCCAAGCGTGCTTTTCACCCTCACTGCGCCAGTGAAAGACTCCTTGGTTCGGAAGGACGGGCAGTTCCTCCGATTCCTGTCGGGACGGGTAGCCCAGCTCATGGCGGCGGAGCGCCTCACCGGCGAGAACATCGAAGCCGACGCCGCGGATGCGGCTGGGCGTGCCGAAGAAGCTGACGTCGACGACCTCGTCGTTCAGGCCGACCGCCTCGAAGATCTGCGCCCCCTTGTAGCTCTGAAGGGTTGAGATGCCCATTTTCGCCATCACCTTGAGCATTCCCTTGGCGACGCCCTTGCGGTAACCGGCGACGACCTTTTCGTCGGTCCACTCGGCGGCGAGAATGCCGTCGCGACGAGCCTGCGAGAGCGTCTCGAACGACAGGTACGGGTTGACGGCGTCGGCCCCGTAACCGATGAGCAGGCAGTGATGATGAACCTCTCGCGCCTCGCCGGTCTCCAGCACGATGCCGATCCGCGTTCGCTGTTCGATGCGGACGAGATGGTGATGCACCGCCCCGCAGGCGAGCAACGACGACACGGCGACCCGGTCGGGGCCGAGCTTGCGGTCGGAAAGAATGACGAGGCTGTAGCCGTCGGCGATCGCCTGCTCGGCTTCCTGGGCGATGCGATCGAGAGCGGAACGGAGAGCGTCGCCGGACTCGGCAGGCTGACGCCCCCCGCTCGCCGGACGTTCATACGTGACGTCGATCGTCTTGGTGCGCCAGCCGCGGTAATCCATGTGCTTGAGCGCCGCGAGTTCCTCGTTCGTGAGGATCGGATGCGGCACGAGCAGACGATGACACTGCGGCTCGGTCGTTTCGAGCAGGTTGCCTTCCGGACCGATGAAACACTCGAGCGACATGATGACCTCTTCGCGGATCGAGTCGATCGCGGGGTTGGTCACCTGGGCGAACAGCTGCTTGAAATAGTCGTAGATCACGCGCGGCTGGTCGGAAAGGCACGCCAGTGCCGCGTCGTCGCCCATCGAGCCGATGGGATCCTTGCCGCTCGTCACCAGCGGCACGAGCATGAACTGCATCGTCTCGGTCGTGTAGCCGAGCGCCCGCATGCGACGCAGCAGCTCTTCGGGCGAGTAATGCTCGACGAGCTTCGTCGCGTCGGGCAGCTCGCCGAGATGGATCCGCTGGCGCGACAGCCATTCGCCGTACGGGCGAGTCGTCGCGATGCGGTTCTTGAGCTCTTCGTCGGAGATGATGCGGCCTTCCTCGAAATCGACGAGGAACATCTTGCCGGGCTGCAGGCGGCCCTTGAACTTGACGTTTTCGGGGGCGACGTCGAGCACGCCGACCTCGCTCGCCATGACGACCCGGTCGTCGTGCGTAACGTAGTAGCGGCTCGGCCGCAGCCCGTTGCGGTCGAGGACGGCGCCGATGTAATGGCCGTCGGTGAAGCTGACGCTCGCCGGCCCGTCCCACGGCTCCATCAGAGCCGAATGATACTCATAGAAGCCGTGCTTCTGCTCTGACATCGCGTGGTGGTTCTGCCACGCCTCCGGAATCATCATCATCACCGCTTCGGGCAGGCTGCGGCCGGCCTGAATCAGCAACTCCAGCGCATTGTCGAAGTTGCCCGAGTCTGAGCACTCCGGCTCGATGATCGGAAACAGGTCTTCGATCTCGTCGCCGAACGACTCCGAGGCCATCACTCCTTGCCGGGCGAAGGTCCAGTTCGCGTTGCCGCGCAGCGTGTTGATCTCGCCGTTGTGCGCCATGTAACGCAGCGGTTGCGCCCGATCCCAACTGGGAAACGTGTTCGTCGAGAACCGGCTATGCACCATCGCGAGATGGGTCGTGTAGTCCGGGTCGGAGAGATCCGGGAAGTACGGCATCACCTGATGCGGAGTGAGCATGCCCTTGTAGATGATGATGCGGCTCGACAGCGAACAGATATAGAACGCCAGCCGTTGCGACAGTTCGCTTTCCAGGCGAATCGCGTGGCTCGCCCGCTTGCGGATCAGCAGCAGCTTCCGCTCGAAGGCCGCCTGATCGGTTCCGTCGGCGGCGACGACGAACAACTGCTCGATGTGCGGTTCGCACGCACGGGCCGAAGGACCGATGTCGGCGGCGTCCGGTCGCTGCGGGACGTTCCGCCAGCCAAGCAGGCGCTGCCCGTGTTTCGCGACCAACTCGGCGACGGTGCGCTTGCACGCTTCGCGCTGCGTCGGATCCCTCGGCAGGAACACGATGCCCGCGGCGTAGCGTCCCGGCTCGGGCAGCGAGACCCGCAGGTCGCTGTGCGCGACCTTGGCGCAGAAATCATGCGGCAGTGCGGTCAACATACCGGCCCCGTCGCCGGTATTCTCTTCGCAGCCACAGGCGCCGCGATGTTCCATGTGCCGCAGAATGCGGTCGGCATCCTCGACGATTCCGTGCGAGCGCACGCCCTTGATGTGGGCGACGAACCCGACGCCGCAGTTTTCGTGCTCGAACCTCGGGTCGTACAGCCCGTGCGGTCCCGGGGCGGTTGTCAGATGGAATTCCCGTCCGGTCGCTTGCGAGTTGTCGGTCATAAGGCAGCACTCTCTTAGATCGGGTCTCGTCACTGTCGTGCAGGCGTCCCGCCTGCACCCGGGCCGTCGGTGCGACCCGGTCCATCGGTCCTGTCGAGGGCGTGCAGACGGCACGCACCTCATCCTTCCGTCATGGACACGAAGGCGGCGTTCCTGCCACTCCTTCCCCTGTCCATCCGAGTCCGGGCACAGAGCGCCCTGACTCCTCCTGTCGTTGCCGCGACCGCATCGATCAGACGACCCCGGCCGCATTGGGTTCGCCTGCCGTGGCCGGATCGGCAGGCGTTCCCGCTTCCGATCGCAAGGTGTCGACGAACTTCCGGGCTGCCGTCGACAGCTTCTTGTGTCGTCGATGGACAATGCCCAGCGGACGGGTCCAATTCGCGTCGGCCAGCGGAATCGCCACGAGACTTCCCATCTCGATCTCGCGGAGCACGGTGGGCCGCGGCAGCAGCGCGATCCCCGCCCCGATTTCGACCGCCCGTTTCGCATTCTCGACGTTGTCGAACGCATGCGAGACGGAGACCGCGACCCCGGCGCTTCGCAACCAGCGGTCGATCTGTCGCCGGACGGCGAGGCCGGTGTCGAACGTCACAAAGTCCTCGCCTTCCAGATCCGCAACTCGCAGCGACTCCATTGCGGCGAACCGATGCGACGGCGGAACGACGACGGTCATCTCCTGTTCCTGCCAGGGAATACTGGCGAACTCGCCACCGTCCCGCGGAAAGGAGACCAGACCGAGATTGGCTTCGCCCGATCGAACCGCCTCGTACACTTCCTCGGGATGCCTATACTCGACACGCACACTGACATCGGGATAAGACTGCTCGAAACGTCGGATCAAGGCCTCCATTTGCAACAGACCGACCGAGTAGATCGCCGCGACCTTGACCAGCCCTACCACGCGATTTTCAAGCCCCTGGACCCGGTCTTCGATCGCCCGAAAAGTCCGTAGCATCTCGCGGCATCCGTCGAAATAAATCTGCCCCGCCGACGTCAGTTCCAGCGGTCGTTTCGAGCGATCGATGAGTTGCTTCCCCAAGCGACGTTCGAGCGCACTAACTGCATGACTGGCCGAGGACTGCGACATGTTGAACGCCTCGGCGGCTTTCGAGAAGCTGTGCCGCACGGCGACCTCGCAGAATATTTCCACGTCTTTCAGATACATCTCTGGTGAGACCAGCTGATGAACAGTCAGTATGAATAAATCGAATCCGATATCCAGCCAAGTATCGGAAGATTCGCGTGGAGCAGTCTAGGTGTGTGTGGGATAGTCCGTCAAGCGTGCGCCTTGGGAATGGTATGAGCATTAGTATCCTTTCGGAACGTCTGTGGCGGCTGCTCGCCAACCGGTGCGTTTCGCCGCGACCGTCGGGAGCGTCTGCCTCGTCGCGTCGGCATGTCACGCGCATGCCCCTCACCCTTAAGGGCGTGCTGCTCGTTTTCGGACGTAAGTCCTTATTCGACGGTCGGAATTCGAGGCGTTCGCGGCGGCTTCCGGAAGACGTTTGTAAATGCATCATCCGCCGCAGCAATCGGTTGCGGCTTCTCGACGCTTTCCGAACGCCCCAAAATCGCGATCACGCCATTTTTCGAGGATCAGCGGCTTCGCTGGCTCCCTGACGGTCGCGGCTCTCGGCCGGGATCTTCCGCCGTCGCCGATCGTGCTTCCAGTTCGAGAAGCACCAGCTTGCGGTAGTGCCCGAGTACGACCTTGGGCAGCCCCGGCTGATCGCGGAAACGCTCAATGACGCGAACGTCGCCGAGTTGCGACAGAACGTCTTCGTGATCGGCGATCGTGAGAATCCGAAGCCTGGATGACGCTTCAAGGCGAGCGGCGAGCGCTTGAGGCGTTTCCGCCCGAAACGTCGGCTCGCCCAGATACCAGACCGCGGCATCCTTCTCGATTCCGTAAACGCCGATTTCGGCGTCTTGGCCGAAACGCGATCGAGCCTTCTCGGCGAAGTGGTAGGCACCTCGCCGATGATCTTGTGCCGGCGTCATCCATCCGATCGCCGCTCCGCAGGCAACGACCCAGGCGACCGCGATGACGGCGGCGGCCGTTCGATTTCGCCGGGCATAGAGCAGCCACCCCCCGATCGTCAGGCCGACTCCTCCTGCCCCGACAACCGACAGCAGGACTTCGAGCGTCAATCCTTCTGGAAGCTGATCGGCGAGGACGATCGAACCTGCGACGGCGGCCGTCGCCGCGACCGTCAGCCCGACCGCCAGCGGCAACGGCAGCAACCGTCGTCCCTGTCGGGCCTGTGCGGCCAATTGAGCGAACCGGCGACCGGTCCAAAGAGAAAAGGCGGGCAGTGCCGGCAGGATGTAATGCGGATGCTTGTTCGCCGAGATCGTCACGATGGCGAACGACACGCCGAGCCAGACCCACAAAAAGCGCTCCCGCGGATCACCGACGGCGACGACCTTGCGCCAAATCGCATCGAGCCTTTGAAACATGCTCGTCGAACTGTTAGCCGCACCGCTTGTGGTGCGCTTCCCCAGCAATTCGGCGACCAAGGTGCCAAATCCTACCCGCAAGCTTTCCGGCCAGGCCATTACGGCGAACAGCGTCCACGGCAACGTCCATGTGACGAGGTGTGGCAGATAGAACCAGACGGGCTGATGCCCGAGTTCGCCCACCGCGCGACCGATCGTCTCTTCCTGCCAGATCGCCCACGCTTCCGGCAGGCGCTGCAGAACCAGGGCCGGCCAGACTCCCGCGGCGACGGCAAACAGCAGGAGACCGGCGGGGTTGAGCATTCCGAACAAAAACCGCCAACGTCTCTCCAGCACGAGCCATGCGATCGCCGGAGCGAAGATCATCGCCGGCGCGAAGTGGAACTTTCCGAGCCAAGACACCGCGGCACAGGCCCAGATGCCGACCCAACGCAGGAAGGTGGCCCGGCGCGATTCGGTCGGATCGTGGCCGGAGACCAGCGACAGCGCCGCCGCGATGAGCAGCACGAGAATCATGTCCGCTTCCGCCTTCCGGGCGAACACGAGCACGTACACGCTCGTCAGTTGGGCCACCGCGGCGCCGACCGCGGCGACACCGCCGTACCACCGCCAGGCCCAGCAGGCCATCAACCCGCCCAGCAACAGCCCGGAGACGGCCGCCGGCAGGCGGGCCGACCAGATGTCGAGCTGCCCCGTGAGGCTTGCCGATCCGAGAATCGACCAGTAGATCAATGGCGGCTTCTTCAACCGCGGCATCTCGCCGAACCGCGGCACGACATAGTCACCCGACAACAGCATTTCGCGAGCGGGAACGATCGCATAGCCCTCGTGCGAACCGAGACTTTTCGCATCGGCCAACTCGAAGAACAGTGAAAACGCTCCGATCAGGAATGCAACACCGAGGCCGACGTGCCACGCCCGGACGGGTCGACCTGTGCCGGGTGTGGTGATCGTGGACTCACCGGCTTGGGAGAGGACAGAGGCCATGTTCGATGTCGCAGGGTTCGCAGCGGATTCAAACGGCGTGAGCCGCTCGGCGAACGCGGTTGAGTCGTGATGATCGACGTCCGCAGGGAGGACGACGCAGAGGCCGGCAGGGTTCCCGATCCGCGGTCATCTGCGACGAGGGACGTTTTCCTTGGTCATGTTCGTTCTTCGTTCGATGTTCCCAACGTGCGTTACGCCGCACGCCGCAACGCCTGTTCGGGCAGGTCGAAGTTCATCGTTTCGCGAACGGCGTACGGTTCGCCGCCCCGGACTTCGTAGAAGATGCGGGTGCCGAGTTCTCCCAGAAGCCCGAGGGCGAGAAACTGCACGCCGAGCATCGCCGAGAGAACCGTCAACAGCAGCAGCGGATTCCCGGTCATGTCGACGCCACCAAGCACTTTCATGCCGACCGTCGTCGCCGCGGCCGACATGCCGACGACGCCGCATGTCAGCCCGGCTCCGCCGAACAGTCGCATCGGGCTGCGAAGATGTCGAGTCAGGTAATAAACGGTGATCAGATCGAGCACGACGCGAATCGTTCGAGACAACCCGTATTTCGACGCTCCATGCCGGCGCGGGTGATGCCTTGTGACGACCTCGCAGCACGTCGCGCCGTTGCGGGCGGCGAGAATCGTGATGAACCGGTGCATGTCGCCGTAGAGTCGCAACTCGCGGGCGATTTCCAGTCGCATCACCTTGAGCGCGCAGCCGAGATCGTGGACGTCGACGCCGGTCACGCCAGCGATCAGTCGGTTCGCGATTCGGCTGGGAATCTTGCGGTGGACAAGGGCGTCCTGCCGATCCTTCCGCCAGCCGTGAACGTAATCGTATCCTTCGTCGAGCTTCGCGAGCATCATCGGGACGTCGGCGGGATCGTTCTGAAGATCACCGTCGAGAGTCACAACGGCCGCCCCCGAGGCGTATTTCAGGCCCGCCGAAAGCGCCGCCGTCTGGCCGAAGTTCGACCGGAACAGCACGAGCTTCACGTCGGGATCAGAGGCCGCAACCTCGCGCAGCCGATCGGTCGTGCCGTCGCGAGAGCCGTCGTCGACGAGAATGATCTCGTACTGTTTCCCGAGCGGACGCAGGACGTCGGTCAGCGCAGCGTGCAGAGGGCGGACGTTCTCCGCCTCGTTGAACAACGGTACGACGACCGAGACATCCATGCCGACCGGCCCTGATTTCAGCGGATGCACGACTCCGAAGGCCGCGGAGTGTGGCAAAACCCGCCGAAACGGTCCAGAGGGGTTCGGGACATCAATTCAACTCGGTCAGCGTCATCCACAGCCGCTTATTCAGAGCTCTCGCATAGAGATCGAGCATCACCAGGCTCGGCATCAGCTGCGATTCCCTTTCGATGCGCTCTAATTCAGCCGCAGCAACTCCAGTGCGGGCTTCCAAGTCAGTCAACGAGACGCCCTGCGCTTCCCGTTCGGCTTTGAGGGGCAGGATGGCCTGCCGGACTGGCGCAATCGCAGCATCATGTGCCGCTTTCGCACGGCGCGCCGCGGCGAGCAGAGCGGGCAAGTCCGTCTCAATTTGACTGCGGATCTCGTCGATGCGGCCGCGAGTTGCCGCCAAGCGCGTCGCGCCCTCGTCCATCAGCGGAACGCCCGTTCGGTGCGTCAGGCGATCGACCAAGTTCATTCCTCGATCAATTCGTAAGCCGTGATCGGGTAAACGGTCACGTCGTCGATCAATTCGAAGACGCAGATCAGGTATCGGCCTGAAGCTGTATAACCAACCGCGGCGGGCCGTCCACTCGACTTGCTCTCGACTGTCTCGTCCGGGTATCCGACACCCTGTTCGAATTCATCCGCTGTCACGCCTGCTCTGCCAGATGGCGTTCGTTTTCTACGTCCCACAGGTAGAGATAGAACGGCATTGGCCTTCCCCGGATTCAGCATACCTTACGCACGATCTCCTTAGCTACCCCTTGGAACCCGGGGACGACCGTCGCACAATGCCCGCCATGTCTCACTACGCCACACGTCTCCACGACGCCGTTCGCCGGACGAAGACCGCGGCCCTCGTCGGAATTGATCCGCGGCTCGATCTGCTGCCGCCATCGATCGTCGAACAGGCCCGCTCGCTGGAAACGAACGAGACGCACGCCGCGTCTCGGGCCTTCGTCGAATTCTGCTGCCGCCTGATCGACGTCGTCGCCCCGCTCGTGCCGGCCGTCAAACCGCAGGCGGCGTTCTTCGAGCAGTACGGACCCGCAGGGTTCGCCGCACTGGGAAAGGTCATCGCCTATGCGCGACAGGCGGGGCTGATTGTGATTCTCGATGCGAAGCGCGGCGATATCGGGACGACTGCCGAAGCTTACGCTGCGGGGTTGATCGGTGGCGCCGAACCAGATCATCCCTGGCAGGCCGATGCACTGACCGTCAGCCCCTATCTGGGTGCCGATACGCTCGAACCGTTTGTGAAGCGGGCGGCGGCCGTCGGCGGCGGGATCTACGTCCTCGTCCGCACGAGCAATCCGGGAGCGGGAACTTTTCAAGACGTGTCGCAAGACGGGCGGAAGGTCTACGAGATCGTCGCCGAGGCTGTCGAACGACTCGCCGTACAGACGGCCGACGGCGACGACTACGGCTGCGTGGGTGCCGTTGTCGGGGCGACCTACCCAGACGAGTTGAGGTCTCTCCGGGCGGCGATGCCGCATGCCCCCCTGCTCGTCCCCGGCTACGGCAGCCAAGGCGGCACGGCGGCCGATGTCGCTGCCGCTTTCGACGACCGCGGCTTAGGCGCCGTCATCAACAGCAGCCGGGCGATCAACTTCGCCTTCCGCGACAAGCTCTACGCCGACGAGTTCGGCCCCGACCGCTGGGAAGTGGCCGCCGAGGCGGCGACGCGGAAGATGATCGACGACCTCAGAGCGGTCGTCACAACGTGAGCGTACTCAATCCGGCACGCCTCCCTCCGTCTCGAGAGCGGAGAGAATGAGGAGGGCGAGGCGGGCGATGTTGCGGGCGTCGTCGATCGCGCGATGGTGCGTTCCTTCAAGGCTCAAGCCGGCCGCCTTCAACGCCCGCGCCATGCCGCGCACCTTCTCGCCGCGCAAGCGTGCGAATTCCTTCTTCAGGTTGATGTGACACTCCAAGGCCGCGGGGAACGCCATTCCGTGGCGGTCGCAATCCGCCCGGAGTTGGCCGAGGTCGTAGCTGCCCCATGAACAGAAGACGAACGGCTCCGGACCGCACCACTCGACGAACCGCGGGAACACCGACCAGAAATACTCGACCGAGTCCACATCTTCCTGCCGGATCGAAGTGAGGGAGATGCAGAACGGGCTCAGCTTCGGCGATGCGATCGGGCGGACGAACTCGGAAAACTCGCCATCCGCGGGACCGACCGCGGAGGCCAGTCGAACCGCCCCGATCTCGATGGTTTCCATGCGGGGCGAGTGTCGGACGTTCTCCCAGCACGTCGCTTCGAGGTCGGCAATGACGTATCGCATCGTCACGTCTTTCAAGCAGATACTGGGAAGCGTTACGCCAGCCGCAAATCCTCATAAATCGCCGTGTTGATCTCGCGATTGCGCACTTGATGGCGGGGTTCGCCGATCATCGCGTTCGCCGCCCAGGCGACGGCGAGGCCGTGGGCCGGGTCGGCGAAGCCGATCGACGACTGCGAACCGCCGTGGCCGAACGTTCGCGGCGAGCAGTGCCGGCCGAAGCCGTACGGAACCGTGTCGACTCCGTAGCGGTTCGAGTCGACGAGGAAGCCGAGACCGAAGTCGACGACATGCCGGAAGGTGCGATCGAACTCACCGATGCGCTGCGGAGTCGTCATCGCTGCGACAGTCTCCGCAGGAAACGGAGACTCGCGACCATCGAAAGCGGCAAGCAGGTTTTCGTAGAACCGCCCGAGACCATGAATCGGTCCGCGGGCGCTGCTGCCGGGACTCGCCCGCGTGAGCCGCGGTGGTTGATGCCAGTCCAGGGCTTCGAGCGTCTTGCCGCTCCGTCGCCATGTCCATCCGACGCGGTCGCCGTACGACGCGGCCTGTCCTTCGGTGAGAGCGAAAGCGACGTCGGCCATCTCGGCGGGCACGCAGATTTCGTTGCGAACGAACTCGACGAAGGGCCGACCGGAGACGCGTTGAATCACTTCTCCGAGCATGAACCAGCTCGACGCCGTGTGATATCCCGCCGTCTTGCCGACGATCCAGCCGTCCTCCATCGGTGCCGAGCAAACCGCGGCGATGGACTCCTCCCAAGTCGCCTGCGGGTAACCCGACTCGACGTTCGGCAGACCAGCGGTATGCGCCAGCAGATGGCGAATCGTGATGCCGCCCTTCCCGTTCCGCCCGAACTCGGGGAGGTGCCTCGCGACGGGATCATCGAGCGACAGCAGACTGCGATGCCAGAGCAGGCCGATCGCCATCGCCGTCAGCGGCTTGCCGGACGACAGCCAGCAGACGAGCGTTTCAGGCTCCATCGGCACGCCGGGCGCTGCTTCACCCGATGCGGCGTCCGCGAGCACTTCCCCCTTCAGAGAGACGTACAACTGAAACCCCTTGTGCTGCCCCGCCGCGAAGTCGGCGGCGATCAGGTCGGCCGTGCGGGGCAACACGTCGCGGATGGAATCCATGGAGCGTAGGGTCGGGTGTGCCGGCCGTCTTGTGACAACGAACGCGAACCCGGCCGGCACAGCCGGCCCTACATCACTGATCGAAATGAGGCCCGCGAAACAAGGAGAAGATGAACCACGATGAGCACAAGGATCACGAAGAAATTGGATGAATGCTCTTCCGGTCCCCGTCACATCTCTTTGTGATCTTCGTCCTCTTGGTGGTTCGGAATAATTCGCGTCCATTCGCGTGATTCGCGGGCAGCCCGGCCGGCACTACGAGAGTCGCACATCGACGCTCGCCCGGTGGGCCGTCAAGCCTTCCTTGTCGGCCATCAGGCGGACGTCGTCGGCGGCACCGCGAAGGGCGGCTTCATCGTAGGAAATCACGCTCGATCGTTTCAGAAAATCGTTCGCGCACAGGCCATTCGCGAAGCGGGCCGTGCCGCCGGTCGGCAGGACGTGGCTCGGCCCCGCGACGTAATCGCCGAGGGCGACCGGCGTATGGTGACCGAGAAAGATCGCCCCGGCGTTCTTCGCACGCTTGAGCATTGCCTCCGGGTCGGCGGTCGAGATGTGCAGGTGCTCAGTCGCGAGACGATCGGCGAGTGTCGCCGCTTCTTCGGCGTCGCGGGCGAGGATCAAGGCTCCGTAGTCTTCGAGGCTCTGCCGGGCGAGGTCGCCGCGCGACAGTGTCGCCAGTTGCCGGTCGAGTTCGGCCTTCACGGCATCGATCAGCGGCCGATGCCAGGTGATCAGCACGCCGGAGCCGGGGCTGTGCTCGGCCTGCGAGATGAGGTCGCTGGCGACGAACACCGGGTTCGCGGTCTCATCGGCAAGAACGATCACCTCGCTCGGTCCGGCGATGCTGTCGATGCCGACTTCGCCGTAAACATGCCGTTTCGCGAGAGCGACGAACAAGTTGCCCGGTCCGACGATCATATCGACCGGGGCGATGCCCTCGACGCCGTAAGCGAGTGCCGCGATCGCTTGGGCTCCGCCGATGCGGTAGACCTCCGTCACGCCGATCTCGCGGCACGCGGCGAGCAAGTCGACGTTGTAGCCGCCGAAGTCGGTCGGCGGGACGACGACCGCGACCTCGGCGACGCCGGCCGTCTGGGCCGGCACGGCGGTCATCAGCAAGGTCGAAGGATACGCGGCCGCCCCGCCCGGCACGCAGACGCCGATCCGTCGCATCGGCACGTATCGCTGTCGCAGTTCGACCCGCCCTGCCCCGGTCTGCCGTACGACGCTGATGTCGTGATGCAGGATCGCCGTCTGGAACTCGCGGATGTTGTCGCGAATGCGCCGGATCGTTCCGAGGTACGCCGGGTCGGCGGCCTTGTGAGCCTCCTCCAGTTCCGCCGGCGTGATGCGGATCGTGTCCGCGGTCAGTTCCTTGCGATCCAGCTTCGCGGTGTATTCGAGAACGGCATCAAGGCCGCGGCTCTTCACATCGCCGCAGATCTTCTCGACGACCTGCTGCGGGCTGAGCGGCTCGCCGAACAGTTCGACCGTCCGCTTCCGACCGGCCTCGGAAACGACCTCACCCCTGGGACTGAGCTTGCCGCGCAGCTCGTCGAACAACCGGTCGGCGTCGCTTCCAGCCGTGTCGATCGTGGAGATACGCAGCGGTGCCGCGACGGCGGGCATTGGAGAAGAACCGGGGATGGAGGACTGAGAATCGAGAAGGTCGATGGAACGAGCCGGAAACGAATCGTAGGATGAGCCGCCGGAAGCGTAAAGTAATGCGGTCCTAGCCGTCGCACGCGGCGATGGGAAAGCTTGGAAGCGTTTGCGGGGACGCGCTCCCGTTGGTCGCGGCTAAACTTCTCCTGACTCCTGACTCCTTCCCCATGTCTCGCACGATCGACCTCCGCAGCGATACCGTCACGAAACCGACGCCGGGAATGTATGAGGCGATGGTCTCGGCAGAGCTCGGCGACGACATGGCGGGCGAAGACCCGACCGTCAACCGGCTCGAAAGGTTCGTCGCGGAAATGCTCGGCAAAGAGGCGGCCGTCTTGTGTACGTCAGGTTCGCAGTCGAACCAGATCGGCCTGCGCTGCCACTGCCGGCCAGGTGATGAACTGCTGATTCACGAATCCGGCCACGTCGCGAACAACGAAGGCGGAGCACCCGCGGCCGTCAGCGGCATCAGTTGTCGCCTGCTGCCCGGCGAACTGGGCATGCTCGACGTCGCCACGCTCGAGGCCGCCTGGCGGCCGCCATCGCAGCACTATCCGCGAACCCGGCTGCTCAGTCTCGAAAACACGACGAACCTGGGCGGCGGAGCCGCCTGGCCGCTCGATCGCCTGCGCGACGTCTGCGGGTGGGCGCGCGGAAAAGGCTTGCGCCTGCATCTGGATGGAGCGAGACTGTTCAATGCCACGGTGGCGAAGGGCTATCATCCGCGCGACGTCGCCGAGCTTTTCGACACCGTGTCGATCTGCTTTTCGAAAGGACTCGGATGCCCTTTCGGAGCGGTCCTCGTCGGTTCGGCCGACAACATCGCCGCGGCCCGCCGCTCCCGCAAGCTCTTCGGCGGAGCATTGCGGCAGTCGGGCATCATCGCGGGGGCGGCGATTTATGCGTTGGAGCACCACGTCGAACGACTTGCCGAGGATCACGCCAACGCCCGTCACTTTGCAGAACGCATTGTCGATTCCCCAATGATCGAGATACGCCCCCGCGAAGTCGAAACGAACATCGCCTTCTTCCACATCGATCCGGCTTGGGGAACCGCAGCGGAATTGTCGAAACGACTTGCTGCGCGGGGTGTGCGGATCAATGCCGTCGGTCGACAGCGACTTCGGGCGGTCACGCATCTCGATGTGTCCCGTGACGACCTGCTCGCCGCGGCGGAGATCGTCAGGGAGATCTGCTGACGACAGCCGGTTGGACGCATGGGACGCGGCGGGGTATGATGCGGCATGGGCCGTTGCGGCCTCCCCTCTGGCACCGTTCTCGTCCGATCACCACGATGGATGCCGCCGCGCACGATCCTGATCGCAATGCTTCGCCGTCGAATGCTTCGCCGGACGATGCCGGCGAGATCGATCCGCTGCGGGCGGAGCGGCTGGCTGGTATTCGAGCGATGATCGACGACGGCGGTTACGAAACGACCGAACGCCTGGAGGCGGCCGTGTGCCGGTTGCTGTCCGTCGTCGGCAATCGCACCTGACGCTCTGATATTTCGAGGATATTGGTGTCTGATCTTCAAGCGGTCGAAGTCGCCATCACTCCGCTGGAGAAGTTTCGCGAGTATCTCGCGACCAAGGGCCAGCGGTTGACGACCGAGCGGCAGATCATCGTCGAAGAGATCTTCGCCGATCACGAGCACTTCGACGTCGACCAGATCGTCGGCAGGCTGTCACAACGCGACGACGGCCGCCGCGTCAGCCGCTCGACGGTGTACCGCACGATTTCGGCGCTCGAGGAAGCCGGCCTGCTGCGTCGCGTCGCACGGACGAACGATCGCGACGTTTACGAGCACAATTACGGATACCCGCAACACGATCACCTGATCTGCCGTCAAACCGGCAAACTGATCGAGTTCCAGTCGCCCGAACTGGACGAAATCCTTCGCAAGGTGGCCGCCGAGCACGGCTTTCGAATGGAAGGCCACCGGCTGGAGGTGTACGGTCTGTCGGCCGAGGCCTGCCGCCCGAAAAAGCGCCCGTTCGGCAAACTCGACCGGATTTGACGAGTCCTCTCACCTCTGGCGAGCCTGCCTCCGCTTGCGGCTTCGCCGACCTTCGATTCTCAATGCGCCGCCCAATTGCAAGCGGCGCCGTCGCGCCGACTGCTCTTTTCGCGTGGCTCGTCGCCGATCATAATTGACGCGATCGGCCGCATCTGTTGCGCCATCGCCGTGGCAGGATGACCTGAAAGGCGGGCGGGATGAAGAAGATCGAGGCGGTCATTCGCCATTTCAAGCTCGAAGAGGTCAAGGACGCCCTTACGGAGATCGGCGTGCAGGGCATGACCGTGACCGAAGTCCGCGGCTTCGGCCGGCAGAAGGGCCACAAAGAGCAATACCGCGGCGCCGAGTACACCGTCGATTTCCTGCCTAAAGCGAAACTTGAAATCATCGTCTCCGACGAGCAGGCGAAGACGGTCATCGATACGATCCTGCGAACCGCCCGCACCGGTCAGATCGGCGACGGCAAGATCTTCGTCACCAACCTCGGCGAGATGATCCGCATCCGCACCGGCGAAACCGGCGACAGCGCTCTCTAAGGCAGGCGAGCGGAGGGCGTCAGCCCTCCGAGTGAATCGATGGCTCTTTCGCGAACGATCTCGGAGGGCTGACGCCCCCCGCTCACCAGGTCACCATGAAGAAAATCGAAGCGGTCATTCGCCACTACAAACTCGACGAGGTGAAGACCGGTCTGACGGAAGCCGGCATTCACGGCATGACGGTCACTGAAGTTCGCGGATTCGGCCGGCAACGCGGCCACAAAGAGAATTACCGCGGCGCCGAGTACACCGTCGACTTCCTGCCCAAAATCAAGCTGGAGATGGCCGTCCGCGAAGATCAGTGGAAAGCGGTCGTCGACGTGATTCTGACGCAATGCCGCACCGGGCAGATCGGCGACGGCAAGGTCTTCGTCTACGACCTCGAAGACGTCGTCCGGATTCGCACCGGCGAAGCAGGCGAGGAGGCGATTTGACCGCTGGACCGGTTTCGCGTCTCCGTCAAGTCCACAGGACGCCGCCGCCGGGCTTTCGCACGTTTCGACCTCGTTGAGCGCCCCCGGTGTCTGCTTCGCCCCCGCACCGCCCCTCTACAGAAGACCGTCTCGCCGCCGGCAAGTCGCGTGTGGAAGCGATCCGCGGCGACGCCCGAACAAAGCTGCACGGCAGCGCCACCGGAATTCAGATCGCCGCCCGCCTTTCCGAGCGCACCGAGCAGTTTTTCCTTGATCTCTATCGGACCGCCTGCGAATCGCTCTCCCCGCACGACCGGCGACTCGTCGCGGAGGATGCCGCGATCACGTTCGTCGGCGGTCCTGGAAGAGGCGAGCTTTGCCCGTATTCCGACGTCGATCTGTTGTTCCTGTATCGCCCCGCAGCCCACGAGCCGTTCGCCCGCGTCGCCGCAGCGGTGATTCGTGAAGGCTGGGACGCCGGTTTTCGCATCGGCCATGCCGTCCGCACCGTCGAAGAGACGATCCAGATCGCCCGCAGCGACATCTCGGTCGCGACGTCGCTCGTCGAGCTGAAGCCGCTCGCCGGCGATGCGGGTCTCGTCGATCGGTTGCGAAGCCAGTGGCGCGACCGCCTGGTCCGCAGGCGGCTTCGAACCTTCTACAACGAATGCCTCGCGAGCCGCGGGAAAGAGCGACTCGAGCACGGCGAATGCCCGAGCATCCTCGAACCCGACGTGAAGCGATCGCCCGGCGGACTGCGCGACGCCCATCTGCTGCGCTGGATCGCTTACGCGAAGTTCGGCACGACCGATCTCGACCTGCTCCGTCTGCGAAACGCCATCGGCCGCGACGATGCACGTCACCTGCTCGAAGCCTACGACTTCCTGCTCAAGGTTCGCATCGACCTGCACTTTCATGCCGGTCGCGAGAGCGACATTCTGACCCGCGAAGAGCAGCGCCGGCTCGCCGAGGAACGTCACATTCCCGGCACCCCCGGCGTGCGTCCTGTCGAGCGGTTCATGCAGACTTACCTGCGGCACGCGACGACGATCGCCGAGATCACCGAGCGATTCATCAACCGCCACCGGCCCCGCTCGGCACTTGGTGCCGCCGCCGAGACGATGCTGACCCGCCGCGCCGCCGGCGTCTTCTGGCTCGGGCCGTCCACTGTGCAGATCGCGCCGCGATTCCGCGAGTCGACGGCCGGCTCACCCGATCGCGTGCTCGACCTGTTCCGCTTCGTCGCCAAATCGGGCGTCGAACCGACCGCCGAAACTGAAGAGTTGCTGCGAAAACGTACGCCGTCCTGGCCCGCCGACATCTCTCCGGTGGCGGCCGAGAAGTTCCTGGGACTGCTGGCGTTCGACCGACATCTCGGCAAGGCACTGCGGGCGATGTACCGCAGCGGCGTGCTGGAATGGCTGATTCCCGATCTCCGGCACGCCCGCTGCCTGATTCAGTTCAACCAGTATCACAGCTTCACGGTCGACGAGCACTCGTTGCGAACCGTCGAGGCCGGCTGCCGGTTCGCCTTCGATCCGGGACCGATCGGCGAGGCCCGGCGCTCCGTCCGACAATCGGCGGTTCTGAACCTTGCGCTGTTGTTGCACGACATCGGCAAGGGCTTCGATCGCGATCACAGCGACGTCGGCCAGGAGATCGCCCGGCGGGTCGGCCTGCGGCTGCGTCTGTCCGACTCCGACCGCGATCGGCTGGAGTACCTGGTCCACAAGCATCTCACGATGGTGCATCTCGCGTTGCGGCGTGATCTGACCGACCCCCGCCTCGCGCTCCAGTTCAGCCACGATGTGAAGAGTCCCGAGACGCTGCGGATGCTCTACGTCTTGAGCGCCGCCGACCTCGACGCCGTCGGTCCGGGCGTCTTCACGAAGTGGAAAGCCGACCTGCTGACCGACCTCTACGAACAGTCGCTGCACTTCCTGTCGGGGCAGAGCGCCCGGCTCGACGCGGGGGGGCTCGCCTCGATCAAGAACGAAGCCGCGACGGCGTTTCGCCATTCCGTCGGCGAGGCACACCGGCCGGAACTGCACGAGTGGGCGACGAAACAGCTCGCCGGCTTCTCGCACCAGTACCTGGCGACGACGCCGATTTCGCAAATCGTCGGAGACCTTCAGGGATTGCGGTCGCTGCAACCGGGCAGCGTGCTGACGAGCGGCTCTTACGATTCCTCGACGAAGACGACCGAGTACCGCATCATCGCGTCGGCGACCGTCGCCGACGGCTGCTTCCACAAGATGGCCGGCGTGCTGTCGGCGAAGCGGCTGGAGATTCTCTCGGCGACGATCGAAACGACCGTCGACGGCACCGTCGTCGACCGCTACCGCGTGCTCGACACCGACCACGATGGGCCTGTGCCGGCTTGGCGAATCGCCGAGGTGACGACCGCCCTTCGCGAAACGCTGCTGGTGGGGGCCGATATTCCGCAGCTCATCCGCAAGCATCAGCCCTACGGTGCCGCCGAACGGGCGATCCCGCTTTCCGACCTGCCGTTGCAGGTGTCGACCGACACCGACACGTCGGACCGCTGCACGATTCTCGACGTCTTCGCCCACGACCGCCCGGGCCTGCTGTTCGTGCTGACCCGCACGCTGCACGACCTGGGCCTGTCGGTCGACGTCGCGAAGATCTCGACCCACCTCGACCAGGTCGTCGACGTGTTCTACGTGACGACCCAGGACGGCCAGAAAATCACCGACGAACCCACCCTCCGCACCATCCGCACCACCCTGCTCGACCGCCTCAACGAATTCGAAGCCGAAGGGCACACGCGGTACGCGAGGTAGTGCGGCTCCATGTGAATTGAAAAACCCGGTCGGGTGGGTCAAGCGAAGTGATGGCGATGTTAATCCTCACCCGCGCGAATGAGCGCCGACCCACCAGCGGACGGAGTTCGACCACGATGGTGGGTCGGCGCTCGGGAAGCGTCAGGAGCAATCGAGTGCCACCTGCGCGCTTGACCCACCCTACCCTGCTTGTCCGGCTCATCTGCATCCAAGGCATAGACGAAGACGTTCGCGTCAATCGCGTTCATGCAGTTCATCGCGCGTGAAGTGCAACCGGCCGGCGTGGATCGCGCGTTCCCGAATCCGCCGCTTCATCGCGGCCCAGCCGGTTTCGCGTCCGCGGGTCGTCGAATCCGTGCAGACGGCGACCGGTTCGACGGAAACACGAACACGAGTCTGGTCCGGCAACTCTACGGGATGATCGAGTTCCAGAGCACCGTCGACGACAGTGGCTTCGAGTCGAGTATTCACCGGAGAACCTGGCCAACACCGAAATTGGACCTCGCCAGTAATTCTAACACGGCGGGCAACGCTTGAGAGATCGAATTGTTCGGGTGTCGCTGGTGCGTATTCGCCCCCTCACGGCACGCACGCCTCCAGCACGATCATTTCCGCCAGCGGGTGGATCGTCACTTGCGGGCACTCGGCAGGAATAAGCACCGTGCGGCCGAGGGAGAATCGCATCGAGGCGTCGCCGGCGACGAGGTCACCGGTGCCCTTGAGCACCGTCAGGATGCGAAAGTGGTCTTCGACCGGCAGGCGGTGGTCGCGTTCCAGAACGTGGCGACGCATTTCGAAGTAGTCGCTGCGGACGAGGTCATCGGTCACGCCGTGGCGGTGCTCGTGGCGATGCGGATCGACGGGGCGGGCCGGTCCGCGAGCGAAGTCGGTGCAGGCGAGGCTTTCTTCGAGGTGGATCTGCCGGGGCTTGCCGTTCGCGTCGACCCAGCCCCAGTCGAACAGCCGAAAGGTGAGGTTGCTCATCTGCTGGATCTCGGCGAGCAGAATGCCCGCTCCGATCGCATGCACCGTCCCGGCAGGAATAAAGACGCATTCGCCGGGCGAGACTTCGAACGAGTGCAGCAGGTTTTCGACCGTGCCGTCGATCGAGGCCTGTCGCAACTGGTCGGGCGTGACGCCTTCTTTCAACCCGGCGTACAGCTTCGCCCCCGGTTCGGCATCGACGATGACCCAGGCTTCGGTCTTGCCGTTCTCGTGCGGGGCATACTGCTTCGCCTGCTCGTCGTTGGGGTGGACCTGCACACTGAGCCGGTCGTTCGCATCGAGGAACTTGACGAGCAGCGGAAACTGCTTCAACCCGGCATGCCGGCCAAAGAGTTCGGCGTTTTTCTCTTCGACAAGTCGTCGAAGCGTCCAGCCGGCGTGCTCGCCGTTGAGGACGACGCTCTGGTCGTCGCCGTGGTCGGCGAGCTCCCAGCTTTCGGCGTAGTCATGGCCTTCACCGAGATTTTTCCCGAGGCGTTCCAGCCGGCGGCCGCCCCAGCGGATGCGTTTGAGAATCGGCTGACATTCGAGCGGCAACATCGTGCGGTTCCTATGTGCGTCGGCTGTCCGGAGGTGAACGACATCGGAGGCTTCCCTCGCT
>JBAQZJ010000179.1:0-1502 GCA_049790855.1 Planctomycetaceae bacterium | reverse complement strand
AGGCACCTGTCGCCGGACGGCATACCGTTGAGGCGTGATGGCCGCGTTCGCAGACAATCAGTCGGCAACCGAGTTAATCAACCCGGCAGCGCGCCGAGGATCGGTGAGCGTGTCGATCGGACGTGGCGACGCGGCGGAGTCAACCACGGTCGATGGATCGCGCGGGGCAGGCGGATGGCGCGCCCTCTTGTCGCTGAAGCGACACCGACGCCTCGACGGCGTCGGGCCACCCGGGGTCTGCCGGCTTCTGAAAGCACAAAGACCGTGCCGATGGGCCGCGCTGCGCTTGACCCACCCTACGACGAGAGGCCTCACCCCGCTTTTGCCGCTTCGCGGTTCGTCGCCGCTTCCATGATCGCCTGCTCGGTGAAGCCGCCGCAAACGGCGATGATTGTTCGAGAGACTCGAAGCGGCGGCGGGCGGCCCGACGAGGTCGCTTCGTCGGATCTTCTCCAGTTGACGTATTGCGTCACTCCCGGGCCGAATTTCGGGATTTCCTTCCTGATTTCGGCGAACACGTCTTGACGGCGGGCGCACGGCAATCCATCTTCAATGTTCTCTCCGGTTCCGGAGAACCCTCTTCGAGGGCGCGGTTCAAGCCGCAATAGAGGACGCCTGCCGAACGACCGAGCGGCAGGCACAAACAGCGATGTTGTCGCGCGACGCAAATTCCACGTGTGGTCATTCGACCCCCCGGCACACCCGGGCGGGTCGATTTTCTTTTCCATCCCAGTGTCCGTTACAGGTGGATCGAGAGGCCGTTATGGAACGTCGTCGTGGCTTCACCCTCATCGAACTGCTGGTCGTCATCGCGATCATCGCGGTGTTGATCGCACTGCTGCTTCCCGCCGTTCAGGCCGCTCGCGAGGCCGCCCGGCGCAGCCAGTGCCAGAACAATCTCAAGCAGATCGGACTGGCGCTGCACAACTACCACGACATCCACAAGACGTTCCCGCCCGCCTGCGTGCATATGGGCAGCTCCAACCTGACGACGTGGGATTACAACCTGAACCACACCGGCTGGTCGATGCTGCTGCCGCAGCTGGAGCAAGGTCCGCTCTTCGAGAAGTGGAACCGGAACATTTCGTCCGGCAATTGCGACTGGAACGGAAAAGGCATGCTGGGCAATCCGACCGATAACGCCCTGATCTACAGCACGATCCTGCCCGTGCTGCTGTGCCCGTCCGACGAGGCGGGGCAGTTGAACACCTCGGGATCGACGACCGGCTCGATCATGTACAAGACGCCCGGCCCCGCCGCCCCGACGAACTATCTGTTCAACTGGGGGTCTCTCAGCGAGTACAACGTCCTGCCGTGGTACCGATACCTGGGGTCGACGGGCGATCTGCCGGGCGGGAAGAAAGTGAAGATCGCCGGTGCCTTCGGCCACAACGGCGCCGCGAGAATCGACGACCTGAAAGACGGCACGAGCAGCACGATCTTGATCGGCGAGTCGGTGCAGCGCAAAGCCAGTTCGGTCTACACGCCGATCTGGGGCGCAG
>JBAQZJ010000178.1:0-3044 GCA_049790855.1 Planctomycetaceae bacterium | reverse complement strand
AGGACACCCTTTCGCGGAGCGAAAGGCGACGAAAAGGAGAATCCGCAAGCCCGACGCGCCAGCGAGGGAAAACCGGCGAAAGGCTTGCGTGGCGTCTGGAGATCACCGACAACGATGTCTGTTCGCCTGCTTGCCCCTGAAGGCTGCGATGTCGGAATCGGTCGCCTCAAGATCAGTCTGCGGGGCAGAGCGTCCCGCTGCAGACGGCTCCTCTACTCCGGGTGCCGAGTGCGGCGAGTCCGCCCGATCGCCGGCCTCCGCAAATCGCCCTGCCGGCACGAGCGTCGATCACCGCGACCTGTTGCGTCGCTCGGAACGCTGGACGCACCTCGTCATCCTGATCGTCGCGATCGCGGTGCCGGTCCTCGGCAGCCTGATGGTGACGATCGACGGCCGGCAGGTCGCGTTCGCGGGGCTGGAGTCGTCTCCGCTGCCCACGCTGTGCGCCAGTCGCTGGCTCGGCTTTGACTGCCCGACGTGCGGTCTGACCCGCAGCGTCATCGCCTTGATGGCGGGCGACTTGCAGGGATCGATCGGATTTCACCGATTCGGATGGCTGATTCTGCTGTGGATCGTCGGCCAGATCCCCTATCGGCTCTATCGGCTGCGGCATCCGGAAATGCGCGATTTTGGACTGGAAAAGGCGGGTTTTCTCGCAATGCTGGTGACAGGAGGGCTGGTCACGCTCGATTGGATTCTCAATTGGATCGTCGAGATCCGGCTTGCGTCATAACCGGCTTCCGAGGATTGTTCGTCTCTGTCAAAGATCACGCCGTTCGCGTGCCGAGTCTGAGTGCTTGACAACGGTGGGAACGTCAGATAAGCAGATGCATCCTCCGGTTCAGGATCACCTGCCGCCTCGGCTCGTGATGTGGGCGGAGACGTGAGATTCCGGGCGGGTGATCGCGTCGTGCGATCACCACTGTTTGAAACTGCATCAAGATCGCCGCCTCTCGGCTGAGGATCAGGAATGGCTAGCGTGTCGCTGCTCGATCGGGAAGACGTTGGCGGCTCTGTGTTCTGTTTGGAACCGACCCACGTCGCGGAACGGAATTCGTTCGTCGTCCTGCAGGGCGAAGACGAGGACGTCGATTTCGGTGACGATGATGAGGAAGACGAAGAGTTTGAAGAGGAGGAGGAATTCGAAGACGAGGACGACCTCGAAGAGGAAGAGCTCGAGGACGAGGAATTCGAGGAAGACGAAGAGTTTGAGGATGATGAAGACGAGCTCGATGACGAAGAAGACGACGAGGACGATTTCGACGAGGACGAGGATTATTGACCGTCGGTGACGCGTACCGCGGCCCGCCGACACCGGCCGGCTGCGTCGCACTTCGTCGATGGTCGATGCCGGGGAATGTGGCGCGTGTCCCGTTCCCCTCTCGGAGTGACGCCGCGGATCCCTGCGTGAGATGGACCGACGAACATGGACGGTCTCGCTCGCCAGGTCGCCGAAGCCGTCAAGGCCGTTCGCCGCGTTTCGCCCATCACGCCGGACGTCGGGTTGATTCTCGGCACCGGACTCGGCGGCGTCGCCGAGTCCGTCACGAACCGCGTCGAAATTCCCTACGGCGACATCCCTCATTTTCCGCGCTCGACGGCGCCCGGGCACTCCGGGAGATTCATCGCGGGAAAGTTCGGGGGCGTCCCGGTCGTGGCGATGGAGGGACGTTTCCACTACTACGAAGGCTACAGCCTTCGCGAGGTGACGTTTCCCGTCCGTGTGATGAAGGCCCTCGGGGCAGGCACGCTCATCGTCACGAACGCAGCGGGAGGATTGAACCCGCAGCATGAGCTTGCGGACGTCATGCTGATCGAGGACCACATCAACCTCATGCCCGACAACCCGCTGCGAGGCGTCAACGACGACGAACTCGGGCCACGGTTTCCCGACATGAGCGAACCGTACGACCGTCGATTGCTGCAATTGGCGCAACACGCCGCCCGCGAAATGGGCATCCCGTTTCAGAAGGGCGTGTTCGTCGCCGTTCCCGGCCCGAATCTTGAAACGCGAGCCGAGTACCGCATGCTTCGCGGCATGGGCGCCGACGCCGTCGGCATGTCGACCGTGCCGGAGGTCATCGTCGCCCGCCATGCCGGCCTGCAGGTGCTGGCCTTCAGCGTGATCACCGATCTCTGCCTGCCCGACGCCCTGGAGCCGGCCGACATCGACAAGATCATCGCCGTCGCGAAGACCGGCGGCGAACGGCTCGCGAAACTGATCGCGACGTTGCTGCCGAAGCTGTAGAGCGCCATCAGAGCCGCGACCGTCAGGAAGCGCAACTCGACGAACGCAGGCCCGAGACGCGCACTTGCGTCGGTCCGCCTGCACCAGCGCCTGCCGCGCGTTCGGGCTTCGGCATCGGAGCCGCGACCGTCAGGAAGCGCATGCTGGCGAACAACGTCGATGTGCGCTCCCTGACGGTCGCGGCTCTAGATGCGCGGCGCTGATTACGCTTTGCGATGCTCCTCCGCCACGAACGGCGGCGGGGCGATCGGCGGTCCCTGGGCGTTCACGACGTAATCGACCTTCGATCGCACCTGAGCCTCATTCCAGAGGTATCGCGTGCTGCCGTGACGCGACCAGACGTCGGCATCGGCCGCAAATCGGCCTGCCTCGCGAAGCCGCCGCGTCGCATAGCTCTTGAAGTCGTTCAGAACGCGCTCGATCTTCGCCCCGGCGGAGATCACAACATGCACGTGCGTGGTCCTCACGTGCATGGCAAGCGGCCGCCAGCCACGATGTTCGGCGACTTCGAGGAGCGTCCGCTGAACGATGATGCGGTCGGGGGCGTCGAGTCGCACCACAGGGTCTTTCAGCCGGTCGTGCTCCGAGCGTGCGCGGTCGTCGCTCGCGGCCGCGAACGGCTCGCCGTAGACGTTGTGACGAGGATCGATCGAACCACGCTCGTCCCCGTGCAGCCAGGTGCCGTAGGTATGCCACGACAAGAAGTAGGCCAGCGGTTCGGACATCTCGACGAGCCTTCAGAGCCGCGACCGTCAGGGAGCGCTTTTCGGCAAACCTATGTCGATCTGCGCACCCT
>JBAQZJ010000177.1:0-7264 GCA_049790855.1 Planctomycetaceae bacterium | reverse complement strand
GAACCGCCTCCTTCGCAAGCCCGACGCGCCAGCGAGGGACGAACAACGCCGGAGTGACGCGTCGCCCACCGGCAGGCTGACGCCTGCCGCTCGCCTGACCGATTTCACACAGTCGCCGTCAGCTTCAATCCGACGATTGCGACGACGAGCAGCACCAAAAAGCACAACCGGCCGGCGGTCGCCGGCTCGCCGAGAAACAGGATGCCGATCGCCGCGGCGCCCGCGGCGCCGATGCCCGTCCAGATCGCGTACGCCGTGCCGATCGGAATCGTGCGGGCCGCGATCGAGAGCAACAGCATGCTCGCGGCAATCGCCAGGCCGGTCAGCAGGCTCGGAACGGGCTTCGTGAAGCCTTCCGTGTACTTCAACCCGACGGCCCAGCCGATCTCGAGCAAACCGGCGACGAGAAGATAGACCCAGTGCATGACGACGCCTTCGGAAGAGACGGAGGTTCGATGCGTCGTCTTGTCGAAGCCGGGTACGGCGCGTCTCGTCCGGGGCCACGTCGGCCGGTGAAAATGATAGGCCGATGCACGAACTTTGAGTAGGTCACGGCTTCGCGACGGCGGCCGGTTCGGCGGCGAAGACCGACGTATCGGCGAACGTGATGTAGATGCTGAGCACGAGCACGACCATCACGAGTCCTGCCGGCATCGCCCAGCGCCAGGGCGTCAGGTCGACCTCGCCGGAATCTCGCTGTTCCCAAGGCGTCGTTCTCGGACGGATCGCTCCCAGCACGAGCATCAGCAGGATCAGCGACACGAACACGATTCCGAGGAAGTGGAAGTTGTGGATCGAGTCGAGCCGCGACGCAACGCCGGGGGCGATCGTCGCCCAAGGTACAAAGTACTTCGCGGCGACGACGGCGACGCCGAGAATCAGCGACACGTTCGCCGCAAAGCCGGGCACGCGACGGTTCAGCATGCCGACGAGCACGACCGCGAAGATCGGGATGAAGTAGATCGCGTTCATGTCCTGCAGATAAGCGAAGATGCTGACCTGATTGGCGAGCAGGGGCGCACCGAGCATCGACGCGATCGCCGCGACGAGGCCGAACCACATACCGGAGCGGACGACCTCGTGATCACTCGCGTTCGGCCGCAGCACGTCCTTGTAGACGCCGAGGCTGAACAGCGTCGCCGAACTGTTCAACACCGAATTGAAGCTGCTGAGGATCGCCCCGGCCATCACCGCGGCGAAGAAGCCCGCGAGCCACTTGGGCAGCACGTTGCGGACCAGCGTGCCATACGCCGTATCTCGAATTCGCGGTGACACGACGTCGGCGTCGCCTTGACCGGCTTCGCCCTTTGCGGCGTCCTTCCCGGCGAGTTCGCTTTTGTTCGTGTAACGGTTTTTGCCATCGGAATCGACCGTGATGACGATATCGCGGTCGAGCAATTTTTCGACGGTCAGTTCCTTGTTCTCATGACTGAAGGTTTCGCCCTCACGCACCTTTGCCGACGCCGGCGTCTTTCCGCCGACGGCTTGGGCGGCGTCATCGCCGTGGAGAATCGTTTCCTTTCCCTGATCATCGACGGCGACGACGGCGATCGACGACGTCGTGACTTCTTTGACGGGCGTCATCTCGCCGTCGAGAGCGATGCGGCCGTAAAGGTGAAAGCCGATGATGCCCGGTAGCACGAGAATCAGCGGCGCGAGCACCTTGAAGAACCCGGCGAGCAGCACGCCTTTCTGCCCTTGGGCGAGATTCGTCGCCGCGAAGGCCCGTTGGATGATCTGCTGGTTGGTACACCAGTAGAACAGGTTCAACAGCAGCACGCCTGTAAACAAAGTCGAGAACGGGACCGACTGGTCATTGCCTCCGAGCGAATTGAACTTCTCCGGAGCGGCCTGCTTTAGCTCCTGCAGGGCGGGGAATACGCCGTCGGGGTTGACGGCGTGCAGGCCGAGCCATGTGATCAGGATGCCGCCGACGAGCAGTCCGAAACCGTTGAGCGTGTCGGAGACCGCGACGGCCCGCAAGCCGCCGAAGATCGCATAGATCGAGCCGATGATGCCGATCACCCAGATCATGATCCACAACAGCGTCGTTCGGTTCTCGATGCCGGTCAGTTCCGACATATCGAGAATGCCGTTCATTCCCGTCGCCCCGGTGTAGAGCAGCATGGGAAGAGCGATGACGACGTAGGCGACCAGGAAGATCACGGTCGTGATGGTCTGCGTCGTGTGTCCGAAACGTTCATTCAGGAACTGCGGGATCGTCGCGATGCCGCTCTTGAGATAGCGCGGCAGAAAGAACAGCGCCATAATCACCAGCGAAAACGCGGCGATGACCTCCCAGGCCATGACCGACAGCCCGTCCTGGAACGCCGCCCCGTTCAGCCCGACGAGCTGCTCGGTCGACAGGTTCGTCAGCAGCAGCGAGCCGGCGATGTAACCGGCCGAGAGCGAGCGCCCGGCGAGAAAGTAGCTCTCCGATGTGTCGGCAAGTTTCTTTCGGGTCAGCAGCCAGGTGCCGAGCGCGACGAGGCCGGTGAACAGGATGAACGAACCGAACGTCAGCAGGGTTTGACCGGTCATGCGAATTTGCGAGCGCAAGGAGAAGGGCGAAGGCGCCCCAGCATAACGGCCTTGTCGATGCGCTCAACACTCACCGGTTCCACGCTTGCGCTTTCGCCGCGCTGCCCCAAGTTCGCTGTTCTGCTCCCCTCTCCTTGGGGAGAGGGGCTGGGGGTGAGGGGAGCCGCTTGACGCGACTCTCCACACGACAGAGCGAACACACGACACGGCGGAAGAAGAAACGCAGCGATCGCACAGGGGATCCCCTCACCCCTGACCCCTCTCCCCAGGGAGAGGGGAACCGACGACGAAGCCCCCTTCTCCACAGAGGAAAGAGAGACCGCGATGCGAGCCGCGGCCAGTCACGCGATGATCGCGTCGATCGGCCGGCCGTAGTCGATTTCGAGCCGCTTCCGTCCCGGCACGTCGAGCCGCCGTGGATCGAGACCGAGCTGACGCATGACCGTCGCGTGCAGGTCGGTGACGTAATGGCGGTTTTCGACGGCGTGGAAACCAAGCTCGTCGGTCGCACCGTGCGCGATTCCGCCTTTGATGCCGCCGCCGGCAAGCCAGACGCTGAACCCGAACGGATGGTGGTCGCGGCCTTCGTCGAGCTGCGTGCCCGGTGTGCGACCGAACTCGGTGCCCCAGACGACGAGGGTTTCATCGAGCAGACCGCGACGTTTGAGGTCCGTCAGTAGCGCGGCGATCGGTCGGTCGGTCTGACCGCACAGCTTCTCGTGGCCCGCCTTCAGCTTCGAGTGACCGTCCCACTGCCCGGCGCCGCCGTTGTCGCCGTGAAAGACCTGAATGAATCGCACGCCGCGCTCGACCATCCGTCGGGCGGCGAGACATTGCTCGGCGAACGGCTTCGTCAGCGGATCGTCCGTGCCGTACAGTGCGTGCGTCTCGGCCGTTTCACCGTCAAAGTTCATCAGGTCGGGAATGGCGGTCTGCATCCGGAACGCCAGCTCGTAAGAATTGAGCCGGGCGCGCAGCGCCGGATCGGCATCGTCTTCAGCGGCGATCCGGTGCAATCGCGACAGCAGCTCGAACTCGGCGGCCTGCTCTTCGCGGTAGAGACCTTTCGGCGGTGCCGCGAACGGCAGTGGATCTTTCGGATCGACCTTCAACTGGACGCCGGCGTGCTCCGGCCCGAGGTAGTCCGAGCCGTGCCCGTTGTGACCCCCGCAGCAGTCGGCGATGGGCGATCCCAGCACGATGAACTGCGGCAAAT
The DNA here is from genome assembly GCA_049790855.1 of Planctomycetaceae bacterium. Classification (GTDB taxonomy): domain Bacteria; phylum Planctomycetota; class Planctomycetia; order Planctomycetales; family Planctomycetaceae; genus JACCRE01. The sequence continues at coordinate 3,507 of JBAQZJ010000177.1, read as the reverse complement.
TGTCGTTCAGGCTGCCGAGGCCGTAATGCGCCCACGAGCCGATCGTTGGGAACACGCCGTCGAGATTGTGCCGCCCGGTATGAAACTGCAGTTGCGCCCCGTGGTTGTTGTCGGTCGTCCACATCGAGCGCACGATGGCGACGTCGTCGATGCAATTCGCGAGTTGCGGAAACCAGTCGCTGACTTCGATTCCGCTCTCGCCTCGCCTGGCATAACCGGTTTGCAGTGGAAGAACCTTCAGACGCATCTGACCGTTCGCGTCGTTCGGCACGACGACTCGCAGATTCTCGTTGACGAACGAGGCCGTGAGCACGTTTTTGTGCGGCGTCTCGTCGATCGTCTTGCCCGCGAACTCGTTGAGCGCGGGCTTCGGATCGAACGTTTCCAGGTGGCTCGCACCGCCGATCATGAACAGCCAGATGACGCTCTTGGCTTTCGGCGCAAAGTGCGGCACGCCGGTCGGCAAGGTCGACGTCTCGGCAGCCGGAAGATACCCGTCTCGATGCAACATCGCATCGAGCGCCAACGCCCCGAAGCCCATCCCCGCGCGCGTCAGGAAGGTGCGACGGGAAAAACCGCTGGGGGAAGGCAATACATTGGGAGTCATCGCTGCTCCTCGCTGTTTCACGCCGGGCGTCATCGAATGGTGACAAAGTCGTGGTGGTTCATCAGGACGTGAATCAGATCGGCGACCGCACGCTCTCGGGGCGCGGTCGGTGCGGGAACGGACACGTCCGGTCCCGCTTCGATCTTCAGCAACGTCGCTGGGGCTGAAAGACGCTGTTCCTGCTCGGCGACGAATGCGACACAGGCGGCCCGCTCTTCCGACGTCGGCGGCCGGCACAAGACCTTCTCGAACGCAAGGCCGATCAACGTTTCGAGAGATTCGGTGTCTTGTGCCGAAAGCCGCGCGGCGACCAGGCGCGACTGTTCCCGCGAGAGCCGGCTGTTCATTTCGGCGAGCGCCTGCTGGGGAACGACCGTTTCGGCCCGCCGGTAGCATTCGACCGGGTTCGCCCCGTCGAACGTTTTCAGGAATAAGGCATGTTTTTCGGGAGCATGCCGGTAGTACAGACTGCGTCGCGTCGTCGTCTGGTCGGCCGTTTCGGGAAGCTCCGGCCCGCCAACGGTCGCATTCAGTTGTCCCGACAGCGCGAGCTGCGAGTCGCGAATCACTTCCCCCTCGGCACGCCGCGCATTCATCCGCCAGAGCAGCCGGTTGTCGGGGTCGGCTGCCAGTGACGGATGACCGGCCGGAGCGAACGAGTCGAGCCGGTAGGTCGCACTCGTCACCATCAACCGGTGCAGACGCTTCAGGTTCCAGCCGGAGTCCACGAATTCGTCGGCGAGCCAGTCGAGCAGTTCGGCATGTGTCGGCGAAGTGCCGTTCATGCCGAAGTCGAACACGCTCTCGACGAGCGGTTCGCCGAAATGACGCATCCAGACGTGATTGACCGCCACCCGCGCCGTCAGCGGGTTCGCCGGGTGGGTGATCCAGTTCGCGAGCATCGTCCGCCGTCCGGTGCTTGTGGCCGGATAAACGGGCGTCAGCGCTGAGTATTTGCCGTCGGACTTCTTCGATTCCGCCGTCGCCGTCTCGACCACCTTGCGAGCGGCATCGAGCGATTTCTTCGCCGTTTCGACGGCTTTGGCCCGTTCGGCTTCGGGCTTCGACTCGGCTTCCTTGAACGCCAGTTCCGCGGCGAGCGCATCGGCCGTCGCAGCCGCCAGCGAGGCGGTGCGTTCGGCGGTCGCAGCCGTGACGGCGAGCGATTCCGCATCATCTGCTTGCGGACCGTATTTCGTATCGTCGGCGGCGATTCGTGCGGTCAATGCCTCCAGGTGGAGTCTCGCCGCCGTCAATTTCGCTTCGGCGATGGTGAGCGGCGTCGCCGCTTCCTTTTCGGAATCCGTCGTCGTCGTCGAGACCTGTGCGAGCAGCGTGTCGACCGATTTCTGCGACGCCTCGAGCGCGGCTTGCGCCTGTTTCAACAGCGTCGCACGCACGCCCGGTCGCATGCCGGGATAGAACGCGGTCGGCGGCAGCGACACCGGCTTCGGTGCGGGCGACTCGGCAACGAAGAACCCCGGCAGCGTCGCTGCCAACGGGTTCTCTTTGTCGGGCATTTTGTCGTTGCCGCGCGTGTACAGATAGGTCGGCGTATTCGCCGCGTCGTCGTAGACGCGCGGCAGTCCGTCGGTGTTCTCGTCGAGGACGCCGTCGATCGGATCGACGCGAACCTGATGCGGTTCGAAGAACGCCCGCATCGCGTAATAGTCGCGCTGCGTGATCGGATCGAACATATGGTCGTGACATTTGGCACAATTGAAGGTCAGCCCCAGGAACGCCTTGCCCGTGTGCTCGACGGTGCGATCGAGCCAGACGTCGCGATTGAACTTGTAGTAGTTCCGCGCCAGAAAACCGGTCGCCCGTAACGAATCGGAATCGGTCGGGGCGATCTCGTCGGCGGCGAGCATCAGGGCGACCATTCGATCGTACGGTTTGCCCTCATTAAGCGACTCGACGATCCAGTCACGCCACCGCCAGATGTGCTTCTGACTGTTTCGCAGCTCCGCCTTGTAGCCGTACCAGTCGCTGTACCGCCACACGTCCATCCAGTGCCGTCCCCACCGCTCGCCATGTCGCGGATCGGCGAGCAAGCGGTCGACGACCTTCTCGTAAGCGTCGGGAGACTCGTCCGCAAGGAACGCTCGAAGTTCCTCGGGCGTCGGCGGCAGGCCGATCAGGTCGAGATAGACACGACGCAACAGAACGTGCTTCGGCGCTTCGCCGACGGCGTCGAGCGTCGTTGGTCCCTCGCTGGCGCTTCGGGCTTGCGCAATGCCTTTGCGTTTTTGGAGGACGAAGGCGTCGATCGGGTTCCGCACGTCGCCGGCGACGGCGGGAACCATCGGCCGCTGTACCGGCCGGAACGACCAGTGGGCTGCCGGGTCGCCTTCGACCGGTTCCTCGCTCGGCGCGTTCGCCCCTTCGGCGATCCAGCGTTCGATGAGCGCGATCTTTGCGTCGGGCAGCGGCGGGCCGTCCTGCGGCATCCGCGGCACGCCGTCTTCACCCTTCAGTGCCGCGATGAGCGTGCTCGACTCGGGTTCGTTCGGCACGATCGTAAAGCCCGAGTCGCCGCCCTCGACGAGGAACTGCGACGCATCGAGCCGCAGCCCGCCTTGTGTGCGTAACGCACCGTGGCAGGCGACGCAGTGATGCTCGAACAGTGGTTTGATCTGCGTCGCGTATTCGACGGTCGGCTCGGTGGCCGAAAGCGGAACCGTCACCGAAACCGCCAGCAGCCAGATTGCAGCCTTCGGCGTCCGCATACCGACTGCTCCGAGTGACGAGGAGGGAAACGTCAGGCAGGAGCTTCGATTGTCCGAAGATTTCGGCGTGCGCCAAGCATGAACGGGGGTTGATGGGTAATGTGGTGTCGCAACCATTCGACAGAGGTGGGTGTCGGTTGATACGTCGGGATCCCTCGCTGGCGCGTCGGG
>JBAQZJ010000176.1:0-8957 GCA_049790855.1 Planctomycetaceae bacterium | reverse complement strand
CGCCGGAGGTGCGGGTTGCGCCGGCGTCAGGAAATGGCAACGCTAGGCCGCCGCGGGCATGCGGTCGCCTTCGCGGCGGAGCCAGTCGCAGAGGGTCGTCAGAATCCTCCGGCCGCTTTCGGTTCTCCGCAGCGGCCACTGTGACGGCGTGCCGACATGATGCGGCCACATCGTCGGCCACATCGTCGCCAACGCCGAGGTCGCCAACGCCGAGGTCGACCAGGCTGCGATCGGCTGAGCCGCCGCCAGTACGACCGGCGCCGTCGCCGCCGTGGCGAAGACCTGTCCGCCGCAACGAGCGGCAAGATCGTTCAACCACGCAAGACAGGCGGGATCGGTCGCATGCTGCCCGCCGCTGTCGGGCAGTGAATCGAAGTAGATGCCGCCGATCGTCGCCTTCGACCGGGCCGTTTCGATCGCCTGTTCGACGGCGGCCTGGCCGGCCGACGTCGGCGGGCAGGTCACGAAGGTCATTCGATTCGACCAGAGCCGCAATCGGTCGGCGGCCTCGTCGGCCAGCCACGGCTTGTCGCGGAATCCGGTCGTCGGTTCGCCGCCGGCGAAGCGTGTGCGAACCTCCTCGATGGTCAGCCCTTCACCTTCGGAAATCCGCGATGCGAGATGCGTCGCGATCGCCAGCATGATCTGCTGCTCGGAGTGCTCGCAGCAGACGACGACGAACGCCTGTCCCGGTCGACGTTCGCAGGCGTCGATGACGCGCTCACAAAGCGTCGCCAAACGGCCGCGGGCCGACGAATCGATCACCCACTCCACCGTCGAAGGAGTTTCGCGACCCGCATAGCCGGCGAGATACGTAGGAATATCGACGGGCTGCGGCGACTTCATCAGTCTGTCCAGCACGGCTCCTGCCGATGCGATCGATGCGGTTTGCGACGGGTGCCGCATGTCCTGTCGGTGCAGCCACGCCGGTTCGTACGACCAGCCGGGACCGTACGCGCTCGTCGGGCCGAACGGTGCCGACCACGGACCGAACGTGTTCACCGAACCGGGGAAGTAGCCCGGCGTCGAACCGTCGACCAACCATGAGGCACGTGCAAAGTCGCCGGCGACGATCGCGCCGTCGACCGCCGAAATGACCTGTTCGGCAATGCGCCGTTCTTCGAGGGGCATTGCGGCGGCAAGATCGGCGAGGTGTTGACGAAATGCCGCACGAAAATGCGGTTCGGCCTTGCCGTTCGCCGGTTCGGGCTGTCGCCACGGCTCAAAAGGCTCGGGCAACGTCGCGACGAACGTCGGCGACGGCTCGGCGGCCGCTCGTGTGCGGTCGGCGGCCCCGAAGTCTTTATCGTGAAACGCCAGCGAACGGGCCGAAAGAGCGGCGGCGCAAGTGTCCTTTCCGAACCGTCGCAACACGTCGGCCGCACTGCGTTCGCCGCCAGGATACGGATTCGTCACGTAGACCTGCGGAGCGGTTTTCGCCCGCAAGGCGTTCACCAGCGCATCGCGCACCTCGGCGGCATGCCGTTCGTCGCGTCGAAATGCCAGAGTGACCGTCGCAACCCCGAGCCGGGCCAGTTCTTCCCAGCGGCGCGGTGAGAGATCCTCGCCGCACGACCCGACTGCCGCGACGTGCGGCAGCCCGCGGCACTGCAGCAGCAGCCCTTCCAGCACATCATCGACCAGCACCAGTGATTCCCGCCCGAGCGGTCGCGACAGAGCCGTCTGAAGTCCGTAGACGACGACCTTCGACTTCGCCGGCCCGTACAGGAACCGATACCCGCCGAAGGTGCGGCCGGTCTCGTCGACGCTCAACAGCAGAAAATCGCAGAGATGGCCGGATTCATCGGTCAACGGCACCGTCAGGCAACCGGTGAGTTCTGCACGCAGCCGTCCGGACTCATCATGAACGAGCCGGGCGGCGTCGATCTCGGCCGCGACGAACCCCGCCCCGCGCAGATCTTCCTGCACGGCCGCCGGCCCGGTGTAAAGTCCGCAACCGAGCCGTCGAATCTCGTCTCGCGTGAAGCCGAACGCCTCGGCGGCGGCAATGGCGCGGGCTGCTGCGGCCGTTTCGCTGGGCCGGTCGAAGCGGCGCGAGATCCCCGGCGCGAAGAGCGCGGCCTGACAGAATCCGAGAAACGCTTCGCGGATGCCCCCCGACTGTCCGATGATCGGCGTCGGCCCGGTCGGTGACTCGACGGTTTCGTTCGTCGGCGTGTGCGGTGCGACGCGCTGGAAGAGGGCCGGGTAGCCGGTCCAGTCGACGGTGCGGCCGGCACGGGCCTGACCATTAGCAGCGGTCGCGTTGTTCGAATTCGACATGGTGCCTCCTGCGAGTCGGGCGGCGGCTCCTGCCGCTCGCTTTGTAAAATCTGCAACGTCGGCTGTGGCTCTTACACAGGTGGTGACTCTTCGCCCCAACGATTCCTGCGAATTTCGCCCCCGCCGATCGATGCCATCGCACGATGGGAACGATCGCCGCAAAACACGTGCCCCTCGCCGCTCTGCAAGTCCGTCTTGTCGTGCAGGCGGCGATTTGTAATAACCCGCGCGATCGACCGTCCTTTCCGCCGTGCGGCCGCTGTGATGCATTCCGGCCGGCCGCCGCGAGTTCGCGGCCATGAACCGGCTGTTCCGCGTCTTACATCGCTGGAAGTGCAGGAACGCGGCTCAGAAGCTGGCGCTCGATGCGTTGTGCTGCCTCGATGATGATCGGCAAAGCTGGGCTGGCCTGCTGCTCTGGAACGTCGACTCGTATTTTCGAGGTGTCGACGCTCCCGAGAACGACTTCCGCGACTACGCCAATCACGCCCTCTATCCTTTCGAGAACTGGGGCGGCGCTGCGCGGCTGGCCCGAAAGTGGTACTGGACGACCGTCGAAGCGCTGCGCAGCCGCGACTGGACGGAAGCGGCCTACGCCGCCGGCGTGCTGGCACGCTACACGACGTTCGCGCTCTCTCCGGGCCGGACCGGCCCTGACGACGAGTCGCTCGCACGACGACGACCGGTCGAGTGGTGCCTTTCGCAGCAGTACGACGAACTGATGCCCGACCAGGCCGAAGCCCGACCGGTTCGCATTCGCGACGGCGACGACTGGTTGGAACAGTCATTGACGACCGGGGCCGAAGCCGCGCACCGACATCGACAAGACGTCCTCGAACGATTCGACCTCGAAGCCGTCAGTCGGAACACGGCCGCACTCGATGACGAACTGCGTTCGATCTTCGCGACGCAGTTGTCGCGATCGGCGTCGACGCTCGGGGCAATCTTCGCGAGGGCAATCGCCGAATCGGAAGCGACGCCGCCCCGATACCCGATCGCGATCGCAGGTCTGCTTGCACTGCCGTCGCTGCCGTTGTTCTGGATGACGCGGCGTCCGTCGCAACGACGCGAACGAAAAGCCGTTCTCGCCATGGCTCGCGAGCTTCGTGCCAGCGGTCGGATCGAGAACACGCTTCCCGAGGAAGACCGCGCCGTTCGCGACGCTTATCAACTGGAAGTCTTCAAGAAGTCGCCACCGTCGACTCCATCCCTCCCGGCTCCGACGCCCGTGGCGGAGACTTCGCGTCGAACGGAGACTCCGAGACACGAATCCCTCGTTCCGAAAGCATCCGCTTCGACGCAGGACGCCGACGGATCTCTTCTCCGCCGCGCCGGCGAAGCGTTGAAAAGCCTGCGGCCGACCGCCGAACCGGCCGCGACCCGCGAGCGGCCGTTGACGGAATCAAGCCCGATTGCGGCAGCACCGTCGATCGGCGCTCAACGCGCCGCGAAGTTCGAAGCGGCACGCGTCAGCACGATCGGCGAGCTGCTCGCGGCCGATGCAGAGGCGCTTGCCGCCTCGCTGCATCCGCATGCGACGGCGACCGACATCGCCACCTGGCAGGACGAAGCCCGGCTGTGCTGTGACGTCGGCGTGTTGACGCCTTCCGAATCGCAGTTGCTTGTCGCCTGCGGCGTGACGGGACCGGAAGATCTCGCCGCGCTCTCGCCGGTCGAGCTCTGGGAACTCGTCGTTCCCGTGGCGGAATCGCCCGACGGCCGCCGATTGCTTCAGGGCAATCCCGCGCCCGACATCGACACCGTCACGCGCTGGATCGACGCCGCGAAGCGGCCCCGCCAGGCGGCGTGACGTCGCCCGCCACTCGCCGTCGAACCGCGGACGGCTCAAGGAGACCGTGGCGCCGTCGATTTCGCACGTTCGAGAACTGCCGACAGATCGGCGACGAGCTTCGGCCGGTCGCCGGCAAGATTCGTCGTTTCGCCGGGATCGTCGCCGAGGTGATAGAGTTGGACATCCGGCTCATTCGGCCGCGGCTTTTCGCGTTTCGGCTGGCTGAATCCCGCTGAGCCGAGTTGCGGAATGAACTTCCACGGCCCTTGCCGCAAGGCGAGGACGCCTCCGGATGACTCCGTAATCAATGTCGCGCGCCCCGTCGCACCTGTCTCGCCCAGCAGCAGCGGCAACAGGTTCAGGCTGTCGACGGCCGCCTCGCCTGGCAGGTCGAATCCGACGAGTGACGCAGTCGTCGCCATCAGATCGACCTGGCCGACGAGTTCGTCGCAGGTCCGCCCGTCCGGCACTCGTCCCGGCCATCGGACGACCAGCGGCACGCGATGCCCGGCTTCCCAGACGTCGCCTTTCATTCCGCGCCACGGGCCGGCTGAATCGTGCCCCGTACGCTCGACGTCTTCAGGGAACCAGGTGGGACCATTGTCGCTGCTGAAGATCACGAGCGTCTTATCGGCGATGCCGTGCTCGTCGAGCTTCGCGATGACCTGTCCGACGATGTCGTCGACCTGCACGACGAAGTCGCCGTAATGACGCAGCGCCTCGGGAACGTCCGGCCCGGCAAGCTTCGACCGGCCGTGATACGCAGCCGACGGCAGCCACGGCGTGTGCGGCGCCGTGAGAGCGAGGTAGACGAAGAACGGTTCGTCTGGAGACTTCGCCCGTTCGTCGAGCTTCGCGAGCGCCGTGTCGGCAAACGTCGGCAAGACGTCTTCCAGCCCGAGCTTGGGCGAGATGCCGCCCGCACGCCAGAACGTACCCTGAATCGGTCGCACGCCGTCGCTGTGATGCTCGGCGATTTCGTCCGTCGGCGGTGCGACGGCACGATCGCCTTCGACGAAGAAGTAGGGTGGAATGTCGGTCGACGCCGGCACGCCGAAGAACGAATCAAACCCGCGATCAACCGGTCCGTCACGCAGCGGCTCATCCCAATCGTCGAAGCCGAACCCCAGGTGCCACTTTCCGACCATCGCCGTGTGATATCCCGCTTGTCGGAGCATGGCCGGTAATGTGAGCACGTCCTCGTCGATCAGCGGCCCGCCGTCGAAACGCCCGGTGCGATTCGGCCGGCGGTGTGCATATCGCCCGGTGAGCAGCGAATACCGCGTCGGCACGCAGACGCTCGCCGCCGCATGAGCATCGGTGAAGCGCGTGCCTTGCTGCGCCAGCCGATCGATATGCGGCGTCGGGATCTTCGAGGCGGCGTTGTAGCAACCGACGTCGCCGTAGCCGAGATCGTCGGCGAGAATCAGCACGAGGTTCGGTTTCTCGACGGGATTCGCTGCCGAGGCACGCGACGTTCCGAGAGACGCCGCGACGAGTGCGCCGACAAAGCAGACATACCGTCCTGCGAAAACCAAGTGTCGGCCAGATCGGCCGCAGGCGAGTAGTCGTGATTTCATCGGACCGATTCACTCCTGCCGCGCCGCGCGAGCGGCCGCAATCGAAGACGCCGAAGAAGACGATCCCCGACGGGGATGTGGAGGCAATTCGCATCGAGCGCATGATTTTCCCCGCACGACAGGCCCGGGTCAAACCGCCCCGCGTGATGCCGCATCCCGCTGACGAAACCATCGGCCCGATCCCACCTCTCGGGAAAGCCTGCACAGTGCTTTACCGTGATTTGTCGTGACGTTGGTCGTTCGTTCAGAACGGCGACTGCCCGAATCGGGGTATTGCCGAGCGACACCTTCCGCCCGTTTTGATGGACGGCGGGCGCAGCCGCCGGCGGCGCCGTCAAAGATGGATTCGTCGCGCGAGACCGGAAAAGCGATCTCACCCACCGTCGCTTCGACCGAACCGGCTTGCCGCAAACGACAATTTGTTGAACCCGCCGGTTTCACAGATATCGTTGAACTACGCGCGCCACTCATCGCGCGACCTGCTCACTTCAAGCGATCACTTCAAGAGACAGTCAGTACGGATTTCTCCCGTCGTCTCAGTCGACCAGGATGGCGCAGCCGCTGAGGCTCCTGATCCCTTCGTTGGTAATTGGAGCGTCGATGTTTCTTTCACGAACCCGGCGGGCCGCCGTGGCTTGCGGATGCCGGAGCCTCACACGTTCCCGGCTTCGTGCGGTCTGTTGCCTGGGAATCGTTTTCGCGTTCACGACGACCGAGTCCGCGGGCGAACGGCCATCGGTCTCCAGCAGAGACGACTCCCGCCGGGAGTCGCGAGCGACGTCGATCGAGTCGCCGCGCGACGCCGCGGCGATGAAGCGGCGACTGGTGCAATCCGCTCTGAAGGCGAAGCACGAGGTTTCGAAGCAGAAGGAGACGGCGCAAAGCCCGGCCGCGAACACCTCGAAAGTGCTCATCCGGCACGGTATCGACGTCGGCCCCGCGACCGTCGGCCTTCGCGGCGCAGGAGTGCGTGTCCAACGGCTGGAACTCGTCACGGGCGGCAAAGCGTCGAACCTCGCCAACGGCATCGACCCGGCCACCGGGCGGCCGATGCTGAGCCTGCTCGACATCGCCGGCCAATTGACGATCGACGTGCCGTGCGTGCTCGATCGTTGCCGCGTGACGCAAGTCGGCGGCCTGTTCGCGATCCGCAACTCGCCGATGGTCGACTTCGAAGCGCGGGACTGCGAGTTCGATGCCGCCATGGGGCCGGATGGAACGGTCGCCGCCTGCGTCGTGCTCAACGCCCGCACGCTTCGACGGTGCATCGTCAAAGGCGGACGCGACGGCATCAAACTCGCCAGCGTCGGCGGCTGTCTGATCGAAGACTGCTGGATCTACGGCCAGATCGCCGGGGACGGCGCGCACTGCGACGGCATTCAGACCATGAAAGGCCAGGGAGACTGGGACACGTGGATCATCAACCGCTGCCGAATTGAAGGGCCGTGGCAGCGTCAGACCAGCGCGCTCATGCTCCAGGCGGACACCGGCGACCTTTCCGGAGTGACCGTGCGCGACTGTCTGCTTTCCGGAGGAACCTACACGGTCTATACACGTGCGAAGACCGGCAACGTCATTTCCAAGGTGCGCGTCGTCGGCAACGTGTGGGTCGATCAGTCGTGGAAGTACGGCCCGCACTCCAACGACTGCGAGGAACTCGACTTCAGCAACAACTGGACGGCCCCGTCGTCGTCGGAAAGCTCTCCGATCGCGGTCAGCGTCGAGAGCGCACGGCAACTCACCCGTTAGACGGCTCACCCGTTAGACGGCTCACCCGTTAGACGGCCGTTCGACCGCCGGAAATCGCATCCTCGTGCATCCGATCGCTCGCTCGTTGGAGGTGATATCCTTCGTCGATGCCGCGTTCATAGCTCAGCCATTGGCGGGCGCGGAAACGCTGTTGCGGATCGGGATGCGCCTTGGTCAGCATCGTATTCAGGACGACTTTGAGCCGGTGAATCGGCATGCCGCCGAGACGCACGTAGCGCGGCCTGCCGGTCCCGGCCCTCTCCATCCCCTGTTCGGTTCCCGCCCGTTGCGACCGTTCGAGCACCCATTCCGGCGAACATCGCCGTTGCGGAACGTAGTGCCACACGACCGCTTCGCCGACGTAGATTCCGCGGTTCCCGCGGCTCAGCAACCGGCGTTGCATGTCGCTCTCCTGTCCGGTGCTGCCGGTCGGTGCTCCCGGTCCTCGGTTCGGGTCGAAGCCGCCCGCCGATCGGACGTCCCCGACGAACGCCGCCCAGTTGAAGCCGAGGAAGTCGGGCTTGTCGACGAAGATTCCGCCACCCAGCCTTGCCCAGCCCTTCGCTGAGACCGGCAGATACTTGATCACGTGCGGTTCGGGTTCGCGTTCGTAATCGACCCGCGTCGGACCGCCGAAGAAATGCCCTGGGCCGTGCTTCAACGCGGCCGCCTCGTAAGCTTCGAGCACGTCCGGAACGACGCGCACGTCGTCATCGGTCATGTAAAGGAAATCGTCGCCGCCCATCGCCTCGATGACGTGGTTGAGCGCCGCGCTTTTGTTGCCGACGGGAAACCGGACGTAGCGTGCCCGAAGCGACGCCGGTGCCGCTGCCACGATCTCTTCGGCCCCCCAGACGCCGCCGTTCTCGACGACGATCGTCTCGACATACGAGCGAGGCTGACGACACTCGGACAGCGACTCGAGCGTACGCCCCAGCAAATCGGGCCGACCGTGCGTAGGGATGACGATCCGGAATTTCACGACGCGACTCCGACGGCCGACGGCGAAACGATCGACTGCAGAAAGGAACGCGAGCGTTCCACAGGCACTTCAAGACCGTCCTTCAACCCGGCGGCGAACTCGCGTGGATCACCGAGCGCACGGTCGACCGCGTCCAGCGGATTTCGACTCGTCGGCAGGAAGAAATTCGCAACCCGCAGTCGTCCGGCGAGATCCGCCATCTTGTTCGCTTTGCCCGGAGCCGCATCGGCAATGAGGGGTCGGCCGAACTTCAAGGCGACGGCCATACCGTGAAAATAATCGGTCATGACGACGCGTGCCCCCTTCATAAGCCGCAGCCATCGCACAGGCTCCAGCACCCGATGGCACTCGTCGGCCCCTTCGAATCGATTCACCAGCGAAACGATTCGAAGTCCGTGCTTTTTTGCGATCTGCGGCGCCAGATTCTGAAATCGCTCGGGTCGCGCCGAGAAGATCACCAGGTCGTTGCCAAGCTCGATGTCGCCGACCAGCTCGTCGAAGTCGTGAAGAAACACCGGGTCGAGGACGACCGTCGCCGACCGGCCGGTCGTCCTTTCCACAAGGTCTGCGG
>JBAQZJ010000175.1:0-7732 GCA_049790855.1 Planctomycetaceae bacterium | reverse complement strand
GCCACGTCCGATCGACACGCTCACCGATCCTCGGCGCGCTGCCGGGTTGATTAACTCGGTTGCCGACTGATTGTCTGCGAACGCGGCCATCACGCCTCAACGGTATGCCGTCCGGCGACAGGTGCCTGTTCCACAGGATGGCCGCAATTCGCGTTGGATGCGGATGGCGCCGCCTCTTGTCGCTCCGCGACCCCGACGCCTGAAAGGCGTCGGGGCCACCCTGCGTCAGTTGTTCATGGCCGCTTCTTGAGCGGCCATATCGGCCTCGACGGCGGCCTCTTCGCTGTTTTCCGTGCCGAGATCACCGAACGGGTCTCCGCTGGATGATTCGAAATTGCCGCCCCCGCAACCGGCCAGCCCGATCGCCAGGCCGGTCAATGCCGGCAGCAGGAGAAATGTCGACCGACAGCGCAGCATGTTGGCCTCCTCTTGATGGATTGGACATCGGACGTCGGACGGCGACGGAACCGGGCGACGACCGTCCGAACGGCCGCCCGGTTCTCCGGCGCTCGTCAAAGCCCCTGCGTAACTTGTCCGTCTTTGATATGGGTCATCAGGGCGAACTGAACATAGTCCACGCTGTCGCTGATGAAGTGGACCGAACCGTCGCCGAACAGGAACTGCGCGCCGCCGGTGTGTTCGCTGGAATAGACCCAGGCATAGGGCCGGGTCAGGTCGCCCCAGGTGCCGCCGGCGTCACCGTAGGCCATGTTGATGTGATAGAGCTTGCTCGTCGTCAGCGGCGCGATGCCCGAAGTGCCGACGTGTCGGGCGACCCCCCACAGCGGTTCATAGGCCTTGCTGACTTTCCGCCGCACCACTTCGCCGATGACGATCGTGTTGCTCGTGCCGTCGCGGAGGTCGCCCAGCCGGGCACCGCCGTTGTGGCCGAACGCTCCCTGGTTGGGAACCTTCGTCGTCGTGCCCGGAATCGTGGCCATCGAGCTGCTGTGTTCGCGATAGCCCTTTTCGTAATACTCGCTCTGCCCGCCCCAACTGAAGACGTAGTTCGTGGGTGCCGCCGCACTGGGGATCGCGTAAGCCGACGAGGTCGAACCGACGGCGTAAGTGTTCAACGCCGCCTGCTCATCCGAGGGGCAGAGCATGCCCGGCAGGATCGTCTGATAGACCTTCTCGTTCAGCAGCGGGTTACCCAGGACCGGCTTGCCGTTCGCCGCGCAACTTCCCGAGGCGATCATCGGGTTCCACGCGTCGTGGAGCGGGCCTTGCTCGAAGAACGGCAGGAGCATGACCCAACCGGTGTGGTTCAGATTGTAGGGCCAAGCCGTGAGCGTCTCGAAGCCCATGTAGACCGTCGCTGGCGGAAAGGTCTTGTGGGCGTCGTGATAGTTGTGCAGCGCCAGGCCCAACTGCTTGAGATTGTTCTTGCACTGCGTCCGGCGGGCGGCCTCGCGGGCCTGCTGGACGGCGGGCAGCAGCAGCGAGATCAACACCGCGATGATCGCGATGACGACCAGCAGTTCGATGAGAGTAAACGCGCGACGGCGACGATCCATAACGGCCTCCCGATCCACATGTAAAGAACACTGTGACGGAAAAGAAAATCGACCCGCCCGGCAGCGCCGGGGGGTCGAATGACCATAAGTGGTGATGACGTCGCGAACTGACATCGCTGTTCCGAACCTGTCGACCGAGCGCTCGACAAGTCACCTCTGCTGCGGCTTCTACCGCACCCTCGAAAGGGGTTCCCCGGAACCGGGGAGAGTCTTGAAGATGGTCGGTGGCCTTCGATACGTCAAGATATGTTTGTGGGCTTCTGTAAAATTTTCCCCAATTCGCGAGTGGTCTCGTGGACGCCGTTCCACAGGGAAACGCCCCGTCCAAGTGCGTAGAAAAGCACCCCGACTGCGTTTTGCAGCCAGGGTGCTTTTGCGAAGCCGGAAGGTCGCGGAAATGTCAGAACTCGCCGATCACCTGACCGTCGCGGGTCGAGGCGAGGTTCCGCCAGGTGTCGAGTTGGATGTTCTCGCTGACGAACCGGCACGAGCCGTCGCCCAGCACCAGTTGCACGCCGCCGGTGTGCCGGCTGCGCGAGGCGAACATCGTCGGCTCGGCGGCCGTCGACACCGCACAGGGCAGGTTCTGGGCCGGGTTGTTCTTGCAGTAGGTGGCGCTGTAGATCCGGTCGGGGATGGAGCTGTTCGGCGGCAGATAGGCGGTGAAGCCCGAAGCGTCGCCCCACCAGGTGAAGCCGCGGAGATCGACGCCGATGCCTTGCAGCACCTCGGAGGCGATGATCGTGTTCGACGTGCCGTCGCTCATGTCTCGCAGACCGTAGGTCTTCCGATTGGCGAACGGCGCGCCGTTGAACTTCACGCCGTTGAGGTCGGCCTGCTGGCTGTAGCCCGTGGCACCGTAGTTCACCGCATAGTTATGTGAAGTGATCTTGTAGGGAGCGGTTCCAAGCGGAGCGTTCGGCGTGTCGCTGGGGCACGTAAGGGCGGGGAATCGCAGGCTCGTCACGTTCTGCGGGTTCGGCGCGGCGCTGTAGCTGGGAGTCGCCGTGCCGCCCAGGTTCTCGTACAGATCGTAGGCGTTCTTCTGTTCGATGAAAGGCAGGATCGCGACCTGCCAGGTGCCGTAACAGCAGGCATGGTGCCCCGGCGGCAGCGTGAGGTGGACGTCGTGGTAATTGTGCATCGCCAGGCCGAGCTGCTTCAGGTTGTTCTGGCAACTCGAACGGCGGGCGGCCTCGCGGGCCTGCTGGACGGCGGGCAACAGCAGCGAGATCAACACCGCGATGATCGCGATGACGACGAGCAGCTCGATCAACGTGAACCCCTGACGACGTTTCATCGGTCTCATTGGACACTCCGTGGTTGGGAAGAAAGGCAATGAATTGTGAACTGACACCGCTTGGCCCGGATCGTGCGACGCCGGACGGACGCCGCACGCCAAAGATCAATAGGGAAACCGGCAGACAAACGGCACACAGCGACCGGCAGGGTCGCCGCAGCCAGAACGAAAGGGCCGCGGAGCCTTAGCCCAGGCTCACGATTGGGAAGGTGAAGATGTTCTCTTCACCTTCCTTAACCTCCACCTGCTCCTGGCTCTCGGTGTTCCACGAGGCCGGGATGCGTTCCTTGGCGGTTTCCGTCGGCTCGCCGGGCGGCGGCGGCTCGGCGTCCGAAGCCGCGACGCCTCCCGTGGGGGCGCTGATTCGGACACGGTAAATACCCGGCGGAAGTCCGCGCTCGGTGGCGATCTCGAATTGACCGGCCGTCACCGTCGCGCCGCCGCTGGTGCCGGTCGCCTGATCGATCGGATCGAACGAGATCGTCCCGCTGTCGAGCGGCTCACCGTCGAGAAGCACGGTGCCGCTGACCGGGAGACGCCCCAGTTCGTTCTCGGCACCGCAGCCGGACAGAGAAAACAATCCTCCGAGCAGGAGAATGGTCGGCGTAGCGGCCAGCACCGCCCCCGGCACGAACCGATCCAATCGAGACGCACAATGCGGCGAACGATTTATCACGCGAAATCTATCCCGTCGCTAATGGAAGTCGATGAGAAGTGGATTTTGGAGATCACGTCGACGCGAGCGGTCGAACGTGGCAGGTCGCGATTGCGAAGATTCCAAGATCAAAGAATGAATGGATGATGGAGGCGCTGCCGTAAATCGTCAAGTCGTTCGCGACGCGAATTCCGACCACGGAATCCACATTAGTGACGGCCCCGGCGGATGCTTTCGTGGAATCCCGGATGCGCAGCCGGGGGTGAAGGAATGCTCTTTCGGCTTGAACGTTGCTTTCAAAACCGCGGTCGGGAAGGGCGAGGCTCCCGCCGAGCCGCACGGGTCATGTGCATTCAACCCCGACGAACGGCATTTCTCTGAGACTGCGTCCCTGCGGCTTCGGAGAACACGTCTCGATTGCCGCGTTTTTCCAAGTAGAACGGTCAGGCTCACTGGTGGACGCGGCGCTGCTGCGCTACACTTCGGCGACACTTCCGACGCACGACGAGGAGATTCCGCCATGAAAGGCAGCGACAAGGTCATCGAGGCGCTGAACGCCGGCCTGACGGTCGAACTGACCGCGATCAACCTCTATTTCATCAACAGCAAGATGTGTGCGAACTGGGGTCTGAACGACCTCGCGAAGCACTTCTACGACGAGTCGATCGAGGAGATGCAGCACGCGAACCAGGTGATCGACCGCATCCTGTTTCTCGACGGGGTTCCGGAAATCGCCCGTTACGACGTGATCAAGGTCGGGAAAGACCCGGAAGCGCAGATCCGCAATTCGCTCGAACTCGAGATGAAGGGCCAGAAGCACTACAACGAGGCGATTAAGGTCGCCGTCATCGAAGGCGACAACGGCAGCCGCGAACTGATGACGCAGATGCTCGTCGAGACCGAGCACAGCGTCGACTGGTGCGAAGCCCAGCTCGACCTGATCAAGATGGTCGGCATCCAGCAGTACCTGGCGCAACGCATGGGCGGCACCGAGATCAGCGGCGAAGGCAAGGAGTGAACCGGCCGGCATGACAGAAACCCGGCTTCTTGAAGAAGCCGGGTTTCTTGCGAGCCGATTGGCTTACCGACGCGCCAGCAACGCGCGGATCTTGCGATGGCAGGCCGTGCAGCCGCCGCCGGCGCCGCAGGCGTTCGTCACATGCTCGACCGATTCGCAGCCGTGCAGGTCGATCGCGTCGGCGACCTCGCCGCGCGTGACCTTGAGGCAATGGCAGAGGGTCGCGCACTGAAGCGTCGCAGTCTCCGCAGGCGGGGCGACGAGCAGGTCGGCGGGAGGAGGGGTCATCGCAGCGATGAACGGGCGAGGACGGTTCGGGCGGGGCCGCACAGTCACTGAGACTGAGTCTCAGTTCGATGTCTATCCTACTCGCATCGGAATTCACGTCAAGAGAAAACCGGTAATTTCCCGGGTGAAAGGCAACGACCGGGGCGCGCGATCTCGGCGCACATCAGTTTGTGATTGGCCTGCTCAGGCGGCCCGGCGGGCAAGACGGGCGGCGGTGACGCGAGACAATTCGCGCCAAGCTTGCTTCCGGCTCATCAACAGGCCGGCGGCATCGAGGTACGCCCCGAGGTACCGGCATCGGACGGTCAGATCAAGTCCCGGCCAGCCGCGATCGCCGATCGCCAGTCGCGACAGGTTTTTCCAGCGGCGCTGCTCGGACAAGCGGCCGGGAAAACGCACGCCGTCGAGGTCGATCGCGAACAGTTCGACGGCGTCAGGGCGTTCGCCGCACCGCACCATCAGATTTTGCGGCTTGAGATCGCGATGGGCGATGCCGGCCGCATGCATCATCCCGATCAGTCGTCCGACCGCGACGGCCACGGCGTTGATGCGTGTTCGTTCATCAGACGCCTGCTGACGACTTCGTCGGGCGAAGGCGGCAAGATCCTCTGCCCCGTCGAGCCATTCGGTCGCCAGCCAGGTCGGGGCGGTCAGATCAAACCGCGAGGGCACGATGACGGCTAACGGTCGTGCTGTCGCGATTCCACGTTCGAGAAGCCGGTGTCCCGTCAGAAAGGCCCGTCGAGCGCGGTTCGGCCCGACGGCCTGCGTCCACTGTTTGAGCCGCGATTTGCGGTGAACCCGCTTGTAGGCGACTGCGAGGTGGCGTTCGGCGAGCGGCAGCGTCGTTCGGCAAACGAGAACGCCGTCGCCGTCCTTCACCGTGACCGGAAGTTCTTTCTGTAGAGGCAGTTCCGGACATTCGACGAGTCGAGCCAGCACGTCGCGCGGCAAGTCGGCGACGGCGTAACCGGTCCTGCCGTGATGCGAATACGACTGAAACGTTGCCGACACGTCGTCTCCCGGAATCGTTGCCGGCGGGGAGTTTACGTCGCCCTTTCGCAAGCGGGAAGAGACGTTGTGGCGACCGGAGAGCGTCCTCCGATCGCCTGACGACGTTTTTCGCGTCGAATCGGACGCTTCGCAGGCTCTGGCTGGAAAGAGGACGGAAATTCGCAACTTCGTTCAAGAATGCGACCAGGGCAGCGAATAACCGGATGTCGGCGGGCGTTTCCGCCGGCCGTGCGGGGGGCGAAGTAGCCGCCGACGGCAAGTGGTCCAATCGGGTCGGGCGATCGCGGAAACCGGAAACGTTCGTCAGCGACGCCGTTCGTCAGACGGAGACAGACAGATGCTCAAGAAAGCTCTCATCGGAACAGGCGCAGCCGCGGCACTGGGGACGTTCGTCTTCGGAACCAGCGTGCTGAGTTACATGGCGACGGGCGTTCACGAGGTCCGCGAAGCCGTGCGGGCCGAGGTGCCGCTCGATTTCGAGATCGCCCGCGCCAAGCAGGAGATCGAGAAGATCGCTCCTGAGATCGAGCGCTGCATGCACGTCATCGCCGAGCAGCAGTACGAGATCGAGCAGCGCGAGGCCGACATGGCCCGCCGCGAGACGGACCTTGCCGTTCAGAAGGAAGCAATCCTGGCGCTGCGGTCGGATCTCGACAGCGGGAAGGATGCGTTCGTCTACGCGAGCCGGCAATTCTCGGCCGAGGACGTGCGCGAGGATCTCGCCCGCCGGTTCGGCCGGTACAAGACCGCCGAGGAGACTCTCGGCCGCGACCAGCAGGTCGCCGATGCCCGTCGCAAGGCTCTCGCGGCGAACGAAGAGAAGCTCGATAACATGCTCGCGGTCAAGAAGGAACTGGCGGTGAAGATCGAGAACCTCGAAGCCCGCCTGGCGGCCGTTCAGGCGACCGAAGCGGTCAGCGACCTGAACATCGACGACACGCAGCTCGCCCGTGCGAAGGAGCTGATTCGCGATCTCGACAAGAAGATCGGCACCCGCGAGACGCTGCTGAACAACGAAGGCCGGTTCACCGGCGGCATCCCCGTCGAAGTTGATCGCCAGGAGCAGCAGGCGGTCGAGAACGTCGAAGAGCAGGTCGACGCCTACTTCGGCGAAGCGCCGGAAGCCGTGGTTCCCGCCGAAGCGCCCGAGGCGTGAACTTGCGAGCGACGTCGATCGGACGTTAGCCGTCGGCCTCGGCCGACGCGCCCCGCAAGCGGGGCGGCTAACAAAGTGCCGATCGACGTTCGCCCGTAGGCTTCGCGTGCCTCGTCGCCCATAATGACAGGTCGCCCCGTCGAACCGCCGTCGCGTCAGGCCGCTGTGATGACCGCCCCGACCTCCGCACTCGCCGTCAACGAGCCGACCGCCCCCGGCGGCCGGCTTGTGGCGTGGGTCGACGGAGCCGGGGCGTTTCTCTTATGTCTGAACGACGCCGCGACGCTCGGCGGGCTGGCGGGAACGGCCGACGTCCGGCTGACGTCCGATCTCGCAGCACGCCATGCGGCGATCCAGCGCAGCGGCGAGGGCTATGTCGTCGACGCGACCGGGCCGACGATCGTCGCTTGCGATGCCTCGGGGCGAGCGGGGGGCGTCAGCCCTCCGAGAACGAGCCGCTCCCGTTCCCACGGCTCGGGCCGCATTGTCCAGGGCCGAACCAATCTCAATCATAACGACGAACTCGTGTTGTACCGCGACGGCGGCGGAGCGGTTCGATTGCAGTTCCGCCGGCCGAACGCATTGACGGCGACGGCGACGCTCGTCGTCGCCAGCGATCACCGGACGGAGCCGCGCTACGACGGCGTCGTGCTGCTCGCCGAGGCCTGCGTGTTCGGTCCCGGCGTCGATTCCCACATCCGCTGCCGCGAATGGGAGGAAACGGTGCTGCTCTTCCGCCGCGACGGCCGCCTGTGGTGCAAGTCGGCATTGCGGCTCGTAGTCA
>JBAQZJ010000174.1:0-7871 GCA_049790855.1 Planctomycetaceae bacterium | reverse complement strand
CGACAATCAGGCGACACTGTCGGGAGCCTCACATCGGCGGCATCGCCTCGGCAGCAGCCGTGGCCGGCGACGGGCGGACGGAGGCGGTCTCGTCCGGTGGGCGAACGGCCTCGACCGGAGAACGCTCCTCGGTCGGACGCATCGCGGCGACCGGCTCTTCGCCAATCTTCTCAGCCTCCCCAAGATGCGAGCCGACCCGAATCTTCCAGATCTCGCCGTTTCGCACGTAGACGACGAAGTCGCTGCCGATCTCCTTGACGAGCGCTTTCAGACCCGCCGCCTCGAATGGTCGGCCCTCGCGCAGTCGCGTCCACTGATTCTCTGAGCGATCGTACAAAAATGCCTGCTTCTGGAAAGTTCCGCCGCCATCGCCCGAACCCGATTCCAGCCAGGTGCCCGACAGGTGGACGAACGGCTTAAGGTTCTCGCGGACGGTGATGTTGAAGGTCTGTTTCGTCGACAAGGGCGGGTCGCCTGTGTCGGTCGCGACGACGGTGACGGCGACCTCGCCGGGAGCGAACGACTCGGGCACCGACCAACGGAACTCGTTTGTTGTTGCATCGATCATCGCATCTGGCGGCCCCTGCTCGACCGCGAAGGCCAGCGAGTCGCTCTCGGCGTCGTCTGCCTTCAAGGGAAGCTGCAGAGTCTCTCCGAGAAAGATCTCCGTCGCGGAAACGGCGTCGAGCGTCGGCGAGGTGTTCGGGTCGGTGAGCGTGATCGTCACGGTCTGCTCGAGTCGTTTCTGCGGCTCGGGCACGTCCGCCGCCAGCGTCACCTTGTATTCACCGGAGGGAACGTCGTCAGCGGGTGTCCAGGCGAGCTTGCCGGTCGCGGCGTCGAAGGTCAGCCCGTCCGGACCATCAATCAGCCCCAGCTTCGGCTCGCCGGCGTCGCGGTCGTAATCGGCGACCTTGACCGACATCGCCGCCGTATTGCCTCGCACAAGCTTCGCATCGGCGAAGCCGTCGAACTTCGGATCGTAGTGACGCGGCTTGACGAACGGGCTGTCGATTTCGGCGACGACGATCGGTAGATCGCCTTTGCCAGGCTCTCGAATCGGCAACAATTCCACCCGTGCGCCGACGGCGTGCTCGGTCGCGGTCGTGCCGTCGGCGCCGCGAGTCAGCAACAGGCGGTCATCTTCAACGGCTTTCACGGTGACGAACTCGTTGTCGATCCGCAGCCAGTCGCCCGGCGTCGCTTTGAGTTCTTCCGCAGCCACGGTCAGTTCGCCGGCGCTTGCGGCGAGCGGTTCCGTCAATTCGATCTGCGGAAACAGCCGACTGCGGGCGGGCGTGCCTCGGACGTTCAAGCCCTCGGCCGTCAGTACGATGTTCAGTTCCGGATCGCCTTCAACGGCGGGGCTGCCGACGTCGAGCCGGAAGACGCGATGCAGCAAATCCGCTTTGCGGAACCGTCGCAGAAACGTCTGCAGCTCGTCGAAGGTCGCGGTGCCGCCGAGCGTGACCTGGACGCTGTTGTAAACGTCGCCGACCGGACTCAAACGATCGGGGGTCACCGTCACGTCGAGACCCGACGCCAGCGCGAGTTCGGTCAGCCATTGCAGGTAGAGCCGCTGCGCATCGAGATCGCTGCCCGGCAATCCGCGGTCGCGGGACTCGCTCAATTTCCGGTCGGCGAGTTGAGACTCGAACTGCGTCTGCTGCTGGTCGGAGACCTTCATCAACAGGTCGTCACGCTCGGTCTGAAGCGTCGCCACCGGCTCGACGAAGACCGGCACGACCGACTTCCACAGGAAGTAGCCGACGAGCACGGCGACGAGGGCGGCCGCAAGTAGTTTTTCGTTGCGCTTCATATCGGATCAAAGGCGGCCGGCATGCCGGCCGTGGTCGTTTCAGATCGCGGAGTTCGTACCGGCGGGATTCGCTCCGCCGGCGCTTGTGGCAGTCGAGGTCGCAGGTTTCGGCAGCGGGATCGTCAAGATCAGGTCGAAGCGGTGGGGATATTCGGGATCGCGTGCGGACGTCGTGATCGCCGGCGGCGTGACCCGATAGCCTTTCGCCGCAAGGGCGTCGTTCAACGCTTCGACGTCGAACCGCGACCGGGCCGCGCCCTTGCCGTTGATGCGACCGAGGTCGTTTCGCCCGGCCGGTTCCAGGTCGAGTTCCGTCAGATACAGGCGTTCGGTGCCGGGCAACGCCGCGTCGAGTGCCGCGAGCAACTCTCCCGTTTCCGCCTGATCGACCGACCAGGCGTCGATCGCTTTCATGGCGTCGACGGTCGGTTGAGCGAGTTTGATTTTCTGGGCCAGATCGCCGCTCTGCGAGTTCAGCATCGCGATTTCATCTTGCAGCTCCGCCTGCTTCATCCACGAGACGCCGTAGGCGGCGAGCAGCGCTGCGACGACCCCGCCGACCGCCAGGCCGATATGTAGTCGGCGACGATCCGGTTTTTCGATGCGCTTCCGCGGGTTGAGGAAATCGAGTCGCGGAGGTCCGCCCGCCTCCAATTGTCCCGCTGCCGCCGCCAGTGCGGCGACGTCGACGCCGTCACCTTCGACGGCCATGCCGATCTTTGCGGGAGCGTCGATCAACTCGGCCTTGCCGCCGTACCGCTCTTCAAGCGGAGCGGCGAGCGGTTCGAGCAGGTTCGACGGGCCGACGAGGACGATGCGGGCAATCCCTCCCGCGGCTTCCAGATGGTCAGCGGCCACGACGGCGCGGCTGATTTCCGAGGTCAACCATTGGCGATCCTCATCCGGTTCGCCGCCGGGCAAATCGGTCGCGTGCGAGAACAGGACGCTGCCACCGCGGACGAGTGTGATCTCGGCGGTCTGTTCCTGAACGGCGACGATTAACGTCGGTTCATTCCCGGCGAGTTTTGCCGCCGTTCCGAACGGTGACAGGCCGACGGAAAACGGCTCCAGCCCCGCCGTTCGCACCGCCGCCAGCGCGTCGTCGATCGTCTTGCCGGCGACCGTCGCCAGCAACGCTTCCCGGCCTTCGCCGCGCCGCGGCAGCGGAATGAAGTCGAGCCGCAGCCGGTCGAGGGGCGTCGGCGACTTCGTCGCGGCCTGCATGCGGACGACGTCGGGCAGTTCGTCGTCGGGCAAATCGGGCAGCGTGAGCTTGCGGAAGATCGCCGCCGATCGCGGCAGGACGACCGTCGCGCGCTTGGCGGAGATCCGCTGCGTCGCAAGCTCGCCTTTGAGCCAGCGGCCGAGCGTCGTGGGATCGGCGTCCACACCTTCCTGTTTACGAAGCGTCACTGCCCGCACACCCCGTCCCTTCGGAACGACTGCGGTGATCTCGTCGAAACCCCAATGCAGGGCGATCAGGTCGGACATGGCACGTCAGGGAAGTTCTTTGCAAGGCCTAGGGAACACCGGCACCCCGAATTCCTACTATTCTCAACACCGGCGGACCGGAAACAATCGCTCGATTCCACTCAAAAACCGGATTGGCCGGTGTTCGGAAGCAGTTGTGACGGGGCGTAGCCGCGGCCGAGGTCGGTCAGATCGCGGAACGAGACGATTTGCGCGGGAGTGACGGTGCCGTCGATGACGGCTTCCACACGGGCGGCGGGGCCTCCGCCGTCGAAGTATCCGACCGACTGGACTCGAAAAACGTCGCCGCGGCCGGTGAGAAACTTGTCGAACTCGCGCATCATCGGCAGATCGGTGATGCCGTGCGCCACCAGCCAGGCCGTCGTCCGCCGCTCGGGGTCTTCCCCCATCGCCTGACCGCCGGCTCCTCCGCGGGCTGCGACGATCGAGTCGGCCAGTCCGGGCGGCATTCCCGGCAAGCCGTACAACACTTCGACGCGCGACTCGTTGACGTTGATGCGGCCCTCGAAGAAGGTGCTTTCGGTCAGGCTGAACAGGTCGTGCAGCAGCGGGAAGTCGGTCGTGATGCCGCCGCTCGTCCAGGGACTTGCGATCGTCTCCGCTTCCGTGCCTTTCTCCTCGTCGGCGGGAACGTCGACCTCGCGATCGAACAGGTCGTACAGGCTCTTGATCTCGAATTTCGCCCCCGGCGACAGGTCCAATCCGCCACGGGTAACGGCGTCGGCCTCCTGCGATCCGCCGATCGCCTTGGCGAGGCCGCCGGCGAGACGATCCATTTGCGCGGCTTCGTCGGCCGTCGGACCGCGGCTGCCGCCGCCTGACGAGGAAGAATCGCCGTCAGCGTTCGAGTTCTCGGAGGGCTGACGCCCCCCGCTCGCCTCGTCGTCAGTCGTTCCGCCACTTGCGTCGTCGCCGGTTTGGCCCTCGCTGCCTTGCGACTCGGCTTCGCCGTCGTTCGGGCCGTACATGCGATAGGCGACGATGAATCGGGCGGCGTCCTCGTCAAGCTCCGGTTCGACCGCGTCGTAGAGATCCGTCAGCAGTCCCTGATTGATGTGGATCTTCTTCGTACCGTCGGGCCGGAGGTTCGTCTCGCGGCTGTGGATCGTCAGATAGCTGTGCCAGCCGGGCCGCAGCAGGCCGTCACCGTCGTCGAGCGGCGGCGTCGCCGGTCCGTCATCCTCGGCCGGGTCGAGCAGGCCGTTCCGGTTCGCATCTTCGCCGTACAGAAGTTCCGGCGTGACGCCGCGGACCAGCAGCAGCTCTTCGATCGACTCGAGCGGCCCGTTCTTCGCGAAATACGGCGGCGTCAGCGCCTCGTAGAACTCGCTTTCGGCGCCCAGCGGCCGGATTGTCTCGTCGTCGTCGACGTAATCGAGAATCGCGTCGGCGATGTCGTCGGTCATGCCGGGCAGATACATCAGCAGGTAGTGTTCGTTGATCTCCTCCAGTTCCATCGAAGCGATCGCGTTGAGGTTCAGTTTGCCCGATTCATCCGCGAGACCGAACCGCACCTGTCGATACGTCGCGTCGCCTTCGACGGGAGCGACCAGGCTGAAACGGCCGACCGACGAGGGGATCGCCGACGGTCGCATGACGATGCCCGCGAAGCTGTCGGGAACATGGTAGAGCGAAAGGGGGTTCTCTGGGTCGGCGGCGCGCAGCGTCACCGCCGATGCGGCCAATTCGATGCCCGATTGAGCGTAGGCCGTCGCCTGAACGGCGCGGCCGTGGGCGTCGGCGGCCTCGGCTTCGACGAGCATGCGTTCGGTGAAGCCGTAAACGCCGTAGGTGAGCAGCAGAATCACCACCAGCACGATGACGAGCACGCTGCCGCGGCGCAGCAGATGAGGCGTCGGCTTCGGCGGGCGCCGGTGCAGCCGGTGGATGGCTCGGAGTGTCTTCATAGCGCCAGTCCCTGTGTCGGGTCGGCAAGCGGCAGAGCGACGACGAAACGAAACAGGTCGGATGCGGACGGCGGCGGAGGCGGCGCCAGCGCCGAGACCTGTTGCGGCTCGTCGGCGTCGACGTCGATCCGAATGGTTACCTCGATCGCCCGCGGCAAGGCGTTCAGCGCGACGCTGTCCCACGTCGCGACCCAGGCGACGCCGTCGAAGTAGCGAAAGGTCAGTTCCGTCACCTCGGGCGCGAGAATCGTCGCGTTCTGAGCAAGCAGATCGACTCCCCCGGCCTGGTCGGCCTGCTGAATCGCAAGTCGATCGCCGTCGAGTCGCGTCAAGCCCTGATTTCCCTGCTCGGTCGCGAAGATCGCCGTTCCGCCCGTCGCCGTGTTCCCCACCGCTCCCTGAAGGCCGCCGCCTCCGGCGACCGCCAGAAAGTACGAGATGCTGCGGAGATCGCTCGTCCGCGGGACAGCCGTCGGTGCGGCGCCCGGCAACGGCATCGCCGTGCTCGGCAGTGGCGTCACCAGCGTTCGCATCGGCTTGCTGACATGCAGCACGAGCGTCGTCGCGTCGCCGAACACGCCGACGCTTTGCGTCGCGTAGGCATCAGCCGGCGTGGCGGGCGTCGTCGTCTCACTCGAACTGGAGCTGCTCGAGGTCGAACTGCTGGACGTGGAACTGCTCGACGAGGAACCGCCCGCCGACGAACCTGCCGTCGAGCCTCCGCCGGTTCCGTCGGTCGTGCCGCCCGGATCGTCGGCCGCTCCGACGTTTTCATCCACCGTCGCCAGCCCGGCGGCCGGTTCGTCTGTCTCTTCCTGCGTTTCCTGTTCCTGCTCGTAGAACAGCACGCAGCGGATGTCGGAGGTCATCCGGCGTTCGATCGCACGAGCGAGTTGCGATCGCTCGGCGTCGGCACGACCGCTGAGCGTCACGCGTTGAAACAAAGTCAACGCAGAGTAGGTCGCGGCGAGAACGAGCATCGTCAAAGCCAGCGCGAGCAACACTTCGACAAGCGTGAAGCCGCGCCGCGTCGCCCCCCTCTCCCCAGGGAGAGGAGAACCAGTCGCGCTGACGGTCAAATGCCGTGCAAATGCGTTTCTCAACAGTCTCCGGGCGAAGGGAGCTCTCACGGCGTCGACCCTCCCGACGTCGAGCTGGAAGTCGTGGTCGACGCACTGGCCGCGGTTGCGGCGGCAGCCGCCTGGTCGAGCAGCATCTGCGGGTCGCGCATCAGTCGCCGCAATGTGAACGACGCGTCGGTTTGCCCTCGCAAATCGACGTGCGTGGTCGTCACGGTCAGGTCGAGCAGATCCTCCGCCGGCCCTGCCATGACGTCGAGCGACCATGTCCAGCCCGCGGGCGCCCCGGCGATCGGCAGTCCCGAACTGGCCGCAAGCGGCTCGACTCCGCCAATGACTTCGTTGAGCTTCGTCTCGCCGTAGATCGCGGCCTGCGTCTGGAGTCGTCCGCGAACGCCGGCCCGGCTGCCGAGGGAGATATGCTGCGAGAGCACGGCGAGCGCCCCCAGCAGCAGCGTCAGCGCCAGGAAGACTTCGTAGACCGTCAGCCCATGCCGGGGCGCTGGCGGCAAAGGAGTTCTCATAGCCCGGCCTCCTTCCGCAGCGGCCCTGCGGTGGCGATGCCGGTCAGTTCGCGAATCGACAGTTCGATGAATTGCTCGTTTTCGTCGGTCACGCGAAAGGCGGCCGCGGTTCCGGTGCCGTCGGGCCGGTAGAACACCGGCGATGACCACCGGGCCTGGCCGAGCAGCACGCCATCGGACAAGCCGGCCAGCCAGTCGGCAGAGATCATCTCGGCGGCGAGCGGCGCTCCCGGAACGGGCTGGAACGTCAGCCCTTCCGCAATCTCGCCGGAGAACGCCGGCAGGCTCGCCATCGGACCGGCGGTATTGGTGTTCGCCGCTTGCGTCAGGTCGCGCTCGGCCGGCACGGCGATGAACCGCCGGCCGTTCGGCTCGTAGCGGAACTGGTAGGCCAGGCCCGCGTCGATCGCGCGGAAGCGGGTGCGGTCGAGTTCCGACCGCACCCGTTCGGCAGCATCTTTGATCGATTGTTCGCTGCTGAAACGCACCACCGACGGCCAGGCGAGTCCCGCGAGAGCCGCCAGGATGGCGAGGACGAGCAACAGCTCGATGAAGGTGTAACCGCGGCGAGTCATAAGGGTTTCAAGCCCGCCCCTTGCAAGGGGCGGGCTTTTACGAGGTCACGATGCTCGTTCAGTCTCGGTCCAGTTGTTGACGTCGTCGCCGCTGCCGTCTTCGTTCTGGCCGTTCTGGCCGTTCGACCAGATGTCGGGTTTGTCGACGCCCTGCGGATGGTTCTGGCCGGGGTAGCGATAGTTGAACGCGCGCGCCCACGCATCTTTCGGCTGCTGGTCCATATAAGGCTTCATTTCGTTGCCGTCGCGATCCTTCGGCTGCATCAATGCCGTGAGCATCTCTTCCTGTCCGCCTTGCGGGAAGGTGCCGTCGTGATCGATGGCGTACATCCGCATGATGTTTTCCAGGTTGTTGATGCCGATCTTCGTCTGCGAGACGTTCGCCTTCTGCTGCGAACCGAGCAGGTTCGGCACGACGATCGCCGCGATGACGCCGAGAATCGCCAGCACGAGCAACACTTCGAGCAGCGTGAACC
>JBAQZJ010000173.1:0-16059 GCA_049790855.1 Planctomycetaceae bacterium | reverse complement strand
ACGCCGACCTCCCAGTCGTCTCCGAGCGATCGCCGGCCAAGCCCCGGAACCGGTTCCGGCTTGCTCCAGGTCGTTCCAAGATCGCTTGTCGTCGTCCAGTGGACTGGGCCGAAAACGTCGGACCCCGAGATCAACTGCAGCGTCATCAGCACCGTCGGCCCGTCGCTGCCGCCGATCACGCACGGTCGTGGATGAAACCACGACGGCCCCAACTGACGTCCGGAGAAAATCACCGAATGATCGATGTCGGCGATGAGTTTCGGATCGGAGTCGGCAGCGCTCGCCCGCGATGGGAACCAGGTTCCGAGTCCCGCGGCGGCGATCGCAGTGGTGGAACCCGCAAGGAAGTTGCGTCTGGAAAGCGATCGAAACGGAGCAACGTCGTCCATCGGGGTCTCCGGTCGAGGTGGTCTGTTGAAACCTCGACAGCGTAACCGCTTCCTCGACCGCGTTCGACTCGCCACCGATTCAACGAGTCGGATTTCTCCTTGTCCCCTGCTACCGCCAGGAAGTCCAGGGGCGGTTCGACGTTGAGGGCAACGTCACCGTCGAAGATCACGAAGCTGTCGCCGGGCCGGAAGTATGAAGGTGTCATTCGCGTTGCTCGTCTTCGGTCGCGTTCAGCGAGATACGGGTGGCACGACGCACCTGGTCGCGGCTTGCGGGCCTGTCCGAGACCGTCGGCGTGGCGGTGCGGTCGCGGGATTTTCGATACTCAGACCCCGTCGCCAATGCCACACCTTCGCTGCACCTCCTTCAGCGACACATCCAGTTCGTCTTGCCGGAATTGTCGATAAGGCGTGCAATGCGGCAGCTTCAGGTGCTATCATCTCCGGCCTGCCTGCCGCCGCGTCAGGATCCTCCGGGAGGAAACTCCTTCCCTGTCGCGGCCAACCCCGCCCGGCCGGAGGATGTCTAGATGCCCTGCCGCGTGCTGTTAATCGTTGCCGCTTCGGTGACCATCGGCCAGTTTCGGACGGCAATGGCCGAACCACTGACGTTCGAACGAGACATCCGGCCGATCTTCCGGACACACTGCTTCGACTGTCACGGCGCCACCGAGGAACTGTCGGGGCAGCTCGACCTGCGGCTCGTCCGATTCATGCAGGCCGGGGGCGATTCCGGTTCGGCCCTGACCGCCGGCACGCCGGACGAGAGCTACCTGCTCGACCGGATTCGCGCCGGCGAGATGCCGCCCGGTGAAGTGAAGGTGTCGGCCGAGGAGCTTGCCGTCATCGAACGCTGGATCGCCGAAGGCGCCAAGACGGCTCGCCCTGAACCCGACTCGCTGCCGCCGGGACTTGGCATCACTCCCGAAGAACGAAACTTCTGGTCCTTTCGCCCGATTCATCGGCCAGACATCCCGCACTTCACGGCCGCCGATCGCGTCGCCACGCCGATCGACGCATTCCTGCTGGCTAAACTCCACGAGGTCGGCCTGTCGTTTTCGGAAGAAGCCGACCGGCGGACCCTGATTCATCGCGCCTATTTCGATCTCGTCGGACTGCCGCCGACTTCCGGCGAGGTCGCACGATTTCTCGGCGACGAATCCCCGGACGCCTACGAGAGACTGATCGACCAACTGCTGGCCAGCCCACATTACGGCGAGCGCTGGGCGCGACACTGGCTCGACGTCGCGGGCTATGCCGACTCGGAAGGGGCGGCGGGCGATCCTGTTCGACCCGATGCCTGGAAGTACCGCGACTACGTCGTGCGAGCATTGAATCGTGACAAGCCGTTCGACCGGTTCGTCGTCGAACAACTCGCCGGCGATGAACTCGTGCCGGATTCCGGCGGCGATCCGACCCCGGAACGAATCGAAGCATTGACGGCGACGGGCTTTTTGCGAACCGCACCCGACAGTACCGCCGGCCCGGTCACCGATGCCGACGCCGCACGCAATCAGGTTGTCGCCGACACGATTAAGATCGTGTCCTCGTCGCTGCTGGGCTTATCGGTGGGTTGCGCGCAGTGTCACGATCATCGCTACGATCCGATTCCGCAGTCCGACTATTTCCGCCTGCGTGCCGTGCTCGAACCGGCTCTCGACTGGAAGGCCTGGCGGACGGTTCAGCAGCGACGCGTTTCGCTCGACACCGCGGCCGACAAGGCTTTGGCAGCCGAACTCGAAGCCGAAGCGGGGAAGATCGCTGCCGAGAAGGCGACGAAACAGACCGAGTTCATCGCGGCGGCCCTCGAGATCGAGTTGACGAAGCACCCCGAGGAACTCCGCGACGCCCTGCGAAAGGCTCAGCAGACACCGGCGAAAGATCGCACCCCCGAACAGCAGAAGTTGCTTGCTGAGCGACCGAGCGCGAACATCACCGCCGGCTCGCTTTATCAATATGACCCGAAGGCGGCCGAGACACTGAAGGGGTTTGATGCCCGCATCGCCGAGGTCCGTGGTCGCAAGCCGCCGGAGAAGTTCGTCAGGGCTTTCACCGAGCCGCCGGGACACGCCCCGAAGACGTTCCTTTTCCATCGCGGCGACCATCGTCAACCGAAAGGCGAGATCCTGCCCGGCGACCTGATGGTTTCGGTCGCGGACGGCGAATCGGCCGAGATTCCCGCCGACGACCCCGCCTTGCCGACGACCGGCCGGCGGCTCGCCTATGCCCGAAAGTTGACGAACGGACGTCACCCGCTTGTGGCACGGGTGATCGTGAATCGCCTCTGGATGCACCACTTCGGCACCGGGATCGTCGAGACACCGTCCGATTTCGGCAACCTCGGCGCACGGCCGACGCATCCGGAACTTCTCGATTGGCTTGCCGACGAGTTCATGCGGCAGGGTTGGAGCCTCAAGCAAATGCACCGGCTCGTCATGCTGTCGACCGCATACCGACAATCGTCGCAGCGCGATTCACAACGCGACGCCGTCGATGCCGACGGCCGGCTCTACTCGCGGATGTCGGTGCGACGGCTCGATGCAGAAGTTCTGCGGGACCGGGTGCTCGCCTCGACGGGATCACTCGACTCGACGTTGTACGGACCGCCCGTCGGCGTGAAAGAAAACGATGCGGGCCGCGTGGTGGTCGACGGCGATAACGTACGGCGCGGCCTCTATCTCCAGGCGCGAAGGTCGCAGCCGCTGTCGATGCTGACTGCGTTCGATGCACCCGTCATGGACATCAATTGCGAACGCCGCGTTTCATCAACGGTGGCGACGCAGGCACTGTTGCTGATGAACGGCGATTTTCTGTTGACGCAAGCCCGGCTGCTGGCGGAACGGGTGCGGCGCGAGGCTGGGTTGGAACCGACGCCGCTCATCGATTCGGCCGGTGAATCGCTGCCGGAGTTTCCACCGCCGACCTGGCAGTACGGGTACACATCGAACGACAGCCAGTCGAATGGTCCTGTCGATTTCCACCCGCTGCCTCACTGGACGGGGCAGCAATGGCAAGGCGGATCTGCCGTGCCGGACGCGACGTTGGGCTGGGCCTTGTTGCACAAATCGGGCGGTCATCCGGCAGGTCAATATGCAGTCGTCCGTCGCTGGATCGCGCCACGCGACGGCATCGCTTCGGTGTCCGGCACGTTCTCCCACGGCTCGCCGAACGGCGACGGCGTCCGGGGCCGGCTCGTCTCCAGCCGCCAGGGTCAGATCGGCGAATGGATCGTCGCCAAAGGCGAATCGGCGACGAACGCGGCAGGAATCGAAGTCCGGCAGGGTGACACGCTCGATTTCGTCGTCGACTGTCGAACGTCAGAGAACGCCGACTCGTTCGGGTGGACAGTCAAAGTTGAGATGAAGGACGCCGTCGGCGATGTTCCCGCGGCTTGGGAATCCGCCGCGGCATTCCGCGGACCACCCGGACCTGACCCTGTGAAACAGGTGATGCGGGCCTGGAGGCTTGCGTACGGGCGTGCCGCAACGACGGAAGAGTTGCGACTCGCTTTGCAGTTTCTTGCCAGTCAGATCGAACGACTGCCGCCGGACAACGACCCGGAAAGTGCCGCGATGACGAATCTTTGTCAGGCCCTGCTCAGCTCGAACGAGTTCCTGTACACGGACTGATTTTCGC
This sequence comes from Planctomycetaceae bacterium, assembly GCA_049790855.1. GTDB lineage: Bacteria > Planctomycetota > Planctomycetia > Planctomycetales > Planctomycetaceae > JACCRE01. The sequence continues at coordinate 12,034 of JBAQZJ010000173.1, read as the reverse complement.
ATGAACGTCCTGCCGAATATGCCGACCGTCGAATCCGGTTACCTGTCACGCCGTCGGTTCCTCGCACGGAATGCGCTGGGCATCGGCAGCGTGGCACTGGCGTCACTGCTCAAAGACGACGGGCTTCTCGCGAAACCGCCGGCCTTGCGAGATCTGCCTCCGACCGATGTGAAGCCGCGAGCGCCGCACTTCGAACCGCAGGCGACGGCGATGATCTCGCTGTTCATGCACGGCGGTCCGAGCCACATGGACCTGCTCGATCCGAAACCCGAGCTGACGAAGCATGACGGCACCGACTACACCGGCGAGGTCACCTTCAGCTTCGTCAACCGCGCCAGCAAGAAGTTGATGGGCAGCCCGTGGAAGTTCGCACAGCACGGCGAGTGCGGTACGCCGGTGTCGGAGCTCTTGCCCCAATTCGTCGAGATCGTCGACGAAGCGTGCGTCATTCGATCGATGCACACGGGCTTCAACGGACACGAGGTCTCGATCCGTTACTTTCACAACGGGGTGCCCGCGACGCTTGGCCGGCCGACTCTCGGATCTTGGCTGACGTACGCCCTGGGCACCGAGAGCCGCGACCTGCCCGCGTACATGGTGCTTGTCGATCCGGGAGGGCATCCGGTCGACGGCGTCCACAATTGGACGAACGGTTTCATGCCGCCGTTATTCCAGGGAACGGTTTTGCGACCGACGGAGCCGCGGATTCTCGATCTCGATCCGCCGCCGCATCTCAAGGGGACGCTCCAGGAGCAGAATCTTGCCTTGCTGGCGGAACTCAACCGTCGTCATCTGGAACGTCATCCAGGCGAGGCCGATCTCGACGCCCGCATCGCGAGCTACGAACTCGCGGCTCGCATGCAGACATCCGCCCGTGACGCGCTCGACCTTTCGCAAGAGACTGAAGCGACTCAGAAGATGTACGGCCTCGACGACCCGGCGACGAAGGATTACGGTGCCCGCTGCCTGCTGGCCCGGCGTCTCGTCGAACGGGGTGTCCGGTTCGTGCAGCTCTTTCTGGGCGGCCAGCCCTGGGACAATCACCAGAACATCCGCGGTGCGTTGCCGGAGATCTGTCGTCGGACCGATAAGCCGGCGGCAGCGCTCGTCAAAGACCTCAAACAACGGGGGCTGTTGGAGACGACGCTCGTCCACTGGGGCGGTGAGATCGGGCGACTGCCGGTCGTGGAAGGCGATCCGGCGAAGGGTGGCCGCGACCATAATGGGCAGGGATTCTCGATGTGGCTCGCTGGTGGCGGTGTGAAGGGCGGCATGACTTACGGCGAAACCGATGAGTTCGGCCACCGCGCGGTGACGGGCCAGATGACGCCCAACGACTATCAGGCGACGCTGCTGCATCTGTTCGGACTCGATTACGCGAAGCTCAACTATCTGCATAACGGCCAGGAGCGACTACTGACGAACGGTCGGGAATGCCGCGTGGTCAAGGAAATTCTCGAACAACCGCCCGCTTGAAGCACGAACGGATTCCCTTGCCGATGTCGCGCTCTGAAGAACCTCGCCGCCTGCTTGTTTCCGACTTTGACGGAACGATGACGCAGCGGGATTTTTACCAGGTCTATAGCGAGCGGCTGATGCCGGCGGACGCCCCCGATTTCTGGGCCGAGTACCGCGCCGGACGGATGACGCACTTCGATGCGCTGCGGGCGATTTTCTCGTACGTCCCGGCAGGCGAGCGCACACTGTTTGGGCTCACTGCGGCGATGGGACTTGAACCGGCACTGTTCGATGCGCTGGCGGCTGTCCGTCGGGCGGAATGGGAGGTCGTCGTCGTTTCTGCGGGGTGTCGCTGGTATATCGACAAGCTCCTTGCAGGCGCTGGCGTCTCGGTCGAGGTGCATGCCAATCTCGGAAAGATCGACGATACGGGCCGACTGCTGATGGAGCGACCGACGGAGACGCAGTATCCGTCCTTCGACGTCGGCATCGACAAAGCAGCCGTCGTGCGGTCCCACATGGAAGCCGGATGGACCGTCGCGTTTGCTGGAGACGGGCCGCCGGATCTTGGTCCCGCCTTGTTGGTGCCAGCCCGGCTTCGCTTCGCAAAAGGCCATCTCGCCGAGGCGCTTGCCGAACGAGGCGAGTCTTTCCAGCCCTTCGGTCGCTGGCTCGACATCGCGATCGCTTTGGCCAAGACAGCAGAATGAGCGTACTTGTGCTGCGGATTCCAAAATTGAAACTGCGCCGCCCAATTTGAAGTCGCAGCAGGTTCACAGCGTCGTCGGACTGGATTGGTTCCGAGTTCTGAGGGGAAGCACCATGCCTCTGGAACGCGAATACGACAAACCAGAACCGGACCGCGCAGAAGTCGATGGCTGGCCCGGTGCCGTCCTGCTGGAGTTCGGAGCCACGTGGTGCGGCCACTGCCAGGCGGCCCAACCGGTCATCGCCGCGGCGCTGGAGTCGCATCCCGATGTCCGGCATGTGAAAGTCGAAGACGGGCCGGGCAAGCCCCTCGGTCGATCCTTCCGTGTCAAACTTTGGCCGACATTAGTCTTCCTGCGCGACGGGAAAGAAGTCGATCGCGTTGTCCGGCCCGTTCAGGTGGAGGCGGTTGAGAAAGGATTGAAGACGATGACGGATGCCTGAGAGCGTCCCGTCAGAGCCGGGTGCATTTGTCAGAACGAAGTTCTTCGTTGATGTTCATTTCTCATGAGAGCGAACTGACGTTCGCGATTTTTGCAAGTCGCTGGTCGTCTGCGATTCGGTTTGTTTGACAGATGGGCGTTTTGCTGCCATTGGTGAACGAGCGGTTCGTCCCATCCAACGCTGGCAGGCGGCGAATCATCGGGATGGCCTGATTCCTCGCGGTTCGGCACGAAACCTGCCGTGTGGTACTCGACCCAGGAGTACCGCCGTGTCAAATCACCATCCCTCGTATGCCCCCGACGATCCGGTCGCCGTCCATTGCTACCGGACGGCGCTGCAGACCCTGGCGGCGGCGGACATCGAGTTTCTCGTCGGCGGTGCCTACTCCTTCGCCCGCTATACGACGATCCCTCGGCATACAAAAGACCTCGATCTCTTTCTCCGCGAAGAAGATCGCGACGCGGCTCTGACGGCGTTGAGCGAAGTGGGTTACCGTACCGAAGTGACGTATTCTCACTGGCTCGCGAAAGCCCGTCGCGGCGATCACTTCATCGATTTGATCCATAGTTCGGGCAACGGCGTCGCCAAGGTCGACGAAGGCTGGTTCGATCACGCCGTCGACGACGTCCTGCTTGGCGAGCGCGTCCGGCTCTGTCCGGCGGAAGAGTCGATCTGGTCAAAAGCGTTCGTCATGGAACGCGATCGTTTCGACGGGGCCGACATCGCGCATGTCTTTCGCGAGTTGGGAGACCATCTCGATTGGAGACGGCTGCTCGATCGCTTCGGCAGTCATTGGCGCGTGCTGTATTGTCACATGATCCTCTTCGGCTATGTCTATCCCGGTGAACGAGATCGTCTGCCGGCGTGGGTTGCAAAGGAAATGGCTGCACGCGTCGCCGCTGAAGTCGAGACGCCTGACGATGAGCAGTGGCTCTGCCGCGGAACCATGCTCTCGGCGACCCAGTACCTACCCGACGTGGAGCAATGGGGATATCGGGACAGCCGGCTGCCGCCTTTCGGCACGATGGCCGCCGCCCAGGCGACCGACTGGACGGATGGAGTTCTGGCGGGTCGATAGGTGCAACGCCCCGCTGCGGCATTCGGCAGGTTCCTTGTCGAACGAATGATCGTCTGCTGACAATCCTTCTCTCGGGGAGGAGGGCTGACGACGAACCTCGCTCGACGAACGGCGAAGTGTTTCGGGATGCTCTAAGCGAGGACTTTCATGTCGAGCCACGTCGTGCGAGTCGGAGCGGTTGCCGATCTGCATTACCGGCGGGAAAAGCAGAATCGACTCAAGTCGTATTTCGAAGAGGCCGCTCGTCGCGTCGACATTCTTCTGCTTGGCGGCGACCTGACGGACTTCGGCCAGCCGGATGAGGCCGAAGTGCTCGCCCGCGATCTCGCTGCTGCTGCAAACGTGCCGATCGTGGCCGTGCTCGGCAATCACGACTTCGAGGCCGGCCGAGAGCAGGACGTCATCGAGGTGTTTCGCGACGGCGGAATTCGCATTCTCGACGGCGAAGCCTGCGAGATCAAAGGCGTCGGCATCGTCGGCACGAAGGGGTTCGGCGGCGGATTCGGCCGGGGAACACTCGAACCGTGGGGCGAATCGATGACCAAGCAATTCGTGCAGGAAGCCGTCGACGAATCGCTCAAACTCGAACGTGCCCTGGCTCGCCTGCGGTCTCCTTCGCGAATCGCATTACTGCATTACTCGCCGATTCGCGAGACCGTCGTCGGCGAACCGGATGAGATCCATCCGTTTCTTGGATCTGGTCGACTCGAGGAACCTTTGAACCGTTTCGGCGTCGCCGCCGTGTTTCACGGCCATGCTCATCGCGGCACAGCGGAAGGCCGCACGTCGACAGGGATCCCGGTGTTCAATGTATCTTTGCCGGTTCTGAGAAGCGTCGACCCCAATTTGCCCCTGCGAATTGTCGAGATTCCAGTCGCGGATGCGGAATCGACGAACGAGAACTGACCTGCCTGCGATGACAAGCCTTTTACCGACGGACCGCTGCGATTTCGCAGCGACGCCCAAACTTGCGACTCGCCAGGAGGTGAGTTAGAACGGACCGTTCACTTTCGAGGGACGGCCGCTCGTGTCGCGCTCCGTTTACGTCATTGCCACCATGGATACGAAGGGCCACGAGCTGGCCTTCGTGGCCGAACTGATTCGCGATGTAGGAGTCGATGCCGTCCTCGTCGACGTCGGCACCGGCGACCCGCCGTCTGAACAGCCCGGAATTCCCCGCGAAACCGTCGCCGCATGCCATCCTCGCGGCGCGGCGCATGTGCTCGACCAGAGCGACCGCGGCACGGCGGTCACGGCAATGAGCGAGGCGCTCACCGCTTTTCTTGCCCGAGAGCACTCTGCGGGCAATGTCGCCGGGGCGATCGGCCTGGGAGGGACCGGCGGAACGGCGTTGATCGCGCCTTCGCTGTCTACATTGCCGGTCGGCCTGCCCAAGCTGATCGTCTCGACGGTGGCGAGCGGAAACACGGCGGCATACGTCGGCTGCGGCGATCTGATCCTGATGCCGAGCGTCGTGGACGTCGCCGGGTTGAACGTCGTCTCCCGCAAGGTGCTCGCGAACGCAGCTCATGCAATCGCCGGGATGGTTTCGCACCAGGTTGCGGAAGGTCGGGTACGACCGGCAGTTGGCATGACGATGTTCGGCGTCACCACGCCGTGCGTCACCGCCGCGCGCGAGAAGCTCGAAGCCGACGGCAGCGACGTTCTCGTCTTTCATGCGACGGGCACCGGCGGGCAGGCGATGGAGAAGCTCGTCGACAGCGGTTTGATCGGCGGCGTGATCGACGCGACGACGACCGAAGTCGCCGACGAGGTCGTGGGCGGCGTCTTCCGCGCCGGCCCCGACCGCTTCGACGCGATCCTGCGAAAGCGGGTGCCGTACGTGCTGAGCGTCGGCGCGCTCGACATGGTCAACTTCGGCGCTCGCGACACGGTGCCGGCGGAGTTCCGGTCGCGCACGCTGCACGTTCACAACGCGAACGTCACGCTGATGCGGACGACGCCGGACGAGAACCGCCTCGCCGCGCGGTGGATCGCCGAGAAGCTCAACCGCTCGACGGCGCCGTTGATCCTGCTGATTCCGGACGGCGGCGTCTCGGCGCTCGACGCTCCCGGCATGCCGTTCTGGGACCGCGAGGCCGACGCCGCCCTGTTCGACGAGTTGGAGCACGCTCTCGAAGCGTCTCCGCAACGACAGATTCGCAGACTCCCCCATCACATCAACGCCCCGGCGTTCGCTCAGGCGCTGGTCGATGCCTATCACGAGGTTTCGGCTTGATGAGAGTTCCCCGCAGCGGTCGCCGCGTCTTCCGGACGTGTTCGACGGCGATTCTGCTCGTGTTGTCGCTCGGAGTCGCCGCCGACTCTTTCGCGCTCGCCGCCGAACCGACACAGGCCGCCGGTCCGCCGGTTCGCGACGGCTTGGAATTCTGGTTCGACGTCGCGCAGATCGAGGCCGGCGACGCCGCGGCTTCGGTCGAATCGTCCGAAGGGGTTCCGCTCGCCGTCTGGCCCGATGCGTCGGGGCATGGCCGCGACGCTCGCCAGGAGAACGAGACGGCCCGTCCGACGCAGGTGACGGTCGGCGAGCGGCACGTTGTCCGGTTCGATGGTACCGACGATCATTTGCGCATCGTCGGGAACGATCTCGATTTCGACGCCGCGACTGTCTTTCTCGTCGTCGCACCCCGATCGAACTTCGGCGGGTTTCAGGGCTTCTTCGCGACGAACGAGACGGGACACCGGGATTACGAGACCGGCTTCACGATCGACATGGGGGCAACGGCCTCGCCGTCGTTTCGCAGCCTGAACGTCGAGGGGCGCGGTTTCGGCGGGGCGCGCAATCTGATGTTTGCGACTTATCCTTTCGGTTCGTTGCATGTCGTCGACGTGGTTGCCCGCCCGCAGGCAAAAGAAGTGCGATTGACGGTCGACGGGATCTCAGAGCCAAATGTCGGTCGGCGCGATTTCGCGCCCTCGACACTCTCGTTCGACGAGCAGACGATCGGCGCCCGGTACTACACGAACGGGCCGGGCGAACAGCAGGTCCGCGGATTTTTCGAAGGAGACATCGCGGAGATCCTCGTCTATCGCCGCGAGTTGTCGGCCGACGAACTGCAGCGCGTTCGCGCCTACCTCACGGCAAAACACGCCACTTTGGAAGACGAACTCGCTCGGGTTGCCGCCGTCGCCGACGGCAAGCCGCTCGAGAGCATCGCCGATCCGCCGCCGTTGCAGATGTTCGTTCCCGGCTTCACCGTTCGTGAGCTGCCGGTCGAGTTGCCAAACGTCAACAACGTGCGTTACCGACCCGACGGCACGCTGATCGCCCTGGCCTACGACGGCGACGTCTACGTGCTGAGCGATTCCGACGGCGACGGCCTCGAAGACGAGGCCGAACTGTTCTGGGAGAACGACGGACGGGTCCGTTCGCCGATCGGCATGGCGCTCACCACGCCCGATTACAAGCACGGCGACGGATTGTTCGTCGCGACGAAAAGCGAATGCCTGCTGATCACCGACACCGACGACGACCGGAAAGCGGACGGTGAAATCGTCGTCGCCTCCGGCTGGCAAGAGAGCTTTCATAATGTCGATGCCTTGGGCGTCGCCGTCGATCCGAAGGACGGCAGCGTCTACTTCGGGCTGGGAACCGCCAACTTCGCCGATCCCTATCTGCGTGATAAGGACGGCAACTCTGCGTACCGGCTCGACGGCGAACGCGCGGCGATCCTCAAGGTGTCGCCCGACTTCAAATCGCGCGAGGTCTACTGCACCGGAATCCGCTTTCCCGTTTCGCTTGGCTTCAATGCCGCCGGCGATCTGTTCTGCACCGACCAGGAAGGCGCGACCTGGGTGCCGAACGGCAATCCGCTCGACGAGCTGATTCACCTTCGCCCCGACCGCCACTACGGCTTCCCGCCACGGCATCCGCGGCTGCTGCCCGACGTCGTCGACGAACCGAGCACGTACAACTACAGCCCGCAGCACCAATCGACGTGCGGTTTGTTTTTCAATGATTCCGTAAACGGCGGACCGGCGTTCGGCTCCGAGTTCTGGTCGGGCGACGCGCTGGTCTGCGGCTATTCCCGCGGCAAGCTCTATCGCACGAAACTGGCGAAGACGCCGGCCGGCTATGTCGCCGACAATCGGCTGATCGCAAGCCTCGACATGTTGACGGTCGATTCGTGCGTCACGCCGGAAGGCAGCCTCGTCGTCGCCGTCCACAGCGGTGGGCCTGACTGGGGCAGCGGACCGGGCGGAGCAGGCAAGCTCTACAAAGTCGCCTACACGGACAAAGCGGCGCCGCAGCCGGTGGCGACCTGGGCCGCCGGCCCCGGCGAAGTGCGAATCGCTTTCGATCGGCCGCTCGACACGACGCTGCTTCGCAGGCTGGCGGAAGGCACGGAGATCACCTACGGCGACGCCGTTCGCGCGGGCGACGAGTTCGAGCTGCTTCGCCCCGGCTATGAGGTCGTCGGCCGGCAGATCGCCACGCCGCGGTTCGATCTCCCCGTCCATTCGGCTCAGATCACCCCCGATCGGCGCACGCTCATCCTCTCGACCGACGTTCATCCGAAAGCGACCTGGTACGCCGTCCGGCTGCCGGGACTCGGCCGGCCGTCCGAAGTGGATTCGACCACAGACGGAAGGCTGCCTCAGTTGCCGCGAATCGACCTCGACTATTCGCTCGGCGGCGTCGAGGCGAGCTGGCAATCGGAGAACGGTGACTGGACCGACTGGCTGCCGCATCTCGACTTGGGCGCGAGTCGAACGTTCACCGGCGGCAGTGCGATTCATGACGCGCTCTGGAAAGCCCTCGACGCCGGAAAGGGACGACTGACGCTGCGAACGCAACTCGACCTGACGCACATGCTGCAGGCGCGCGTTCAGCCCGGCTCGAAGCTCGACTACGAACTGACTCCCGAGCATGTCACGGCCACGGTCACGGCGTCTGAACCGTTCACCTTGAAGACGCCGACCGGTGAAGTGACCGCAGAGCACCGCGACGACGGCTATGTCGCGGCATTCGAGACGGAGACGACGACCGACACGCCGGCGATCCCCCTCGAAGTCGTTCTCGAATCGGAAAGCGGCAAACCAGACTTGACCGTCTCCTGGCACACCGCCGAGAGCGAGATTCCGCGCCCGCTGGCGACGGTCCGCATGACGCTGCCGTGGGCGAAGCGTTCAAGCGAGCCGGTCGATCCGCTCGCCGAACGGGTCATTCCCGAGTTGGCAGGCGGAAGCTGGGCGAAGGGACGGGCCGTGTTCTTCGGCGAGAAGGCGTCCTGCTCCAAGTGCCACGCGGTTCACGGCAACGGCGGGACGATCGGCCCCGATCTCTCCAACCTCGTGCATCGAGATTACGCCTCGGTCTTTCGCGACGTCAACAACCCGAGCTACGCCGTCAATCCCGACTACATCGCCCATGCGATCGTGCTGAAGGACGGACGCGTGCTGACCGGAACGCTGCACGGCGACGGCGACCGGCTGCTGGTGAGCGACACGCAGGCCAAAACGACGGAAGTCTCCCGCGACGACGTCGAGGAGATGGCGCCGTCGACGAAATCGATCATGCCGGACGGACTGCAAAAGCAGATCAGTCCCGAGGCGATGAAAGACCTGCTGACGTTCCTGCTGACGAAGCCGCCGCAGATGCCGCTCGACGGTCCGGGCGAGCCTCCGCCGCCACGGACGCGAGTGGAGGTGCAGTCCGTCCTCGCGGGGGCGCCCGAGCCGCCGCTGCCGGCGCGGCCGATTCGCGTCGTGCTCGTCGCCGGCGAGAAGGACCACGGCCCGGGAGAACACGACTATCCCGCCTGGCAGGAGGCCTGGTCGGAACTGCTCGCCGCCGGCGACGACGTCGGCGTCGGCACCGCCTGGGACTGGCCGAGTGCCGACGACTTCGCGACCGCCGACGTGCTCGTGTTCTATCAGAAAGGACTCTGGACGCCCGAGCGGGCCAAAGACATCGACGCCTTCTTGAACCGCGGCGGCGGACTGGTCTACATCCACTACGCCGTCGACGGTGGGACGGATGCTCCTGGCTTCGCCCAGCGGATCGGCCTGGCGTGGCAGGGCGGTCGCTCGAAGTTCCGGCACGGCCCGCTGGAACTTGGTTTCTCGACAGGTGAAAGCCACCCCATCGGTCGGAACCTTTCGACGTTGAAACTGGTCGATGAAAGTTACTGGAACCTCGTCGGCGACCCGGCAGAGGTGCGCCTGCTGGCGTCGGGCGTCGAGGACGGCGAGCCGCAGCCGCTCTTCTGGACGCTCGAACCCTCGAAGGGCCGCGTGTTCGTCTCGATTCCCGGTCACTACTCCTGGACGTTCGACGACCCGTTGTTCCGCATCGTTCTGCTGCGCGGTATCGCGTGGGCGGCGAAGGAGCCGGTTGACCGATTCAACGAACTCGTCACTCCGGGTGCGCGCTTGGCAGAGTAGGAGGCCGTCCCGCCTTCTGATGCTCGGCCCCCCCCGCCCTCAGCGCACATTCACTGCGTTTTCGCTGGTGCTTCAGTGTGGCCGCAGTGGACTTTCTCACGTTTCAATCTCTGGAAAGAAACTCACTCCCACTCAATCGTGCTGGGCGGCTTGCTGCTGACGTCGTACACGACCCGGTTCACGCCGCGCACGCTGTTGATGATTCGCGTGCTGATGCGGCCGAGGACGTCGTAGGGCATCGGGTACCAGTCGGCGGTCATGAAGTCGTCGGTGCTGACGGCGCGGACGGCGCAGGTGTCTTCGTAGGTGCGGTCGTCGCCCATCACGCCGACGCTGCGGACCGGGAGCAGGACCGCGAAGGCCTGTTGGATCTTGCGGTAGAGGCCGGCTTTGTGAAGCTCGTCGATCACGATCGCGTCGGCTTCGCGAAGCGTGTCGAGCCGCTCCTGCGTCACCGGGCCGAGACAACGGACCGCCAGACCCGGACCGGGGAACGGGTGCCGCCAGATCAGCTCCTCCGGCAGGCCGAGTTCCGCCCCCATCGCGCGGACTTCGTCCTTGAACAGGTCGCGGAGCGGCTCGATCAGTTCGAAGCCGAGTTGTTCGGGCAGGCCGCCGACGTTGTGGTGGAACTTGATCGTCGCGGCGGGGCCGTCGGGGTTGGCGCCGCTTTCGATGACGTCCGGATAGAGCGTGCCCTGGGCGAGGAAGTGAGCGTCGGGAATCGACTTCGCTTCCTGCTTAAAGACCTCGATGAACTCGCGGCCGATGATCTTGCGCTTCTGTTGCGGATCGGAGACGTCGGCGAGTGCCGTCAGGAACCGGTCGCGGGCGTCGACGACGTGCAGGTCGGTCTTGAAGTGACTGCCGAAGCGTTCCTTGACCTTCCGCCGTTCGTCTTTTCGCAACAGGCCGTTGTCGACGAAGATGCAGGAAAGCCGCGTGCCGATCGCCTTGGCGAGCAGCGCGGCGACGACGCTGCTGTCGACGCCGCCCGAGAGTCCGCAGAGGACGCGGCTGTTGCCGACCCGTTCGCGAATCGTGGCGATCTCGCGGTCGATCAGATTGCTGATCTTCCACGTCCCGCGGCAGCCGCACACGCCGCGGACGAAGTTGGCGAGCAAGGTTCCGCCGTGCGCGGTGTGTGTGACTTCCGGGTGGAACTGCAAGCCGTAGATAGGCTGAGTGCGGTGCTTCACCGCGGCAGTGGGACACGTTTCGGTCGTCGCCAGCGGGATGAAGTTCTCGCCGAGCGCTTCGGCTTGGTCACCGTGGCTCATCCAGGCGACGAACGTCGTCGGCAGGCCGGCCAGCAGCGGGTCGGACTGCGAGACGGTGACGGACGTGCGGCCGAACTCGCGGCTCTGGCCGGGCTTGACGTCGCCGCCGTGGGCACGGGCGGCGATTTGCATGCCGTAGCAGATGCCGAGCACCGGCACCCCGAGGTCGAACACCCCCGGGTCAGGCTGCGGGGCGCCGGGAGCGTAGACGCTCGCCGGTCCTCCCGAGAGGATCAGACCTTTGGGGCTCAGTTCCTTAATGCGTTCGGCCGACAGGTCGTGGCGGACGACTTGGCAGAAGACGTTCTGCTCGCGGACCCGGCGGGCGATGAGCTGGGCCGTTTGCCCGCCGAAATCGAGAACGAGAACCCGTTCTTCGCCGGCGGTTTCGAGAACGGGGTGGGCGGTTTCGGCCGGCGCCGGAGCCGTCAGCGTAGACATGGGCGTTGAGCGATGCGTAGTGCGGTTTCGCAAGGGGAAACCGCATATTGTATCGCGAAACGCTGAAATTGTCATTGTTTAGCCGTCGGGCTGGCAGGGCAATCGCATTCTAACTTTGGACGCTGGCGAGGAAGGATTGATTCGTTCAGGCTTGCTTGGCATCGAACAGGAGCTTCGAGACCAGGGAGGACGCGATGGACGGATCGATCGCCGAGCA
>JBAQZJ010000172.1:0-13530 GCA_049790855.1 Planctomycetaceae bacterium | reverse complement strand
ATGACCGTTCTTCAGCGTGAACTCGCGGGCGATCTCGTCGAGCTGCCCCGTCGTGATTCCCGGCGCGACGAACGGCCGGAGATGATCGAGCAGCGCCGCATTGAATTGTCCCGCCGCCCGCAGCTTCGGACGTTCGCGCTCGGAATAGATTGGTGCCGGAGGACGCTTGACCGCCGTAAGACTGCGCATCGGATTCCAGATTCGTCGCATGACACGAAGGCCCGCGGCGTCGTGATTCTTCGATTCCGCCACAACACGACGCCGGAACGATTATTCTGGAATGCGACACACAAGGTCGCAACTGTGAATGCGGTTCGGTTTCGTGACGCGCTCCCTGACGGTCGCGGCTAAACTGACAGAGTATGCCTAGCCGCGACCATCGGGAGCGCGTTCATGAAATCCCTCACCCGCGAACTCTGGATGAACGTCCCGCAGCGGCGGGCGATCGTGTCGATTCACGACGAAGTCGAACGCCTCGTCGCCGACAGCGGCGTGAGCGACGGTTTGGTGCTCGTGAATGCGATGCACATCACGGCGAGCGTGTTCATCAACGACAACGAAAGCGGCCTGCACGCCGATTACGAGAAGTGGCTCGAAGGGCTGGCCCCGTTCGACGCCTCGCCGCAGCGGTACCATCACAACCGCACCGGCGAAGACAACGCCGACGCGCACCTCAAGCGGCAGGTCATGGGCCGCGAGGTCGTCGTCGCGATCACCGACGGCAAACTGCACCTCGGCCCGTGGGAGCACATCTTCTACTACGAGTTCGACGGACGCAGGAAGAAACGGGTGCTGGTGAAGATCATCGGGGAGTGATTGTCGTCGTTCGCCCCGCGAAAGAAACGCTCCTTTCGCGGAGCGAATGGCGACAAACAGATTCGCGATCGCACGGATACGAAGTCGGCACGCACCAATCGGGAAAAACACGCGATGCACGCCCTCACGACAATCATTGTCGCGGTCCTGCCGATGACCGTCTCCTTGGCAGATGAGATCATCGTCTCCGACGCGCAACAACTTCGACGCGCGCTTGCCGAAGCGAAACCCGGCACGACGATCCGCATCGTCCCCGGAACCTATCGCGGTGGGGTAAGCGGCCGTGATCTTCACGGCAGGGCCGACGAGCCGATCGTGATTCAGGCGGCCGATCCGCAGAAGCCGCCGGTCATTGAAGGCGGCGGATCGGGACTGCAACTCTCCGACGTTTCGCACATCGAGCTGCACGACCTCGTCTTCACCAGGGCGACCGGTAACGGCCTCAACATCGACGACGGCGGTTCGTACGATACGCCGTCGCATCATGTGCTGTTGAAGAACGTCGTCATCCGCGACGTCGGCCCGGCGGGCAATTGCGACGGCATCAAGTTGTCGGGGCTGGATGATTTCCGCATCGAGAACTGCATCGTCGAACGCTGGGGCGCGGGCGGCTCGGGAATCGACATGGTCGGATGTCACAAGGGCACCATCACCGGTTGCACGCTGCGGCATGAAGGCGGAAAAGGCGGCAACGGGATTCAGGCGAAAGGCGGCACGAGCGACGTGACGATCGGCCGCTGCCGGTTCGAGAACGCCGGTCAGCGGGGCGTCAACATCGGCGGCAGCACGGGACTGCAATTCTTCCGACCGAAACCACAGGGTTATGAGGCGAAGAACATCACCGTGGAAGACTGCACGTTCGTTGGCTCGGTCGCGCCCGTCGCGTTCGTGGGCGTCGATGGGGCGACCGTGCGGTTCAACACGATTTATCAACCGGAGAAATGGGTGTTCCGCATCTTGCAAGAAACGCGGGGCGACGACTTCGTCCCCTGCCGCAAGGGAACGTTCACCGACAACCTGATCGTGTTCGACAGCGACGCCCTGACGACGCCGGTCAACATCGGCGATGGCACGGCCCCAGAATCCTTCACCCTCGCCCGCAACGCCTGGTACTGCCTCGACCGCCCCGACCGCAGCCGTCCGCGACTGCCGATCGACGAGAGCGACGGCGTCTACGGGGTCGAGCCCTCGTTCGTGGATGCCGCAGCGGGCGACTTGCGATTGAAGCCGGAAAGCGAGGTCGGAACTGTCGGCGTGCGGCCGAAAATGTAGGGTCGGCCGTGCTGCAAAAGCCAATTGAGACGACCTCGGGAATCGCGTACACTTCAGACGTTCCCGAGGAGGACTGAAATGGTACGTATCATCGTCGATTCGGCCGTCGAGCCGCGGTTCACGGACGCTCGGCACGTCACCGAAGTCTGTGACGCTGCAGGCCGAGTGCTCGGGCACTTCGTGCCGACACTCCAACACGACGTGCTGGACCCCGGCATTAGCGACGAAGAGATCGAACGTCGAATCCGCAAGGGCGGTGGTCGTCCGCTGGCCGATATCCTCGCAGATCTTGAAAAGCTCGCCTGATGTTCGAAGTCAGGTGGTTGCCGGACGCCGAGGCGGAATTGACGTCTCTGTGGCTGACGGCGCGCGACCGGCAGCGGATCACCGACGCCGCGGATCGACTCGATCGCCAACTTCGGCTCGATCCCGAATCACTCGGAGAGTCGCGATCTCCCGGACGACGCGTCGCGTTCGTGAGTCCGATCGGCATTGCGTTCGATGTCGGGAAAGACGACGGGAAGGTCGTCGTCGTGAGTGTCTGGCGCACCCGCTGAACATCAAACTATCGATGACCCACGGTTATCCCTGCCCCGCCTGCGGCTTTCTGACGTTCGACGAGCCGCCCGGCTCGTACGACATCTGTCCCGTCTGCGGATGGGAAGACGGCGCCGTCCAACTTCGGTATCCCGCGCTTCGCGGCGGAGCGAATGCCGAAAGTCTGTGGGAGTCTCAACAGCACGTGCTTCTCAAGCTGCCGCTCGATGTTCGAATGGCGAACGGGATCGAACGATGTACGCGCTGGCGACCGTTACGCCCTGAGGAAAACACCAAAATCAAAACGGCTCCGGCCTCGAGTCTCGAATACTTCGACGCCGCAGCATCAGCAGCGCCGCAATACTACCGGGAGCGTTCGGAAGACTGACCGCCCTTGCCTAACGAACCCCGCCCGGCTGCTGATCAGCAGCCGGGCGGGTTTCACGTTCCAACATCAACTTCCACTCACTCCGCAGCCCCCCACACCGGCGGCGTGTAATGCCGTTCGGGGCGGACGAGGCATTCTCCCGGCGGTTGGTAGAGCGGATAGTACGACGGACCGTAGCGGCTCGGCAGGTCTTTCACCACATAGCGGTTGTAGTCCATCCGGTCGCGGCGGCAGGGGTCGTCGTTGAACAGGTTCCCCCAGCCGCGGGGACGGAACGGACTTGGCCGGTAGACCTCGCGGCGCGGCTCCCAGAAACTGCGCGGCTGATACCAGATGCCGTACTTCGTCTGGTAGTCGGGCAAGTTCGGGTGCAGGTAGCTCGGCCCGCCCGGCGGGCCAGGGTTCGCATGCGCTCCGTAGACCGTGTCGCGGAACGGCGGAGACGGCGGCGGCAGCGGGCCGTAGGGCGTCGGCGTGCCGATCGGCGGGGGCGGCATCATCGAGGAACTCGCATCGGAGGCGGACGGCTCGTCCTCCGAGTGGAAGCGAATGCCTTCCGAACGGTCGGATCGATCGCCGCCCAGCAACGCATCGGCGGCCGCATCGGAAAAATCGGAGGCGGCGTCCGACAGCTCGGCGTCGGTCGGACCCGAGGCGCTCGCCGACTGCATCAACAGAAAGGCCACGTAGACGGTCAGACCGATCCAGGTGGAGCGAGAGAGCGTCACGGCGACGGCCGTCATGGCGGTGGCCCGAATGAAGGCAAGGTAAGGCAGAACCCGTCGGCGGGCGTCCCTGCCGGCTCGACGTATCGAGAGCATCGACCGGCGCGACGTTGCGGCTTCGATCGATCTCGCCGTCGACGACGATTTGAACACCGTTCCCGAGCGCCGAACCGGCGTCACCCCGCCAACCCGCGCACTTTCACCGAACCCGCAGCCGCGAACCGTGTCCAATTCGCGCCCGAACCCTTGCCGAACCGCCGGCGAAGGGCTAAAGATGATGTGACTCCGGGCGCGTAACTCAGTGGTTAGAGTGCCATCTTCACACGGTGGAAGTCGCAGGTTCGAATCCCGCCGCGCCCATCAACCCCCGGATTTCCGGGGGTTTTCTTTTTGGCGGCTTGTGAACATGCGTTACGGATGCGTGTTCGTCGCATCGCCGCGGTCCGTTTCGAGCGGGCGATCGTCTGGTGCGGGGTCGGGGTGTTGCTCCGGGGTCTTTGCGGAACGTCGCGACGTCCACCAGGTCTCGATGATGCTCGCGGCCGGCCCGACGAAGAAGAGGGCGTAGTAGGGCGCGTGAACGACGCGCTCCAGCCGGAACAGCATCTCGACGAACGCGATCAGCACGGCGACGACGATCTGACCGCGTTTGCTCTTCACCGTCGTGCGGGGGTCCGTGATCATGAAGAACACGAACAACTGGTACATCGGGCCGGTGATCGGGGCGACCTCGGCGAGCCACGGAGCGCCCGTCGCCGCACTGCGGGCGAACGAAAAGACGAAGAACGAAATGACGTACGCGGCGCAAATGTGAAACCGCCGCAGCCGCCAGATGATCAGCGATCCGACGAACCAGATCATCAGCATCGGCCAGACGGCGTTGCCCCATTGCACGCTCAGCGACGCGACCGTCGCGGGCGCCAGGAACAGCATGGCGCTCACGCCGAGATTCGATGGATTCCAGAGGTGTCGCCCGCGCCAGCGGATCGCGTATTTCGACGTGATCGAAATCATGCTGCACAGGGCGTAAGGCCAGAACGCCGGCGAGCGGATCAGAATCCCGACGCTGATGCCGGTGATGTAGGCGCTCGCCAGGTGCGGCCATTTTCCGAGCAACAACCGCGACAGCACCATTTCCATCGCCATGGCGCTGGCGATCGCCAGCGCCGTGCGGGTGTAGCTTTCGAGAATGCCGAAGCCCAACTGACCGGCCAGCAGAATGCAGGTGATCAGAAACGGCGGCAAGTAGCGATTGTCGAACGACAGAAGTCGACTCAACCGCCCGCGCGACGGAGCCGCGGTCGACACGTCGTTGTCGATCGAGGTCTCGCTGTCGACCACCGTCTCTTGTTCGACCGTCGGAGCGTTCGGCGGGTTCATGTCGGTTCCTTCAGCTCGTGAACGCGTCCCGGTTCCGGCGATTCGATCGTCTGTTCGACGCCCGACGGCCAGCGAACGACGACCCGGTCGATTTCGGGGCTTTTGCCAAGTCCGAAATGCAGCCGACGATCGTTCTGTGCCGAGTATCCGCAGCCGCCGGTGACGGTCTGCACCTGTTCCTGCCCGTTCCAGAACAGGCGGACCTCGGCGCCGATCGCACTGCGATTCGACGTCCGACCCTCGAGGCTGAAGCCGATCCATTCGTTCTCGGGATCGACGGTGTTCTTGTAGACGAGCAGTGGGCCGCGCTGGTTCGCGACGACCATATCGAGGCAGCCGCGATTCCACAGATCGACGAGCGCGATCGCGCGTCCGTCATGAGTATCGGTGTAACCGACGGTCTGGGCGACCTCGGCGAACCGGCCGGCGCCGTCGTTGATCCAGACCCGTTTCGGCTGGTATCCGGACAGGCTTCGACCCTGCATGGCCGGCCAGTTCTTCGCGTCGGAAATGATCGCGCTGTTGCCGCCCGCGATGACGGAATACTCGTACCAGTAGCTCTTGCCCCTGTCCGCCGAGACGTAGCCGTTCGTCAGCGAGAGATCCTGGTTGCCGTCGTTGTTCAGATCGCCGAACTGGGCACAGAAGCTCCAACCGCCCAGTTCGACGCCGAGCTCGCGTGCGAGGTTGTCGTACGCCAGCGAATCGCCGTGCGTCCCTTCCTGCGGCACCCACAGGTTGTTGCCCTGAATCAGCACGCCTTCTTCCGAGATGTTCGACACGTAGACCGAGAAGCGGCCGCGATTGAAGATGTCGCCGAACGCGACGTTCATGCCGCTCTTGGGTGCGAATCCGACGCCCGTTTTCTCGCCGATCTCGCGGAATCCACGGCCGTTCTGGTTCGCGTAGAACTCCGACACGCCGTAGTCGTTCGCGACGAACAGGTCGGGGTAGCCCGTGCCGCGAAGATCGGCGGCCGCGACGCACAGCGCCCAGCGGCGACTGTCGATGCCGGCCTGCTTCGTCACGTCTTCGAAAGTGCCGTCTCCGCGGCCGCGCAGCAGATATTTCCGCCCGCCGTTGTTCGCGTATTCGAAGCTCTCGGGCATCATCTTCGTGGTGTCGAGATCCCACAGGTCGATCTGCTCGCTCCAGTATCCGCCGAGAAACAAATCGAGTGCCCCGTCGCGATCGTAGTCGAGCCAGATCGCGCAGCCGGCATTGACCCAGTCGGGCAGCCCCGACGTCTCGGTCACGCGGGTGAAGCCTTTGCCGGCGTCGTTGTGAAAGAGTTCCGGTCGCCCCCACTTGTAGAGAAACAGGTCTTCGAACCCGTCGTTGTCGTAATCGCCCCACACGGCTCCGACGGAGACGCCGGTTCCGTCGCGGTTCACGTCGGCGACGCCCAGCGACTCGGCGACGTCCTCGAACGTGCCGTCCTGCTCGTTGCGATACAGCCGGTTGTGGCTGTTCTCGCCGCTGTTGGTGATGTAGAGGTCCTGCCAGCCGTCGCGGTCGAAATCGACGACGGCGACCGCCGCGCCCATCGATGCGACCTGAGGCATGATGTGCGCGAGCTTGCCGTCGAACGTCGGCGCGGTGTGCATGAAGTCGATTCCGGCCGACTTCGAGACTTCCGTCAGCCGGAAGCCGTAGCGCGTGGGTTCCGAAGCCGCCGCGTCGACGGAAGGCTCCGCCCGACCGGGCGACGTCTCGTTGCGATTGTTCAGAACGACCGTCACGGCGAGCAGCCCCGCCAGACAGACGATCGCAGCGATCCGGCCGTACATCCTTTAGTGTCCTTCACTGTTGGAGCCGCGCGCCCGATCATTCCCGCCGGGCGGCCGTAAGCCGTTCCCGAACACCTCGGGCGTAACGTATCTCGTATGATACCGCTCCCAGTCCGTCGGGTTCTTCCGATAGACGGGGTCGTCTTCCAGCTCGCCCGGCGGCGTGTCGTACTCCGGCCGGCTGTGCGAGGGCAACGGCAGCACCGTCTCTGAAAACGCGGTGTTGTAATCGCCGTCCTTGTTCCAGCCGTCGCCGATAAGCACGAAGTCTCTGATCCATCCGGCCGGCGGCGGTGGCGGCTCGGCGAACCGCAGGGCGACTTCATCGCCCGCGTTCGCGATGACGTAACGATCGTCGACCTCTTCCAGCAGAGTACGAACGTCGCCGAAGCGAGTGTAGTACCCAATCAGATCGCGCCAGCGCTGCGACGTGCCGATGAGCGAATCGTAAACGGGAATCTCGGGCGAACTGCGGTCGGCCCGCGTCATCAGCGAATAGCCGCGATAACGCAGTTCTGCCGACACCGGGCTGAGCCGCCGCGTCTGCAACGTCGACGGCTCACCGGCCACGGCGACGGCGAGCCGGTCCCAGTACACTTCGAGGTTCGTCCGCAATCGGAATCGTCGCGGCGCTCCTGTTGAAAACAACCCCTCGAGATCGATCACGATGGTCTTGTTTTTGCCCGCGGGGAACCCCAGGTCGGGCCGGGCGATCTTCCAGCCGCCGTCGCCGTCCGGAATCTCGAGCGAAAGCCCCTGCGGCCGATCGTGACCGCCCTGCGCCAAGGCGACGTTGATGGAACTGTCGGTCGGATAGACCCAGCCCCGCGCGACAAGCTGCAATCGCCCTTCCGACGGCACGTCGTCGCCGATCTCGATCTCGACCCAGTGGTCGCGCGTCACACCCTGATAGTCGCCCAGACCGAACGAATCGAGATAGCGGCCGTCCACCGAGCGAACGGCGTCAGTGACGTCCTGCCCCGTGTCGTCACGCGCCGAAACGGGATGAAGCGGCCCGGTCGGATGCAGTTTCAGCGCGGGAGGAGACTTCGCGAATCGCTCGTCGACGAACACCGCCGTCTCCGGCGGATGATCGACGACCATCAGCGACATCTGGTCGAAGTAGTGCGTCTCCCACAGCTCCGCCGTAATGCGGACGTCGTAGAAGCCGTCGCGCGGTTTCAACTGATCGCCGGTGATTCTGATCCAGTCTTCCGTCTGTGCGGCCCCGGCGGTGTCCTGGGCGTTGATTCGCAACCCGAGCGGCGAACGCCAGAGAAAATCGGTGACGAACCGCAGGCCCGTGCCGTCATCGGCGAAGACGAACGGGCACGAGCCTTTGAGGCGTTGCTCGGCGGCGATCACCTGGTCGGCCTTCGTGTCGAACTCGACCTGGACGGTGCCGTTGGGCCAGACGATGCGTGCGATGTCGGCGCCCGGATGTTCGCCCAGCCCGAAGTGCAGTTTCGGTCCGCCGATGGACTGCGTCTGCACGAGCAGGCCCGACCGCACTTCGACCTCGCCGCCGAGTCCGAACGAATTGATGCGGCCGTCGCCCTTCACATTGGCGGCACGAGGATCGATCGACTGCCAGTGATACTCTTTCGTCCCTCGTCCCGTTCCGCGAACCGGCTTCCGCTCGCCCGACAACCCCGCCAGATCGAGCCGGCCGTCGTTCGTGAGGTCGAGGATTGCGCCGACCTCGAAATCGACCCCGGCTTTCGGCGACTGCAGTTTTCCAGACCCGTCGCGAAGCCAGATTCGCGTGCTTCCGGGGCCGGTGCCGATCAGGTCGACGCTGCCGTTGTTGTCGAGATCGGCGACGGCGAGCCTGGCGCCTGATTCGGGAGCCTCGTCCCAGCGGACGGCGTCGGCCGAACGCCAGCCGCCGGCGCCGCCGGCGTTCGAGAGTGTGAAGATCGTGCCGTCATCGCGCAGCACGACAAGCTCGAAAAGACCGTCGGCATCGAAATCGGCGACGGTCGTCGCGACCAGCGCTCCGAGATCGTCCGGCAGTTCCCGGCGTTGAAACCGACCGGTACGCTGATTGTCGAAAACGTGAAGCTTGCCGTCGCCGTCGAGGAAGGCGGCATCGGGAATCCCGCCCCGATCCAGTGCGCACCAGACGAACGCCTGCAAGTCGGAGACGCCCTCGAACGGCTGCTGAACCGCGAACGTGCCGTCGCCGTTGTTCTGCAGCACAGCAGCCGGTTCCGACGTCCAGCCGACGACGAGATCGAGGTCGCCGTCGAGTTCGACGTCGGCCGCCCAGACGCCGTTCGCCGGCTTCGCGTTGATCTGCTCGGCGATGCCGGTGGCGTCGGTCACGTCCTGAAACGTTCCGGCCTCGTCGACCTGCAACAGACGCACGCCGCCGGCCCCCGCCAGCACCAGATCGACCGCGTAATCGGAGTTCCAGTCGACGGCGAGCATTCCGTGCGATCTTGGCGGCTTGTTCTCCGGCCCGCCCGGAAAGGGCAGCGTCTGTTCGACGTCGGCGATCGTATGTACGGTCCGCCCATCGGCGACAATCAACGCCGGCGCCTTATCGCCGACCGCGGGAACGGCGATCAACGTCTCGGCGACGCTATCCATCTTGCCGATCGGCTCGACCTCGAATGCGAGGCCGGTGTCGGACGGTGCCGGCGTCGGCGGCGGCGGCGGCAGTTCGAGAAAGGTCCGGACCGGCTCGCCCACGACGCCCGCGGGCGATTTGACCTCCGCGAGACTCGCGCGAAACGCCGGCTCGGCGACAAGCAGATTGCGCATCACCGCCACGCGAATCGCCGTCTGTCCGGTGATGCCTTCCGCAGCCGCCTCGTCCAGCGTGCGGAACTGTTCCGCAGTTCGTTCGGGCCAGGCGCTCGCGAACGGGCGCAGTCGCTCGACGACGCTCGACAGCGCCTTTGCGTCGTCGGCCTTGACCGCCAGCCTCGCCCGCTCCAGCAGGACCGCGAGATTGTCCGGCTGCCGTTCGAGGATCTCCGCCAGCAGACGGGCAGCCTCCACCCCCGACTCCGGCTCGCCGCGACGTTCGATTTCTTCGGCGAGTGCGTAGGCCGATTTCACATCGTCGGGATCCTTCTCGACGGCCTGCCGGAAGTGCTTGACGGCCGCGTCGGAATTGCCGCGACGGCTTTCGAGCAACCCGAACAGCCGATCGACGGTCGCATCGTCGGGAGCAAGCTTCCGGGCCTCTTCGAGCGCCTGGACGGCCGCTTCGACCTCGTCGAGCCGTATCCCCACCAGCGCGAGGTTCATCCAGCCGGCCGGCTCGGCGGGAACGAGCTCGGTGGCGCGGGTCATCTCCTGCCTGGCCCGATCGTTCGCATCGGCGTCGATCGCGGCGACGCCGGTGTAAAAGGCCGAGACCATCTTGCGGTAGATCGCCGGGTCGATCGGAAGTTCCTCTCGCTCGACCCGTCCCGGGCCTTCGCGGTCGTCGCCTTCATCGTCGTTGCCGCCGCGCATGGCCAGGAAGACGGCGAATGCGACCAGTACGACGCCGATGCCGGCCAGCGCCAGCCAGGTTCGAGAGGACGGCTTGGGGGGCGGGTTCATCGGTGTCGGCTCGTCGGTCGTCGGCGGTTGGCAGCCACAAGATGACGCTGGGCCGAAGTCGGTTCAACGTCGAAGTGTCGCGACGACCGTCAATCGGGCGGCGTCGCGCCGCCGGTGAAATCGAGGCTCTCCATGATCTCGGCACGCAGCCGCAAAAACGCAGGATCGTTGCGACGACGCGGGCGGGGCATCTCGACGTCGATCATCCGCTCGATGCGCCCCGGATGCGGCGTCATCACGGCGATGCGATCGCACATGTAGATCGCCTCGTCGACGTCGTGCGTGACCAGCAGCGTCGTCGTGCGGCGGGCGTGCCACAATCGCAACACTTCGTCCTGCATTCGCATCCGGGTGAACTGGTCGAGGGCGCCCAGAGGCTCGTCGAGCAGCAGGACTTTCGGATGATTGATCAGCGCTCGCGCGAGCGCCGCCCGTTGAGCCATCCCCCCGGAAAGCTGGTGAGGGTAATGATCGGCGAACGCCTCCAGCCCGACAAGCTCGATGTATTCGTCGACTTCCTGGCGTCGACCGCGATGGACGCCGCGAGCCGCCGGGCCGGTCCCGACGTTGCCGCGAACGGTCAACCACGGAAACAGGTTCGGATCCTGAAACATCAGCCCGCGGTCGGCGCCAGGCCCGGCGATCGTCTCGCCGCCAAGGGTGAGCTCGCCGAGCGTCGGTTCGTCGAGTCCCGCGATCAGCCGCAACAGCGTCGACTTCCCGCAGCCGCTCGGTCCGATCAGCGCGACGAATTCGCCTTCGTCGACGATCAGCGAGAAGTTCGACAGCGCGAGCGTCGGGCTGCCGTCGGCGGTGTGAAAGATTCTCGACACGCCGCGAATGCAAAGCGACGAGCCGGCGTGTGAATCGACGGTCCCGGCGCCGCCGTGACCGGCTTCGGAGTTCTCACGCGACTCGATCGCCGTCTTCGGACGACCCTCGACGACGGCCGATCGTGTTCCCGGTTCGCTCACCAACGGATCACACCTTTCTGCCACGCCAGCACGCGATCGCGCACCTTGAAGAGTAACGTCATCAGTCCCGAGAAGAACAACGCCATGATGATCAGCGCCCCATAGGCCTTGGCGTATTCAACGTACCCTTGCTGCCACTTCACGTACCATCCCAGGCCGGACCTTACGCCGACGGTCTCGGCGACGACGAGCGTCAGGAACGCGGCCCCCAGCCCCATGAACAACCCCAGAAAGATGCTCGGCATCGCCGCGGGAATCGCGACCCGGAAGATCAGGTACCAGCGCCCGGCCCCGAGCGTGCGGGCGACGTCGAGATACGAGACCGGCACGTTGGCGACGCCCGACAGCGTCAGCATCGTCACGGGAAACCAGACGGCCAGCCCGATGAGCGCGCTTCCCGAAACGAACGCGTTCGCGAACAGCGCCATGACGAGCGGAATGTAGGCGGTCGCGGGAATCGGCCCGACCAGCTTCATCGCCGGCATCCCCCAGTACCGCAGCCCGCGCGACCAGCCGAGCAGCACTCCGCTGACCAGTCCGGCGGCGACTCCCACTGCGTAACCGCTCAGCAGCAGCAGGAAGGAGCTGATCGCGCTTTCGAGCAGCACCGTTCGCTCGTCCCACATGCCCTGCAGGATCGCGTCGGGTCCGGGAAAATACGGCAACGGCATCAGCGCGAGCTTCAACGTCACGAGGTCGAGCACCGCGAGCACGAGCACCGCCCCCGCCAGCAGCGGACCGAAATGCAGCACAGGCGGTCGTGCGCTCCGCCAGATCGCCTGAACCGCCGCGGCGACCAGCGCGACCGTCAGCAGCGCCGCCAGCAGCAGCGGATACAGCCGCGTCGGCGCGGTGATCTGTCCGTTCGGCAATACGAGGTGCAGCAGCAGAGCCGCCGCCGTCGCCAGGATGGGCGACGCGACCATGCCCAGCCTGCGCATTCGCGACGATGCCTCGAAGGGCCGGGGCACGCGGCGACGAGCTGCGGTTCGTTCAGCGACAAGCGTCACGGCTCAATACCCTCCGACGGCCGAGAAGGCGAAGTCGTCGCGAATCTCTCCGCTGCAACACAAATCGGCATGCTCGCGGAGCAGTTTCGCGATGAGCAGTCGACCGGAGAGAATCGGACGCTCGTCGGCCAGTTTTTCGACCTGAAGACTTTCGACCCACTCGTCCGACACGCCTTCCAGATCGAGCCACGCCCGCTTCGCCAGCTCCGCAGGGTCGGTCGACTCGTTGAGCAGGCCCGCGACTTTCATGTCACGAGCCGCGTCGCTCACGCTTTCACGACAGTCGTCGACACCCGGTGCGTAATTCAGCTTCGAGATCGCCAGCGCATTAAGCTCGACCGACGACGCGACGTACTTGTTCTCGACCGACAGCATCGCCGCAGCGGCCGGATTTTCTTCGACCCAGCGAGCACCCTTGAGCAACGCCCGCGTGACCTTCGCCGCCGATTCCGGGTCGCGGGCCGCGAACGCGCCGCTCACGACGACCGCACAGCAGTACTCATCGCGGAACTCCGGGTCGGCCGCCTGGTCGGCGATCGTCTTGACTTTGCCCTGTGCCGCGAGAATCGACCCGATCGGTTCCGAATCGGCGATCGCGTCGACCTGTCCGTTGTCGAGCGCCAGCCCCGACACCTCGGGTGCGATGACGATCCATTCGACGTCCGTTCGAGGGTCGAGGCCCTTGGCGACCAGCGCCCGGCTGGCGAACAGGAACGGCGG
Organism: Planctomycetaceae bacterium; assembly: GCA_049790855.1. Taxonomy (GTDB): domain Bacteria; phylum Planctomycetota; class Planctomycetia; order Planctomycetales; family Planctomycetaceae; genus JACCRE01. Next base: position 357 of record JBAQZJ010000172.1, on the reverse strand, counting down.
GCTGCCCATCGTCGGAATCCCGATCCGCTTGCCCTTGAGCTGCTCGATCGAATCGACGTCGCTGTCGGCCGGAACATGCACTCGCAGACAGCCCTTGTGGATGCCGCCGACGATCTTGACGTCCAGCCCCTGCTCGATCGGCTTTAGCAGGTACATGATCAACGTGTAGTTCACGTCGAACCGGCCGAGACCCAGTCCGTCGCGCAGCCCGTCCCAGTCGGTCTTGACGAGCTCGACGTCGATGCCTTCTTCCTCGAAGAATCTCTTCTCCTCGGCGACGAACATCGCCGCCTCGCAGGTCAGCCCGATGTACGCCAGCTTGACCTTCTTCGGCCCTCCTTGAGCGGCCTGTTCCGA
>JBAQZJ010000171.1:0-3695 GCA_049790855.1 Planctomycetaceae bacterium | reverse complement strand
GAACGCTCTTTCGCGGAGCGAAAGGCGACGCTACCGGCGGCGATTGCGATCGGCTGTGTCGCCGGTTCATAATTCGCCCATCCTTCCCGAATGCACTCCACGGAGCCTGCCTGATGCAAACACGCCTTGTCGTCATTCCTGTGCTGTGCCTGCTGGCTGTCACGCCAGTCGACGCCGAAGAAGCGGCGAAACCGAATACGCCGCCGGAGGGTTTCACGGCCCTGTTCAACGGCGAAGATCTCACCGGCTGGATCGGCTTGCCTCACTTCGACCCGCGCAAACTGCGCGAGATGACGTCGGAGGAGCGGTCCGGCTTCCTCGAAAAGAACTGGGTCGAGGTCGAGAAACATTGGAGCGTCGAAAACGGCGAACTCGTCAACGACGGCGAGGGACCGTACCTGACGACCGCCCGGGATTACGGCGACTTCGAGCTAAGGCTCGATTACAAGACCGTCGCCAAGGCCGACAGCGGCATCTACCTGCGCGGCAATCCGCAGGTTCAGATCTGGGACTGGACGGAGGAGGCCGGCAAGTGGGATCTCGGGGCCGACAAGGGGTCCGGCGGCTTGTGGAACAACAAGACCCACGACCGGTTTCCTTACGTGCAGGCTGACAGTCCGTTCGGCGAGTGGAACAGCCTGAAGATCACGATGGTCGGCGAAACGGTGACGGTGCGTCTCAACGACAAACTTGTCGTGAACGAGACCGTCATGGAGAACTACTGGGACCGCACGATTCCCGTCTTCCCGCTGGGGCCGGTTCAGTTGCAGACGCACGGCGGCGAAATCCGCTTTCGCAACGTCTTTCTGCGAGAGATCGACCGCAAGTCGCCCGAGGCGGGATTCCTCGACGCCGACGGCAACCCCTACGGCGACGGCTGGAAGAAGATCGAGAACGTCGAAACCGGCAAGCCGATCGCGGCGTCGGAATCACTGCGGAACTTCGACCTGCACGCGACGTTTCGGCTGGACGGCGACCAATCGGGCGAGATCAGCTTTCGCGCCGAAGGCGGTGCCGATGGGCCGGGCCTCGTGCTGACGGTCTCGCCCGAGCACGGAATCCTGCTGTCGGACCGCAAAGAAGGCAAGCCGCACACTGTCGCCGATTCTCCCGCCGAAACGAGCGGCCTCAAAACCGACGGCGAGAATCACGTCTACCTGCGCGTCCACGAAGATCATGTGCAGGCCTGGTTGAATGACACACAGGTCATCGACGTGTTGTATGCGCATGGACCGCAGACCGGCAGCGTCCGATTCAGCGGGATGCAGGTCGCGGCATCGCATGTGCGAAATACGGCCGAAGACGAGCGAGTCGAGACGTTTCCCGGCGGCGAAGAAGGCTTCACGCCGATCTACAACGGCAAAGACCTGACCGGCTGGACCGGCGACGTGAACGGCTATCAGGCCGAACCCCACGTACTCGTGGCGACGAAAGAGGGCGGGAACATCTATTACGACCAGGAACTCGGCGACTTCGTCTTCCGCTTCGAGTTCAAACTCGAAGAAGGCGGCAACAGTGGCGTCGGCATTCGCGTTCCGAAGGATGCGTCGGCGACCGCCTATGAAGGCATCGAGAGCCAGATCCTCGACAACCCCGCCGACGTCTACGCGACGATTCAACCCTGGCAGACTCACGGTTCGATCTACGGCGTCATTCCCGCGAAGCGCGGCTCTCTCGCACCGACCGGTCATTGGAACCAGGAAGAAATCACTGTCCAAGGCAACCGGTTTAAGGTCGTTCTCAATGGAAAGATCCTGCTCGAAGGCGACGTGACGCCGGGCAAGACGGCCGACGGGAAAGAGCATCCCGGCCTGGCGAATAAAACAGGCCGTCTCGGCTTCCTCGGCCACAACCACCACATCGAGTTCCGCAACCTTCGCGTGAAGCCTCTCGAATCGAAGTAGCCTCTCAGCCGGACGATTGCCAGAGAACGGGCGACGTTGAAACGTCGCCCGTTCTCTTTCTCTTGCACCTGCTCACTTCCGACCGCCGGTTCAGTCGGCAGGCAAGACCTCGACCGCCTTGATCTGCGGCATCCGGCCGCCGGTGATCCGCTCGGTCCTCAAGGTGAGTTCGGCTCTCCCTTCGTCGAGGGCGACGGTCCCGAGAGAAAGCCGCTTCCATTCCTTTTCGGGAACCTCGGGGCGCGGAAACCGGTCGGGACCGGTGATCGGCGGCGGAGCGTGAGCCTTGGTGAACGTGCTGCGAACTGTCGCGTCGCCGATTTCGACGCGGATCATCGAACCGACGTTCTCCGCCGGGCAGCAATATCGGAGAACGATTTCATAACGTCCCGCCGTCGTCACTTCGACCGGCCAAGCGGGATAAGACGCGGCGCCGGTCCAATTGTCGATCCAATCGTTCGCCCACCCGGCGCGGCCGTGATAGCTGATGCCCTCGCCCTGTGCGGGATGCAGTAACGCCTCGTGTCCCGGCAAAACGGCGGAGGGCCGCTGCGGATGACCGATCGGAACCGGAACCGGCGCGAATCCCGCGGCGGCGACTTCCCGCCACTTCGCGTCGAACGCGGTCGCGAGTTCCTCGACGAGGCGCGGGTGCTCCTTCGCAACGTTCTGCGACTGCTGCGGATCGTGCAGTATGTCGTAGAGCTGCCAGTCGCCCCGTTCACGGACGGCGCGGTAGGACGGAGTGCGCACGGCTCCCTGACGGCCGTCGGGAACCGGCTTCGTATCCTTGAAGGTGAACAACGTCCGGTCGGGCCATGCTGCTTCGCTGTCCTCCAACAGCGGCGCCAGACTTCTGCCGTCGAGCGTGACGTTTTCAGGCAACGAAATGCCGCACAGTTCGCAGAGCGTCGGCAGCAGGTCGGCATGGTGGGCGATCGGCTCGATCGTCGTTCCCGCGGCGATCGTGCCCGTCCAGCGGACGAAGAGCGGAACGCGAACGCCGCCTTCGTGAACGCTGCCCTTGCGACCTTTCATCCCGCCGTTGTCGCGGTCGGTGTTGGGGCCGTTGTCGGTCAGGAACAGCACGATCGTGCGTTCGTCGAGCGACAGCTCGTCAAGCGTTGCCAGCAGTCGCCCGACGTTCTCGTCGACGTTCTCGACCATGCCGTAGACGGTCGCCGTCTTGTCGTCGCAGCCGCGGGCGACGTACTTGTCAAAATGCCCGTCGGGCACCTGCGGCGGGAAATGCGGGGTGTTGAACGGAACGAAACAAAAGAACGGTCGCTTTCTGTTCCTGCGCACGAACGCGATCGCCTCGTCGGTCAACACGTCGGTGATGAAACCGTTCGTCGCGACCGGTTCACCGTTGCGTTCCAGCGTGGTGTCGAAATAGTTGTTCCAGTGACCGCCGCAGAAGCCGAAGAACTCATCGAATCCCTGCCCGTTGGGGTGATTCGGATAGTGCCGGCCGTTGTGCCACTTGCCGAAGCAGCCGGTCGTGTAACCAGCATCTTTCAACAGTTCGGCGATCGTGACTTCCTCCGTCCGCATCGTCTCATGGGCGCGGGTGACGCCATGCACGCCCGTTCGCAGGCTGTACCGCCCCGTCAGCAATGCCGCCCGCGTCGGAGCACACAGCGGGTCGACGAAGAACCGCTCGAATCGCACCCCGTCGGCTGCCAGCCGATCGAGATGCGGCGTGTCGATACGCTCGTTGCCATGCGAGCGAATGTCGCCCCAGCCCTGATCGTCGGTCAGAATCAGCAGCACGTTCGGCCGGTCGTTGCC
>JBAQZJ010000170.1:0-10451 GCA_049790855.1 Planctomycetaceae bacterium | reverse complement strand
CAAGCGCTCCCTGACGGTCGCGGCTCCGATGGCGCGACTCTGATGGCGTGGCTGATCTCGACGGGGCACTCGTCAAGCACTGAGGGGCGGATCGTTGAATCCCGTCAGGACCGGTGTTCGCGCTGTGACGAGCGAAGCACGATGCGGGTCACCTCCGGCGGGCAGTTCCAGCGGAGCGGGCGTTCCGACGATAGGCCGCGGCTGACGTGCAGGGTCGTCGAACCGCGGCGGTAGGTTCCCGCGGCGTAGCGAATTCCGTAGCGGCTGGGCGAATAGATCGGCCCGATCACCGGCAGGCACACCTGGCCGCCGTGATTGTGTCCCGACAGCATCAGGTCGACGTTCTGCCTGCTCGCCCGGCGCAGATTGTCGGGCGTATGGCTCAGCAGAATGCGGAGATCGGCAGAATCCATCGACTCGAACGACGGCGGAGACTTCATCCAGGGCGTCTCGTCGCCGCCGAGCGCGATTCGATGACCGGCATGCTCGATGATGCGGGTCCGGCCGGCGAGATCGTGCCAGCCCAGCTTCGTCATCGCCGTGCGGATCGGCTCGACGTCCAGCAGCCAGTCGTGATTGCCGAGAATGAACCAGCAGCCCAGCGGAGCCGACAGCCGGCCGAACGTCTCCGGCAGCCAGTCGACGAGTTCCGGTTCATCAAGCAGGTCGCCGGTGAATGCGACGAGGTCGGCGTTCCAATCGGCCATGCGGTCGAAGGCGTATCGGAAATAATCCAAGCCGACGGGACCACGGAAATGCACGTCGGAAAGATGGGCGATCGAGAGTCCGTCCAGTTCCGCCGGCAGATGCGGCAGGACGAGTTCCTTCTCGTTGATCTCCAGCAGGAAGACCTCGTTGAGCGGCAGCCGGGCGATGCGGCCTCGCAGTCCCGGTCCGCTCGGCACGAAGCCGAGTTCTTGTGACACGTCGATCAGGCGGGACGAACGAACTTCCGGTTGCCGCCGCAGCAGCCACCGCGCCGATCCCGCGACGAGCAGCGCGACGCCCAGCCCGCAAACGGCGAAGTAGACCGCCCAGGGTGTCGGCAGAGCGCTCCACTCACCGCCCCGCAGCAGCCGCGGCCCCGTCACGCCGACTCGCCAGACGATGAACGGCAGGAATCCGACGACGAGCAGATCGTGCAGGTAGCGGGTCTTCTTGAGAATCGACCGCCGATAGGGCCGCGAATGGATGCGATTCACCCACGCCGCCATCAACTCGCAATGACCCGCGAAGAGCACGAACAGAATCGCGGCGTTGAGCCAGTTCATCGAATGGTCCAGAAGAAGTCAGCCCGGCCGCCACAGGCGGCCGGGCTGTCGTTGTTGTCGCGGAATTGTAAGGGAAAGCCCCTTAGAGCCGCGAGTCACGCGAAGGAAAGAGCCGACGAATCGGGCGTTGGGTGGCATGCTCTCACGCCGCCGCAAACGACGACGACGTCTCGGAGACCGTGATCGGCGGCGGGTGAGCATGTCGAGCGTCCAATTGCATCCGACATGCTTACCCGCCGCCGGGAAAGTCTGAGGGAATTGTCAAAACCGTCTGCAGCGGCGTGAAAGCATGCCACCAGTCCGCAGATGATTCACATGAGAAGTCCATCTCTGCATTCATCCGCGTGCATCCGCGACCCTTTGCGAGCGTCGATCGGAATTCGGGTGCGGGAGAAACGCTCCGCGCACTCGGCCGGCTGACGCCGGCCGCTCGCCGGGAACGTGGTGAGTATGGCGGCGGGAACTATAATCCCATGTCCTTCATCCCTTCCGCGACATTCGACGGCTCCCGCGACCGATATGGGCTACCGCAATCTTCAGGAGTGCGTCCGTGATCTCGAACGGACCGGGCGGCTCGTCCGTGTGCCGGTCGAAATCGATCCGCATCTCGAAGCCGCTGCGATTCACCGTCGCGTTTATGCGGCGGGCGGCCCGGCGTTGCTGTTCGAGCGAGTCAAAGATTGCGACGTTCCGATGGTCAGCAATCTGTTCGGAACGCGCGAGAGAACGCAGTACCTGTTCCGCGATGCGCTCCGATCGGTGCGGCATCTCGTCGAGCTGAAAATCGACCCTGTCGCGTTCTGGAAGTCGCCGTGGCGCTACCGCGACGTTCCGCGAGCGGCGCTGACGATGCTGCCGCGATTCGTTCGTTCGGGACCGGTGCTCGCACAGGAAACGACGCTCGACCGACTGCCGAAGCTCGTTTCATGGCCGAACGACGGCGGACCGTTCGTCACGCTGCCCGCCGTCTATACCGAAGACCCCGATGCGCCGGGGCTGATGAAGTCGAACGTCGGCATGTATCGGGTGCAACTCGCCGGCAACCGGTACGGCCCGCAGCAGGCGGGCCTGCATTACCAGATTCATCGCAGCATCGGCGTGCATCACGCCAGGGCGATCGCGAAGAACGAGCCGTTCCGGGTGAACGTCTTCGTCGGCGGGGCGCCCGCGATGACGCTTGCCGCCGTCATGCCGCTGCCGGAAGGATTGAGCGAGCTGACGTTCGCCGGCGCACTTTCACGCCGTTCGATCCGCATGATCCGGCAGCCGGCCGGTCCGGCGATCTATGCCGAGGCCGATTTCTGCATCACCGGCACCGTCGCGGCCGAGCAACTGCCGGAAGGGCCGTTCGGCGATCATCTCGGGTATTACTCGTTGCGGCATGATTTTCCGGTGCTGAACGTCGAGAAGGTCTATCGTCGATCGGACGCGATCTGGCCGTTCACGGTCGTCGGACGGCCTCCGCAGGAAGACACGTCTTTCGGCGAGATCATTCACGAGCTTACGGGGCCGGCGATTCCGTCGGTGCTGCCGGGCGTGCATGCCGTGCATGCGGTCGATGCCGCCGGCGTCCATCCGCTGCTGCTGGCGATCGGCAGCGAGCGTTATGTTCCGTATGCGTCGCAGCGGCGGCCGCAGGAACTGCTCACGCTGGCGAACGCGATTCTCGGGCAGGGGCAGCTTTCACTCGCGAAGTACCTGTGGATCGTCGCGAAGGAAGACGACCCGGCACTCGACATACACGACGTTCCCGCCTTCCTGCGGCATTTGCTGTCGCGCGTCGACTGGACGCGCGATCTGCACTTTCAGACTCGCACGACGATCGACACGCTCGACTACTCGGGAACAGGATTGAACGAGGGATCGAAGCTGGTGATCGCCGCCGCCGGTCCGCCGCGCCGCGATCTGCCGACGGAGTTGCCGGGCGGCTTTCGCTTGCCGGACGGCTTTCGCGAGGCGAAGCTCGCGCTGCCGGGCGTCGTCGCCGTCTCGGGGCCGCGATTTCAGGAGGAAGACCGGTCGGCGATTCGTCGCCTCTGCGAAGCGCTCGGCGACGACGGTCATCCGCTGACGCCGTTCCCGCTCGTCATCGTCGGGGACGACGCCGGCTTCGTCGTCGAGAGCATGAACAACCTGCTGTGGACGACCTTCACGCGGTCGAACCCGGCCAGCGACGTCGACGGGGCAGGGGCGTTCTTCGAAGACAAGCATTGGGGCTTCCGGGGACCGCTGGTGATCGACGCCCGCATCAAACCGCACCACGCTCCCCCGCTGGAAGAAGACCCCGCCGTGACAAAACGCGTTGAGTCGCTCGCCGCCTCGGGCGCGCCGTTGCACGGGTTGTATTAGTTTCGCTGTTGCGAAACCGTAGGGTGGGTCAAGCCGCAGGCGCGGCCCACCGGCACGGTCTGGAACGCTTCCGGACGCCGAGAGACCGTGCCGGTGGGCCTCGCATTCGCTCGACCCACCCTACGAACTATTTCCTATTTCCTATTTCCTACCATCCCCCCATGCCCGACCTCATCGCCACCGCTGCTTTCGGACTTGAAGCCGTCGTCTCGCGTGAACTCGAACGGCTCGGTTACGCCGACCGGGTCGTCGAAGACGGCAAGGTCACGTTCGCGGCGGACGACGCGGCGATCGCGCGGACGAATCTCTGGCTGCGTTCGGCCGACCGGGTGCTGTTGCAGGTCGGTGAGTTCACGGCGCTCGATTTCGGCGAGCTGTTCGATCAGACGATCGCCCTGCCGTGGGAAGACTGGCTGCCGAAGGAGGCGGCGATTCCCGTCGAAGTGCGTGCCGTGCGATCGGCGATCCGCAGTCCGCGGAACGCTCAATCGATCGTCAAGAAGGCGGTCGTCACGCGGCTCGGTGAGAAATACGGGCTGTCGCAACTGCCCGAGACCGGGCCGAAGTATCCGGTCGACGTCGCCGTCCGCAACGACGTCGTCACGATCGCGCTCGATACGAGCGGCGCCGGCCTGCATAAACGCGGCTACCGCACACAGAGCGGCCCGGCGCCGCTCAAAGAGACGCTCGCCGCCGGTCTCGTTCAACTGAGCTACTGGAACCGGAACCGACCGCTGGCCGACCCGTTCTGCGGAACAGGAACGATCGCGATCGAAGCGGCGCTGCTCGCCCGCAACATCGCTCCCGGCTTGAAGCGGTCGTTTCTGGCGGAGTCGTGGCCGCACGTCCCGTCGTCGATCTGGAAGGCGGCCCGCGCCGAGGCGAATGCTCTCGTTGCGACCGATCCGCCCGCGCCGATTCTGGCGAGCGATCTCGACTCGCAGGCCGTCTCGACGGCTCGGCGGCATGCGTCGGCGGCCGGCGTCGGCAGCGACGTCGAGTTCGCCGTTCGTCCGTTCCAGCGATTCGAAACGTCGCAGGAATTCGGCTGCCTGATCTGCAATCCGCCCTACGGCGAGCGGCTCGGCGAACAGCGTCAACTCGAGGGGTTGTATCGCTCGATGAACGACCTGTTCGCGGCGATTCCGACGTGGTCGGTCTATGCACTGACGGCGAACACAGAGTTCGAACGACTGGTTCGACGACGCCCGGACCGCAAACGCAAATTGTACAACGGACGGATCGAATGCACTTACTACCAGTTCTACGGGCCGCGACCTCCGAAGTCGGGTCGCGACGACCGACCGCAGGAAAGGGGTGTTGACGCCGAAGCTGATCGTTCCGACGATGGTTCATTGCGAAGAAGTTGAACGACAAGTCCGCGGCCCGAGGTGACGGATGACGAAACGGGTGCTCAGCGTCGGTCAGTGCATGCCGGACGGCATGGCGATCAAGGCGTTTCTCGGTCAGCAGTTCACAGCGACGGTGCAGTCGTCGGAAACCGCCGATGACGCGATGGTGATGCTGCACAACGGGTCGTACGACCTGATTCTCGTCAATCGCGTCTTCGATGCCGACGGTTCGTCGGGCCTCGACCTGATCAAGGCCATCAAAGCCAGTGCGACGACGAGCAAGATTCCCGTCATGCTCGTTTCGAATTTCGACGACGCCCAGCAGAAAGCCGTCGAACTGGGTGCTGAGCCGGGGTTCGGCAAGGAAGACCTCGGGGCAGAGCCGCTCGTCCAGCGGCTGCGACCATTCCTCGAAAGCAGTGCCGACGAAGACGATGCGGAATCGTCGTAGGCCGTCTTCAAGCCTGCGGCCTCGCTTGCGATTTCGCCGCACGCTGAAGCGCCGTGAAATCGCAAGCGATCGTCACGCCGATCCGCGGTTCTTCTCGTCGACTTGTTCGTTGAGCGTCCAGTAATCGTATAGATAGCCCAGCAGAAACAGGCCGCCGGTGAGGAGCCAGATCAGTCCGGTGATCCATTTGCCGAGATAGAACCGGTGGACGCCGAGCAGGCCGAGGAACGTCAGCAGGATCCAGGCGACGGTGTAGTCCCACGGGCCGGGCGCGTAGCGGGCGTCGGCGTGGCGGTCCATCGACGGGATCAGGAACAGGTCCACGATCCAGCCAATGAGAAACAGACCGAGCGTGAAGAACCAGATCGTCCCGGTGATCGGCCGGCCGTAATAGAACCGGTGCGCCCCGGTGAAACCGAAGATCCACAACAGGTATCCGATCACCATCGAGTGGGTATTGACGGCAGGTGCGGTCGTCATGGGAAGGGCCGTATCGGAAGTCGGGGTGCGTCTGATCGAATGGTAGCGGGAATCGATCGGAAGTCAGCCGCGCGGCCGAGTTTCGCCCCGGGGGGTTCCGGCCCGGAAGACGCGACGATTTCCTGCGGTCCTGGAATGAACGGCGGACGACGATGGCCGGATCATGTTTTTCTTCTTCTCGAACCGCGCCGGCTGTCTGGGATCGATCGCGATCTCGATCGTCGGCTCGGTCGCGCTGGTTTTGCTGCTGCGCGGCTGCCAGTGATGAATACGGGTGGCTGGGGACGGGCCGCAAGTCAACGTCGTGGTCAAAACAAGCGTCGCCAGCCCGCCCCCAGTCGATCGGGCTTCGACGTACCATCGTCCGCAGGCGTCATCACCGCCCGACTGGGGGCGACGCGATCGCGTCGATGCAGATTCCGGGACTTTCAGCGCGTCGTCCCCAGCCACCCCGCCGCCATCAGAGCCGCGACCGTTAGGGAGCGCCTGCGGGCGCGGGGGCGTCGAGTTGCGCTTCCTGACGGTCGCGGCTCTGAGGAAAGCATGTGACGGCGGCCGGGCGAATGAACGCACTCGGGCGTTTCCCGGTGACGGGTAGTCGCCGGCCGGGCGCTGTTACGGGCGAAGCTGTGGATATGTCGCATCTCTCGACGGATTAAAGTGGAGACGGTGGCGAGCGGCCTACACACCGCTCCCGCGCCCGCAAAGAACGACACATTCATCCCAGGAGACGCACGATGGGACTGTTCAGCGAGACGCTCAACACGATGGAGGATCTGTACCTCGATCAGCTTCAGGATCTCTACGACGCGGAGCGGCGGCTGACGAAGGCGCTGCCGCAAATGGCGAAGGCGGCGAAGTCGCCGCAGTTGAAACGGGCCTTCGAAACGCACCTGAGCGAGACGAAGGGGCACGTCAACCGGCTGGAGCGCTGCTTCGAGCTGTTCGGCCAGAAGCCGAAGGCCAAGACCTGCGACGCGATGAAGGGGCTGGTGTTGGAAGGCGAGGCCGTCATCAACGCCAGCGGCGACGACGACGTCCGCGACGCCGCGCTGATCGCCGCGGCCCAGCGGGTCGAGCATTACGAAATGGCCGGCTACGGCTGCCTGCGGACGTTCGCGATGCGCGTCGGACAGGAGAACGCCGCCGAGCTGCTCCAGGAGACGCTCGACGAAGAGGAGAAGACCGACCGCCTGCTGACGGAGATCGCCGAAGCGAGCGTGAACGTGAAAGCCGCGCGGTGACGGCTCACGAGTAAAGCCCACCGCTTGCAAGCGGTGGGCTTTCGTGCGCCCTACGTCGATGCAAGCAGTTCGCGGACCTTCGGAACGGCGTCGGCTTTCGGAACCTTTTGCGCGTCGGCGTCCGTCCGCCGTTTGATCTCGACGACGCCTTCGGCCAGCCCTTTGCCGCCGATGACGACCCGCACCGGGAAGCCGATCAGGTCGGCGTCGTTGAACTTCACGCCCGGCCGTTCTTCGCGGTCGTCGAGCAGCACGTCGACGCCCGCCTCGACGAGGCCGGCGTAAATCGTCTCGGCCTCCTGCCGCACCGCCTCGTCCTTCATGTTCAGCGGAATGACGATCGCCTCGTGGGGCGCGACGGCGGCGGGCCAGATCAGTCCCTTCTCGTCGTGGCATGTCTCGGCGAGCGCGGCGACGATCCGGTTCACGCCGATACCGTAGCAGCCCATGATGATCGGCTTCCGCTCTCCCTTCTCGTCGAGAAAGGTCGCGTCGAGGGCCGTCGTGTACTTCGTGCCGAGCTTGAAGACGTGCCCGACCTCGATGCCGTGTACGAACTTCATCGGCTCGCCCGATTTCGGGTCGGGGTCGCCCTCGGCGGCGTTGCGAAGGTCAAAGGTCGTTTCGACCGTCCAGTCGCGACCGACGTTCACGCCGGTGAGATGCGCATCAGCCTCGTTCGCTCCGGTCACGGCGTCGACGATCAGTGGTACGTCGTGGTCGGCGAAGATCGTGCATTCAATGCCCACCGGCCCGGCGAAACCGACCGGGGCGCCGGTCACCTTGCGAATCGTTTCTTCATCGGCAAGTTCGAGACTCGCGACACCGGCGGCCCGGCGGATCTTGCCCTCGTTCGCCTCGTGGCCGCCGCGAATCAGCACGGCGATCGGCTTGCCGTCAGCGAGGTAGATCAGCGTCTTGACGAATCGGTCAGCCGGCATCTTCAGCAGCCGGCTGACCTGATCGATGCTCGTCGCGCCGGGCGTCGAGACCTTCTTCAATTCGCCGGCGTTCTTCGGCGTTTCGATCTTCGGTGGCTTACGCCCCGTCTCGGCCCGTTCGAGGTTCGCCGCGTAACCCGAGGCTTCGCAGTAGACGATTCGATCCTCGCCGTTGGCGGCGGGAACCATGAACTCGTGGCTGGCGTCGCCGCCGATCGGGCCGCTCTCGGCCTCGACGGGCAGGTACTTCAGCCCGCAGCGCTCGAAGATGCGGCAGTAAGCGTCGTACATCGCGCGGTAGGAGGCGTCGAGTTGATCGAGCGAGGCGCCGAAGCTGTAGGCGTCCTTCATGAGGAACTCGCTCGTCCGCAGCACACCGAACCGCGGCCGTTCTTCGTTGCGGAATTTCGTCTGGATCTGATAGAGCGTCACCGGAAGCTGCCGGTAGCTGCCGATGTGCCGGGCGACGAGGTCGGTGACGATCTCTTCGTGCGTCGGCCCGAGAGCGAGTTCGACCTTCCGGTCGCCGCGTTTCAGCGACAGCCGGATCAGCACGTTGCCGAACGCTTCGAGCCGGCCGGTGCGTTCCCACAGTTCGATCGGCGAGAGTGCGGGCATGTGGATTTCGGCCGCCCCGGCACGTTCCATCTCGTCGCGGACGATCGCCTCGGCCTTGCGGACGGCCCGCCAGCCGAGCGGCAGGTAGGTGTACGCGCCCGCCATCAATTGCCGGATCATGCCGGCCCGCAGCATCAACCGATGGCTGGGGACCTCCGCATCCGCGGGGTTCTCCTTCATCGTGGGAATGAACGTCTGGCTCCAGCGCACGGTATGATCCTTTTGGACTTCGACAAATTCGGTCCCTCACGTCGACCGTCGGCAGAGTCTGTAGGGAACGCCCTCTGCGGCGTTCCGCCCCAACGCTCGGGGCTCCAGCGCAAAGAACCCGCGTTCGACCGTGCGGAACGCCGCAGAGGGCGTTCCCTACAGATGCCACTTCTCCGATCTCAACGGGGGCGGCATTCTAGCAGACGCGTCGCAGGGGCAGAAGGATCGCGCCGTGGCAGCCCGGGCGAGGCCGAAACCGGTCGGTTGTGACCTTGGTCCTGTCGGCCTAGAATCGCCGTTCCGGACCCCCGCCGACGTTTCATCCTCTTCGAGTTCTCCGCCGGTCTGCTGCCGGCCACTCCGACGGACCCCTGCATGTCACGGAAGTATCTCAACGAGTTTAAGGACGGAGATTCCGTCGACGAAGTGTTTCTTCTCGCCGAGAAGACGCTGCGGGCGAATCGGAACGCGAATCTCTATCTGCTGGCGGTGCTGCGCGACAAGTCGGGCACGATGGCCGGGTTGCAGTGGAACGTGACCGAGCAGGGGGCGGGGCACGTAAACGCCGGCGATTTCGTCCAGGTGAAAGGCAAAGTCCAGCTCTATCAGGGCGGGCTGCAGATGATCGTGACGGGCATTCAACCCGTCTCCGCCGAGGGTCTCGACCCCGCCGAATTCCACCCGCAACCCAGCGGCGAAACACCGGCCCGGCTCGATCGCATGCGGGAACTGCTCGACACGCTCTCCAACCCGCATCTCGCGGCGCTCGTCGATGCCTTCTGGAACGACGACGCCTTCATGGCCGCGTTCGCGCAGGCACCGGCAGGGGTCAAGGCGCATCACGCCTACCGAGGCGGCCTTGTCGAGCATGTGCTGAACATTCTCGAAACGGCCGAGCGGGTCAAGGATCTCTACCCGTCGCTCGACCGCGACGTGCTGCTGACAGGCATCTTCCTGCACGACATCGGCAAAGTGCGGGAAATGGGCTACGAGGCTTCCTTCATCTACACCGACGAAGGCCAGCTCCTCGGCCACCTGCTGCTCGGCTGCGAGATGGTCACGGAAAAGCTGCCCGAGATCGAAGTGCGAACTGGTCAGGCGTTTCCGCCCGACCTGCTCTGGCACCTCAAGCACCTGATCCTCAGCCATCACGGCACAATGGAATACGGCGCCGCGAAACTGCCGATGACGCCCGAAGCGGCCGCGCTGCATCATCTCGACTCGCTCGACGCCAAGGTGCATGAGTTCAGCAAGGCGATCGACGAAGACCCCAACGGCGAATCGAATTGGACGCCGTTCAGCCCACGGTTGCAGCGGAAGCTGTACAAGGTGCCGAAGAGAGCGTAGGGCGAAGCCATTGTCGCTTTTCGCTCCGCGAAAAGTTCCATTCGCGGAGCGAAAGGCAACATGAGGTGGTGACGTTTTTGCGGACAGGTCGTTCTCTTATTTTGGTGGGTTGTTGAGTTGTTCGAATTGAGCGGGTTTGAGGTATTCGAGCGCTGAGTGTTTGCGTTCGAAGTTGTAGTAGTGGATGT
>JBAQZJ010000169.1:0-4625 GCA_049790855.1 Planctomycetaceae bacterium | reverse complement strand
ACCCACCCTACATCACTGAATCCATCGTCTCTGGTACAGCAGCCATTCCGCCGGGATCAGCAGGCTCACGCCGACGAGCAGATAGAACCAGACCGGTCGGCCGGCCCAGCCGGAGGCGGTGAGTTCGTCCCGACTCTTCGTTTCGCTTTTCGACGACAGGTCGCTTTCGGTGGGGTCGGCGACGTTGCAGGCGACTTCAAGCGTGCCCTCCGGCCAGGTCACCTCCGCCACGCCGGCCTGTTCGTCGATCGCGACGCCGGCGACGTTGCCGGCTTCTTGCGGAACGACGCGCCACACGCCGGCCTGGTCGAGCGGCCCGATCGTCGCCGTCTCGCCGCTCGTCGTCAGCAGTCGCGTCGAACCGTCCGGGGCGTGCAGCAGGTACCGCGTGTCCGGCTTGACGTTCACTTCCGCAAGCGAGCCGGCGGCGACGGCCTCCCGCAACTCGCCGGCCCCTTCGGCATACCAGGCGAGGGCGTTCGTCAGCAGGATCGGGAACGCCGTCCGCAACGGCAGGTCGCCCTTTTCGAGATTGACCGTCAACACGAGCAGCTTTCCGTTCGACCGTTGTGCGCTGAACAACAGCGGATCGCCCGAAGCCGTCTCGGCCAGCACGCTCGGCTTGAGATCGGCCTTCGGCGTGAGCTTCAACGCTTCTGGCAAATAGGCTTCGGCGAGTTTGACGTGCGCCAGCAGCGGCGAATCCTCCGCCTGCTTCGCGACGACGGGGATCTCGATCTTCCCGCCGAGTTCCCAGGCGTCGCTTGCCGACTTCGGCTCGACGACCAGCACCGGGCCGTCCGGCAATCTCGCCGGCACGGTGCGGTGGAACACGACGAGGGAATCGGCCGGCCGATCCTGCGGCAGCGCCTTGACGACCTGCAATTCGACGAGCGGACTCGCCTGAAAGACGCTCTCCAAAAACCGGTTGCCTTCCTGCATGACGAGATAGACCGGCCGCGGCTCTCGGACCGGCAAAATGGCCCGGGCCACGTCGTCCACGGCAAGGGCGTCGCCCGCCGCTTGCGATTTCGCCGAACCCTCCGCGTCGTCCATTTCTTTGTTCGCCAGCGTGGCGACAAGTTCGCCGCCGTCGACGCTGGCCTTCACGAACGTCTGCCGCCAGACTTCGCCGGCTTCGAGCGAAAGCGGAACCGCGTCGATCACCGCGCCGGCCAGCTCCAGGTCGAGGCGGCGTTCGACCGCCTCTTCACCGCTGTTGGTCACCTCGGCGAGCACTTCGTAACCGATCGGATCGACGAGGCTGCGGCGGACCTGAAAGCGGGTGATGCCCACGTTCGCCGCCTCCCCCCCGACCGGCAGCCAGGTCACGTCCTTCGCCGTCGCGATCACTTTCGATTGCGGGAACGCCGCGTCGGTGACGACGACGATCTGACCGTTCCGCTTGCCGGCGAGAAGCCTGCGGGCGAGTGCGACGGCCTCGGCGACGCGGGTCGGTCCGTCGGTCGCGGGGACGGCGTCGATCGCCTCCCGCAGCGTGCCGACGTGCCCCGTCATGCCGACGACGACCTCCGGCCGCGTTCCCGCCGACAGCACGGCCATGCGGTCGCGGGGCCGCAATCCGTGGAGCAGCCCCGTCGCGGTCTTTTTCGCCGCATCGAGCCGGCTCGGCGATACGTCGGTGGCCTGCATGCTGGCGCTGTTGTCGAGAACGAGCACAACCTGGCGGGCGGCCTTCGCCTCCCAGTCGAACACCGGGTCGGCGAGCGCGATCACCAGCAACGCCAGCAGCGCCAGTTGCAGCAGCAACGACGAGAGATGCCGCAGCCGCTCCCACAGGCTCCGCGGCGCCTTCTCTTCGTAGACCTTCTCCCAGAACATCAACGTGCTGACCGGCACCCGCCGCACGCGGACCTTCAGCACGTAGAAGATGACGATCGGAATCGCCAGCAGCGCCCACCAGAGCATCATCGGGGCGGCGAAGGACATGGGAAGGGTGGTGCCTGGTATCTGGTGGTCTGGTGATTGAGGAGGCTGATAGACGTATGGGAAAATTGAACCACAAAGACACGAAAGTCACGAAGGGATTGCAGAGGTTGATATTATTCGTTTGATGCCATGTTTTATCAGCGGGACATTGAAATTGATCAACAGGCCGAGCTGCCGATTCGTCAGTTTGAGATAGGTGAGGAGCTGGGCTTCGTACAGGGGAATGATCTGCTCGACCGCTTTTAGCTCGACAATTACGAGATCGTTAACGAGCAGATCAAGTGTCAAGCCGCTCTCGATCGTCATGCGGTCATAAACAACCGGTACGGGCACCTGCCGCATCGCTTCAAATCCACGTTTCCTTAAATCGTGTTCCAAGCACCGCTCGTACACAGATTCTAACAATCCCGGTCCCAAGGCCCGGCGAACTTTCACAGCCGAATCGACTACCTGCCGCGATACCTCTTCACATTCTGGCGAGATCGATTGGTATTGGCCCATCTTTGTGTCCTTCGTGCCTTCGTGGTTCATCTCTTCTCATTATCCTACTGAATCACGCTCCCACGACGCTCGCGGTGCGCATCATCCGCAGCAGCAGTTCGTCGAAGGGAATGTCGGCGGTCGTCGTCGTGCAGCCGGAGGAATGGGTGCGGCACCAGTCCTGGGTGCCATCGAGGAATTCCTGAAACGTCCGCCGGTAGTCGCGAAGATTCTTCTCGGTGACGGTTCGCTTGCGGCGTTCGCCGGTCTCGACGTCCTCCAGCTCGATGTCGCCGAGATACGTCGGCGCCGCTTCGTTCTTGTCGTAAATATGAACGACGTGCGGCTCGTAGCCGTGATGGATCAGCCGGCCGAGCGGCGTGACGTAGCCCGACGGATCGAACAGATCGCTGAGCACCACCGCCAGCCCGCGGCGTTGCGGCCGGGCGACGAACGCCGAGACGAGCGACGACAGATTCGTTCCCGCGCCCGTCGCCGGCAGTTCTTCGAGAAATCGCATCAGCGTCAGAATGCGTCCCTTGCCGCGGGCCAGCGGGAAGTCGGTCAGCACGCCGTCGGCGAAGGCGACGACGGCCACCCGGTCGAGATCGGCGAGCGCGACGTAGGCCAGTGCCGCGGCAAGCCGGCGGGCAAGGTCGAACTTCGGTGGGTCGCCCGCCGCCATGCTCTTCGAGCAGTCGAGCAGCAGGTAAAGGTGCAGATCCTCTTCTTCCTGAAACCGCCTCAGCAGCAGTTCTTCGTGCCGGGCGAAGAGGTTCCAGTCGAGATAGCGATAATCGTCGCCGGGCACGTAGCCGCGATGGTCGTGAAACTCGACCCCGCTGCCCATTCGCGTCGTTCGCCGTTGTGCGAGCACCTGCCCGCGAAACAACTTCCGCGAGAGGAGCGAGAGATATTCGAGCTTTTTGAGGAAATCGCCGTCGAAAAGCATGAGTCGTCGGGTGGGTCTCGGCCCACCACACCATTCGTGATTTGCAGTTTCGATCCGGAATCCGTCAGCGGTGGGCCGAGGCCGACCCTACTACAGCGACAACCCTCAAGACGTGGGTCGGCATATACGGTGGAAAGGAACCACGGATTTCACGGATGTCGCGGATCAAGCACCAGATGTTGGCGCGTCGTCGTTCAAAGTCTTTGATTCTCGCATGTCGCGCTGATTCCATCCGCGTCAATCCGTGTGATCCGCGAAATCCGTGGTCCTGTCCGGCGCTGCGATCGACTCACCCTTTGAGGACGGTCGGTCCACTACTTCGCCTCGACCCGCTTCCAGTCTTCTTCGATCGTCAGGCCGCCCGCGAGTTCGCCGTTGTGTTTCCAGGTGTTGCCTTCGATCTTGCATGTGAAGGCGTGCGTCTGGCCCTGAATGACGTTGAAGTCGTCGCCCATGCCGTACTTGATCGATTCCTTGTACGCGTCTCCCTCAAGCGTGTACGAGCCTCCCGCGGCCCGCGAGACCGTTCCGTCCTCGCCGTAGGTCGCCCACATGAAATGGGTCGGCGTGACGTGCTTGACCATCGTCGTGCCTTCGGGGAATTGAAACTCCGCTCCCCCGTACTTCGCCGAGACGAGCTTCCACGTGCCGACCAGCTTCTGACGGAGTTCCTTTGGCTGCGGTTGCGGGTCTTTCGGTTCGTCGGCCGCAACGTGCCCGGAGACGATCCGCAAGGCGAAGAACGACGCCAGAAATCCGCAGGTGAGTTGTTTCACAGGACGTTCCTCTGAGGGGGTTTCCGGGAACAGGGCGGCAAGTCGAGGGCACCCACCGGCAGGCTGACGCCTGCCGCTCGCCTTTGTTCATTCGTTGCGATTCGTGTGATTCGTTGGCCGTTCCTTCACGCGGCGGCGGCCGTTTTGCTCAAGTGTTCGAGCAGTTCGTCGATGATCCGGTCGGCCGTCACGCGCTCGGCCTGGCCCTCGAAGTTCAGGATCAATCGGTGTCGCAAGACCGCGTGGGCCGCAGCGTGCAGGTCGTCGCGGGCGACGTGGAAGCGGTCGTCGAGGATCGCGGCGATCTTGGCGAGCAGGATCAAGGCTTGCGCGCCTCGGGGACTGGAGCCGTAGCGGACGAATCGCTTGACCGTCGGCGTCGCCGCCGGGTCGTCGGGATGCGTCGCCTTCACGATCCGCACGGCGTGCCGGCGGATCTCCTCGGCGATCGGCACCTGCCGGGCGAG
>JBAQZJ010000168.1:0-2891 GCA_049790855.1 Planctomycetaceae bacterium | reverse complement strand
TCCCTGACGGTCGCGGCTCTGATGGCATGGGCTCGTTCGCCTCCGCCAATCGCCCCACATGCCGCAGCACCCGTTTGTGAATCCGGTGAATGATCGCGTCGGTCCACACCGACCAGTATTCCTGCGGAGCCATGCGCAGCCGGTACCAGGTCGTGCCGACCAGTCGCGTGCGATCGCCGGGCAACGGTTCCAGCCGGAACTCGCCGCGCTCGCTGACGAGGGCCGTGTCGAGGTGCGGCGGGTGCGGGTCGCCGAACGGGTTGACCTCGGCCATCGGGTGCGGCTGTGACGCGACGTCGAAAGCGAGCCGGCGCGGCTCGTCCCACGCAGTGATCGGTTCGACGAACTCGCCCGTCGTGAACTGGCAGCGGCGAACCGCTCCGACCCCGCGACCGTCGATTTGCGCACCGGTCGGGCAGGCGATGCCGGCTCGAAAATACCATTCCGGCCGTTCGTCGAGGTCGGGAAAGCGGACGACCTGCCGCCAGACGACCTCCGGCGGCGCGTTCACAATCGTCTCGGTCGTCACGCTTCGCAGCGGCGGCCGGCCAACTTCCGCTTCCACGACCGCCAGCAACGGCAGCACGAGCAGGCAGCCGAACAGGTCGGAGCGCGGCCACGGACTGCCGGCCAACTGGGCGATCAGCAGGCCGACGCCGGCCCCGAGCATGCCTCCCGCCAGTGCCAGCGGCGCCGCCATCGCCAGGCAGATGATGCCCTCGAAGGCAAGCAGCAATAACGTCAATCCCGATGCCGCAAGCGACACCAGCGCGATGACGAACGGACGACCGCGGTCGTCGGGTCGGCCGATCGCGGACAGATACGCCGAGACGGCGCCGATCAACACCGGCGTCAGAAAGAACAGCACGGCGCCGTAGTCGTTCAGCGCGTAGACGACCGTCCCGACCATCAGCAGCGTGTACGCCGGTCCGAAGAAGACGGCGAGCAGGTCAAGCGCTGCCGGATGACGGCTCGGCGATCGGGGTGGCTCTGCCGGAAGCGGTTCGACGGCCGGCGACATCGCCAGCCCGAGCATCACGAGATAGTTCACGAACGGCACAAGCACCCCCAGCCCGAGCCACGGCGGAACCAGGGCGTTCGCCGCACGGCGAACGCTCATCGACAGGGCGATCCACAAGAACGGAAGCGTCCAGACGTAGAACGCCGGCCCGACCCAGTCGGGAGCCGTCTCCAGCAGTTCGATCCTCCCGGTGTACAGCGGTGAGAGGAACGTCCAAGGCATCAGCGTCCTGCCGGTCGTCATTCGGAGCACGCCCGCTTCGACGCCGTACTTCACCGCCATCAGCCCGACGCCCGTCAGGAGGTAGGCCGGTCGCGAAACCGGTCTCGCGAAACCGAACCAGAGGCGGAGCGTTTCTGCGAACGCTGAACGAAGCGATCTCATGCCGCGTGACTCTGCGGGTCCGATGGATGTCAAAACGTAGACCGTCGTGATCGGCCGAGATTAACAGTCTCGATGCACGCGGTCGATGACCGATGCCGCCACGCGCAAGCAGGCATCGCCCGGCGAACGTTTCCGTCGCGGTGCATGCCGATTCAGCACGTCGACTCACCGGCAGGCTGACGCCTGCCGCTCGCCTTCACATGTCGCTCGCCTTCACACATAGGTCAGGCTCCTGCCTGACGGCCCCGTCTGTCGGCGATCCACGCCGATGGACGTTCGTGTCAGACGGGAGCCTGACCTACGAAAAAAGAGGAATGCGCATCCCTCGGCTGCTGATCCGCCGTGACGAAACCGGCCCGGCCGGTCGGACAATGCGGCGTGAACTCACGCGGCATCGAACCGGGACGACCTTGGATGACGCCGTCCCGTCCCGAGAGGTGGACGAAGCCGACACTCCGGCAAGCCCGGAGCGTGACCCTCGGGTGGAGGCGGAACCATCTGCTCTCTCGGCAAGGACCGGCTCAGGACCGATCTATCTCCAGCGTTCCATCGAGCTTGGCGCCGGCAGAGCCATGGATGCTCCGACGCCTCCCTCGACCAGAAGCCGGGATCAACACTCGCTAAGGGAGCGCCGCGATTGCAAGCGCGAAATCGCCTTCGCGGAACGATTCCGGGAAATGTTTCAGAATGCGGGTGGAACCGACCATCGGCGCCACGACCGTCAGGAAGCGGCTCTGAGCGATCACATTCTCCGTCGCACCCGGCGCGGAACACCCTGGTAATAGACGGTTCGTTCGCTGCCGGGGCGGACGGTTTCGATCGCCGGACGGTCGTGGTGCGTGCGGTGCATCAGCCAGGCTCCCAGCGCTCCGACGGCGAAGCCGCCGGTATGCGCCCACCAGGCGACGCCTGCCGCATTCGCAGCAGTGATCGACCAGACTCCCTGAAAGAGCTGGATCACGAACCAGATGCCGAGGAACCACGGCGCCGGAATCCAGAGCAGTTGGATGAAGATGAAGATCGGGATCAGCGTCAACACGCGAGCGTGCGGGTAGAGCACCATGTAGGCTCCCATCACCGCCGCGATGGCGCCGCTGGCGCCGAGCGTCGGAACCGTCGACGACGTGTCCGACACGTAATGGGCGAGGCTCGCGGCGACCCCTCCCAGCAGATAGAACGCCAGGTACGCGAGCTTGCCCAACCGATCCTCGACGTTGTCGCCGAAGACCCACAGGAACCACATGTTCCCCAGAAAATGCAGCCAGCCTCCGTGCAGGAACGTACACGTCAGCAGCGTGAGAATTGGTGCGACCGCCGACGGTGCGGCCTCGCGTACATACGTCTGGACGGCGACGCGACCGTCGGGAAGTTGCACCATCTCCTGCGCCACGGGAATCTCGACTTTGGCGTCGGGGTTCGAGACCCGTGCGGGAATCATCCCGAACCGCTCGACGAGCGTCGGCTTCGCCGGGTCGCTCCCTTCAAC
>JBAQZJ010000167.1:0-3073 GCA_049790855.1 Planctomycetaceae bacterium | reverse complement strand
CCCCAGAGGAGAGGGGAGGCGTCGCGCACCAGTCCGTAATCTGATTTGATGGTCACAGTTCATCAGAGAACCGCCTGAAGGCGTTTACCACAGACACGATAAGGGCCACCGCCGATGTCGATCGAGTTTCGCTGCCCGACCTGTGCGAAGAAATTGAAGACCGGCGACGACAAGGCCGGCAAGACGGCGAAGTGTCCGCAATGTGCGACCGAAATCACCGTTCCCGCCGCGACGGCGGAGACGGAAGACGATTTCGGCGGATTTCCGCCGTTCAACGACGTCGAAGCCACGCCGGGAGAGATGCCGTCGCGACGACGCTCCGCCGCCTCGGAATCGATCGCCTGCCCGATGTGCGGGGCGATGAACGACGCCTCGGCCAATCATTGCTACGCCTGCGGGGAAGACTTGTTTTCGGCGGCCGCCAAGCAATCGGGATCGCGGCAGGCCGCACCGTTCGACGTCGGCGATCAACTCTCGAAGGGCTTCGAACTCTTCAAGGCGGAAATGGGCGTCTGCATCGCGGCGACGCTCATCTACCTGCTCATCCCGTTTGGCATCAACTTCGTACTCGGCATGGTGTTCGGCGGGGCCGCCATTGCGATTGCCGGTCCTGGCGGTGACCCGGTTCTCTCGAACGTCATCCAGCAATCGTCGAACATTCCGGCATTCTTCATCCAGGTGTTCTTCGATGCCGGCTACACGCTGTTTCTCTTGAATCTGATCCGACGGCGCCCCGTCTCGGTCGGCGACGTCTTCACGGGCGGACCGTATTTCCTTTCACTTGCGTTGAACCGTTTCATCCTGTTCCTGATCACAGCACTCCCGCTGGTGCCGGCGGCGATTCCTTTGATCCTCATGGCGATCTCAAACCCGCAGGATCCTACGGTCTATGTGATCGCCATGATCGTGCTCGGCACCATCGGTGCCGTGGTGTCGATCGTGGTCTACACGATCGTCTGGCCCCACTGCTGGGTGATTGTCGATCGCAATCCCGGTGGACTGACGCCGTTGAAGTCATCGGCTCATCTGACGAGCGGTCACCGTATGGAAATCGCGTTGATGGGGCTGCTTTACTGGCTGCTGACCGTCGCCGGCATGCTCGCCTGCTGCATTGGAGTCTTCTTCACGGTTCCGATCGCGACGTTGATGGCAGGCATCGGCTACGACCGCCTGATTCGCGCCAAAGGACTCGGCGAATGACGCGAAACCCGCTGGAAAACTGAACACGCGAACCGTACCATGCTGAACTCTGACCGTTCTTGTCGCCCCGACGGGAACGATCTACGATTGGCAGGCACGCACGGGACAAGGAACGCGACGAAAGCAGGCGACGGACATGCCGCGCGAATCGATCTACCGCGGCGACGAAGGCAACAAGGCTCGGCGCCCGTCGAAAGAACCGCCCGTCGCGGCTCCCGATGAGAAAGCGTTCGAGGAGCAACTGCGTCCGCGCCGGCTGAGCCAGGTGGTCGGCCAGCGGAAAGTGCTGGAACGGATTCAGATCATTCTCGACGCGGCGAAGAAACGCAGCGAGCCGCTCGGCCATCTGCTGCTCGACGGGCCGCCGGGGCTGGGCAAGACGACGCTCGCGACGGTGATTCCCCGCGAAATGGGCGTCGACATTCAATACACGTCCGGTCCGGCGTTGCGTGCCCCCCGCGACCTGCTGCCCTACCTGACGAACGCCGGGAAAGGCTCGGTCCTGTTCATCGACGAGATTCACCGGCTGCCTCCGACCGTCGAAGAGTTCATCTACCCCGCGATGGAGGATTACCGGGTCGACATCACGCTCGGCGACGGGTTGAACGCCCGCACGATCAGCATGCAGTTGGAGCGATTCACGCTCATCGGGGCGACGACGCGCGCGGGCATGCTGACGGCTCCGCTGCGCGATCGGTTCGTCCATCGCGAGCATCTCGACTATTACGAGCCGGCCGAGCTTGTCGAAATCATCAAGACCAACGCCCGCAAGCTGAACGCCGAGATCTCTGACGACGCCGCCGGCGAGATCGCCTCGCGCAGCCGCGGCACACCACGGAAGGCCAATAACCTGCTGCGCTGGACGCGCGACTTCGCCGAAGTCCACGGCGAGCAGGGCGGCATCACGAACGACATGGCGCACCGCGCCCTGGAAATGCGGGAAGTCGACGGGCTGGGCCTGGAGCATCAGGACCGGCGATATCTGCGGATGCTCGTCGAGTCGTTCAACGGCGGCCCTGCCGGGCTGCAGACGATGGCCCACAGCCTAAGCATTCCGGCCGACACCCTGGAAGACGACGTGGAGCCGTACCTGCTGCGAATCGGCTTCCTGCAACGCACACCCCGCGGCCGGGTCGCGACAGCCGCCGCCTGGGGACACCTCGGCCACGCGCCGCCCTTGTCGGAATCGAACGAGCAGGGCAAGCTGTTCGCATAAGGCCCGCCCCTTGCAAGGGGCGGGCCTTTGCGTCTGGCGATCATGCCTTCGCTGCGGCGAGTGCCTTGTCGTAGTCGGGGTGGTCGGCCGTTTCTTTTACGTATTCGACGTGCCGTAGTTTGTCGTCGGGGCCGACGACGAACACCGCCCGGGCGAGGCAGCGGTCGAGCGGTCCGCCCTGGATCAGCACGCCGAAATCTTCGCCGAACTTCGTGTCGCGATGCGCCGACAGCGTTTTCAGTGCGTCGACGCCTTCGGCACCGCACCAGCGTTTCTGCGCGAACGGCAGATCGACGCTGACGACGAGAATGTCAACGTTCGGCAGCGCCCCGGCAGCCTCGTTGAACTTCTTCGTCTCCATGTGACAGGTGCTGGTGTCGAGACTGGGAACGGTCGCGATGATGCGCGTCTTGCCTTTGCCGTCGGCAGAGGTGACGTCGTCGAGCGACGTGCTTTGCAGCCGGAAGTGTGGAGCCTGGTCGCCCGGCTTCAACTCGGGACCGACGAGGTCGATCGGGTTGCCCTTCAGCGTCGCTGCGGCCGTGCGGACGGAAGCCATCGTGCTCTCCTTCGATTCCGGGCAAGCGGCGAACCGCGTCCCGATGGGTCTGAGACGGACGAATCCAAGCCGGAGTATGGCCGCCCGCATGCCTAATG
>JBAQZJ010000166.1:0-5002 GCA_049790855.1 Planctomycetaceae bacterium | reverse complement strand
CTTCCAGGGCATTCATCAGGGTCGTCTTGCCGGCCCGTGTCTTGCCGATAACGGCGATCTGCGGACGCCATGGCCAGAGCGTTTGCACCCAGGACGACAGCACCAGGCCGGTCGCGATCGCCGGGCCGGCGGCATGCACCCAGGACCAGCGGCCGAACAGTTCTTCCATGTCGCGCGTCGTCCGGGCTGATTGCTCCGGGTTGCACGACGCGATCGAGGCCGTCAGCTCGTCGAAATCGAACCACGGCCGCGACCCGGACAGCTCCAGCAGCCGGCCGCCGTAGCGAGGCACGCTCAGCCGCTGCGGTTCGGGCCGGCCGTTCAGCACCGCCGCCTCGCCGGCGCCGACCAGAATTGTGACGTCGTGCTGCGGCTTGCCGTCGTCGCCGACGCCCGACCAGCAGCCGGGGCCGATCTCAGTCTCGTCGCCGATCCGACGCCGGCCGGCCAGCAGAGCCACCGCCGCCCGCACGTCGGCGACCTTCATCATGTCCGGCGGGGCTTCGTCCTGCCCGCGGTAGACGAAGGCTTTGACCGGCTCGCCGAAGTGCTGGAGCATGTCGGCATAGGTCAGCCGGTTCGCGTCTTTCAGAATGATAGTCTTCCGCAGGTATTCGCTGAAGACCTTGATCCGGCCGTCTTCCAGCTCGCCAAGCACGTCGAACCGCAGGACCGCGGCCACCTTGGCGGAACTGTCATCCTGCTCAGCCCGCTCCAGCCGTTCGTCGCGATTCGGTGCCGGGCCGTTGGCGATCGTCGACAGCGGGATTTCCGGCCGCCACTCCGACGCGGCTTCGACGGCGGCGATGAATTCCGCAGCCGTGTGCGGTGCGTCGAGCCAATCCGAAACGTCCTGCCCCTCCAGCAGCCCCGGCAGCTCGAGGATGCAGACGCTCGCCGCGGCGCCGTACAGCTCGCCGGCGACGGTCAGGGCGTGCTCGGTTCCGGTTCGCTTGCCCGTGTCTTTGTTCGGCGTGTCGAAGTCCGG
This sequence comes from Planctomycetaceae bacterium, assembly GCA_049790855.1. GTDB lineage: Bacteria > Planctomycetota > Planctomycetia > Planctomycetales > Planctomycetaceae > JACCRE01. The sequence continues at coordinate 4,014 of JBAQZJ010000166.1, read as the reverse complement.
CACGATGACGACCGGCCGGCCCTTCAGCCAGGCGTTGTATTTCTTCCGCCACTTCCCCGCGCCGCCGGGATTGCAGGTCGCGACGCAGCCGATCGACTCCAGTCGCTCGACGTCTTTATCGCCTTCGACGACGAAGATGGGCGTGCCGGGCTTCGCGGCGAGGATCCTCGGCAGCCGGTAGAGGTACTGGGCGAGGCCCTTGACCTTCCACGTCCAGCCGCCGCGGCCGTCGGGCCGTCGCTGCCGGAACGTCTTGCGTCGCTTGCCGGCCGCGGGCTGGTCCGGCGGCTCGCAGCGGAAGACCTGTTAGGCGAGGATGCCGTCGGTGTCGAGATAGTCATACGCCTTAACGACGGGCCAGGACGCCTCCGGCGCGGCCGCCTTCCGCGGGCCGTCGTCCCGCTTCACGCCGAGATCGGAGAGGCTGTAGCCGAACTCGAGCGCGACGCGGGCCGGCTCGCAGCCGACATGGCAGTGCAGCAGGATTTTTTCGGGCGTGCGGGTGATCGACAGGCTGGCCCGCTGGTCTTCGTGGGCCGGGCAGCGGCAATCGTAGCCTTCGCCGGACGGCGTGAGTCCCTTCGCGTTGGAAAGGATGTCACGCCAGACCGTTTCGAGATCGCCGCGCATAGGTGGTTTATCCTGCCCCGATTCCGGCCGCGTGCTGCGTGCCGGTGCCCGCTGTCGTTGCCCGCCTCGATCGCCTGCGATGCCGCCGCTGAATGCCCGTCAGTGCGGATCGGCATTGCATGACGACTCGATCCGCACTTCTGGAGGGTCGTCCGTGTCGTCATATTCGGCGGTTTCAGCCGGCACGAGATTGTAGTTTCCTGCGGCGATCCAGACGTTCGCGTCTGCCTGACACTTCGACAGCTTTGCGATCATCTCCCAGACTTTCATCACAATCTCCGTTGTGGGGCACAGCCCCGTTTGTGGTCAGTGAATGCCCGTCAGCGGGCGTTAGAAGTCCGCAATCCACCGCTTGATCTCAAAGCCGTCCGTGCGGTAGCCCTGTTCGATCAGCGTGTCGGCCGCCTTCGACACCGCGTCAAACGCCTTGGTCTGATCGGGTGTCGTCGCCGACGCCAGAGCCGCGTCGAATAGATCGCGTGCCGCCTCTGCCAGAGCCTCCGCTAAAACACCTTCAACGCTCATCGCTCTCCCCTTTCTGCCGCTTCGCGGCTCTAATTGTGTGCCCGTAAATGCGGCGGAGGCTCCGGCTGACAATAGAGGCAAAGCCACGATTCACCGAACCAATCGCCCGCGCCATCCCAAGTCACCGTTTTGCAGCAATCGCAAAGCCTGTATCCGGTGTATTCCCGGAGTCGTGCAGGCTTGCGGCATTGCTGGCACAGTTGCGAGAAGATGTTGCCGCCGATGCACTGTTCTCCGGCGAACTGATCTTCTTTAGCGCATGCCGAGCAAATCAGAACAGTTGAAGTCTTCATGGTTGGACTCTGCCGCTGAGCGGCTGACTTCTGGTTAGCGGTTCCCGGCGACCAATTCATCTAGCGGCCGAAACTTTAGAGCGTAGGGCAGCCGCAGCGGGTGGCACGGATGCCCGTGCTTCGTCACCTTGATCGCGTGCAGCGTGTAATCTTTCAGGAGCCGCTTCACGGACCACGCCCGCGCCTTGTAGTCGCCGTCGACGCCCCAAGCTCCGACGACGATCGACGCCGCTGCCGCCATCTGCCGGAGAGCCGCGTCGTTCTCCGGGCCGACCGGATCACGCTGGGCCTTCATGTCTTTCGGGTAGGTCGCCCGGTAGCCGAACAAGTTGCCCATCAACAGGCCGCCCGCCCCGTGATCCTTGGCCCTCACAATACACAGCCGGATCGTCGCGTCGTTCACCGTCTCGTCGGCCGTCGACGGGTTCAGCCCGACGACAAGGATCGGCCGCTCCGATCCCCATCGCCGCCAGAGCGTATAGCGATAAGCTCGGCACGGACTGAACGTCGCGCCGCTCTCCGAGTTGTAAATGGACTGCGTCACGTTCGCTGACTCCCGGTTATCCTTCCGCATTTTTGATCACGTCGCGAAGGCGCTGGATCAACGGTTCATGTCGGCCGACCGTCGTGTCTCTCGGTCCAATATTAGTCTCGATCGACAGCGCCTCTTTGCACGCCGCGAGCAGGTCCGGCGCGGCGGCGAACAGCCGTGCGTTCGCGCCTTCGGTTTCGAGCGTGTCTCCTGGCGCTCCATTCTCGATGGTCGCCACGAGCCATTGTTTCGGACCGTCGACGACGACAGTCCATCGCTCGGGTTCGTCGTCAATGCCTTTGACCGCAATCAGCGGTCCCGGAGTGTGTTTTACGATTATTCTCACCACGTTCGCTGACTCCCGATTACAGTTCCGCCTTGTGACCACCCGTCGCGACGCGCGCCCTCAGTTCGCGATCAGCCCGACCCGTCTCGCGTAAGACCGTGCCGCCCGGAACGCCTCGCGTGTCGCCTGATGCACGTCGTCCAGCAGGACCACCCAGCGCCGATGCAGGCCCCAGGCGTCGGCCTCCATGCGGATCTCGACCCGGCCATCGGTCGAGCGGTACAGGCCGGGCTTGACGCAGTGCAGTTGTGGCAGCGCGGCCGGCAGTGCGGTTTCGGTCCTCATGCGATGCTCCTTCCGTCGGCGGGATCGTGACGCAGGTACTTCCACGCCTTGTCGAGCAGCCGGAACGTGCGGATCTCGGCCGCGCGACGGTCCGGGCAGAGAAACCAGTGGATCGCCGGGAACTTGATGCTCCACGAATCAATCGTGCCCTCGATGCTCTCGGCGCTCATGCGGCTGTAGCCGGGCGGGCAGTCGCGGATCGAGACGTAGTCGCCTTCCACGACGACGGCCGCCCACTTCATCGCCGCCAGCCGCTCGAACTCGCGGGCGAACCGCTCGCGGCCCTTGCCCAGCGTGCCGAACAGGTCGGCCACGCTCTTTCGCTCGATGGCGATGACCGACTCCATGCCGACGATCGAGTAGTCGCCGGTCGCGAGCGTGCGTCGCACGACCAGCGGCGCGACGGCGTCGCCCTCGGACGCCAGCGGTGGGATGCCGGTGAAGCCGAACGGGGCCTGCTCGCGGGTGTCGGCGACAATGACGTAGCCGGGCCGGTAGACTTTCAACTCGCCCGGCTTGCGGCGTCGGCGTTTCGATCGCGGGGTTATGATCTGCATGGGCGTGGGCCTTGGGCTATCGGTTCACTTCATAAAACGCCTTTGCGAATCCCGCAGGCGTCACGCTCCGCAGGCGTTTCGTCCGTTCGCTTTTTCCACCGAGCTTCTGTATCCATGACCCTTGTGAGCAGACGCGAATCGGATCGACTCTCGATTTTCGCGGCCGGCGGAAGCTGCCCCAGAGGCACGTTCGCTTCGTGTACGGATCTCCAAAATCGCAAGGATCGAAAGTGAACGCCGGCGGACCCAGGAACCGCATCAGACGGCCGACCGGATTCTCCAAGGCCCACCACTGCGGTCGAGATACATGAACAATTCGCAGGCACGCATCGACGACCGACAGGGCCTCCAGCAGTGCCGCGTCGCCTTTGCTCGCCCACCATCTGGCACCGCTCACCGTCAGATGCGTACAAGGGGGGGCGCATAAAATGCCCCAGACTTCGCCGGGATTTTCGAGTAGACGAACGTCGCCGGTGTCCGCATAGGGGTCGATGATCCGCACGTCGTAACCGGCGTCTCTGTACGGCGCAGACCATCCCCCGGTGCCTCCGCAGAGGTCCAGGATGATTCGGTCTTCAACGTACAGGCTCACGACTTACCCCTCCCTGTCATTTCGCCGCTCGTCACACCCCCGCCGCGACGCGCGGCGCGAACAGGGCCAGACGCTCATCCGCCGTCAGTTCGATCTCCGGCCCGTCATCGGCCGCCGCATCGCCGTCGGCGTCGTCGTCCGGTTCGTCCGGCACGATCGGCGGCAGCGGCTTCCGCTTCGGCCGCTTGACCCGCTCGCGCAGGGCGTCGCCAAGCAGGTACGTCACCGGCTCGCCGGCCAGCAGCGCCGGCAGC
>JBAQZJ010000165.1:0-2735 GCA_049790855.1 Planctomycetaceae bacterium | reverse complement strand
GGTCTTGCCCGTGTTGCGATCGAGACACATCACGACGAACTCGTACGGCGTCGTGGGCGCTGGGCCGCCGCCGAACCCGCCTCGTCGGCCCGGACCACCGCGACCCCGATCGCCGAACCGTCCTCGTGGACGATCCTGATTCTGTGCGTCGCCCCCTTCGGAACGCTCGGGCTGAAGTAACGCGACCGGCTCGGTTTCGGCCGGTGAATCGACATTCGCGGCGGGTTCACCGGCCGGCACCGCCGTCAGCAAAAACAGCTTGTCGCCCCAGATGACCGGTGAGCCGCTGCCCTTGCCGGGAATCGCGACCTTCCAGCGGATGTTCTTCTCTTCACTCCATTCGATCGGCGGATTTCCGTGCGGCGAGACGCCGGTCTTCAGCGGCCCGCGCCAGTGCGACCAGTTTTCGCCGACCGGTTTGCCGTCCTGAGCGGTCGCGAACGCCGCCGTCAGACAGACCGCCGCCGCCAACGCTGCCTTGCTCATCAAATTGCTCCGCTGCGTGAGAGAAAACGTCTGCCTATTGAACCCTTTCGGCGCGAAGAAGTCTCGCAGTTCCAGGGGAAGGCGAATTCCTGACGCGGCTTCACTCGGTCGCGTCCTGCGACATGATCTCGAGTGCATCTTCGACCGCAGCGTGCCCATTGCGGTTGGCGATGACGATGAGCCGGTTGCGAAAGGGCACGATCTGAAAGCTGATCAGGCCTGAGTCGCCGCTTTGCGTCGCCGAAGCAATCTGAAGGACTGCCTTGCTGACGTCTTCCGTCGTCGCATCGGGACCGAGCATGCCAGTGACGTCGTAGGCCCGCACGAAGGTCTTGCTGGCAGCGAACTCAGTCGGAACGATGTGGAGCCGGCCTTCTTTGACGACGTACCCCAGGCCCGTCGGCTCCAGCAGCGTGTTGAGCACCTGTTCAAGATCGGGGTTCTCGAGGGAAGAAGGACGGAGGTCGACGGGGTCGTCCGCCGAGAGTCCGGCATCGGCGATCGCCGTTTCCTGCACGATGATCGAGACGCCGTGCTCCTTTGCGATTTCGCCGAAGACGTCGCGCAGCTCTCCCGCGTAGTCGGCCCGTGCCGGCCGATCGAGAGCCGTTGCGACCGCGCGTTCCTCCTTTGGCAGGATCACACGATAGGCTTCGTCGCCCCAGACGGGACAGGCGACCAACACCAGAGCAGCGAACGCACACGCGAACCGTGATGTCGAGAGCATCGGCAGACCTCCGGATGTGAAGGGACGCAATGCGGGACCGGGCCAGGACGAATGCCCGGCCGTCCCACGGGCTGAAGACGGGCACTGCTTATCTCACCGAGCCGGAAAGCTCGAAGCAAGAGGTTCTTCGTGCGCGGCGGACCTGTCTCGCCGCATGGCCCGGCGTCGTCAAGTTGTTTCCCCGATCGGGCCGACCTACGATGGCGCGCCGATTCATGAATTCTTTCGGATGCAGGAGCCGATTTCGCGATGACGACCCCCGCTGCCTCTCCCGCCGAGTTGCGTAACGCCCTGGCCGCCGTGGTCGACCCCGTGTTTCAGAAGCGGCTGGGCGAGGCCCGGTTTCTGAAGGAAGTCTCCGCCGAGGGTGACGCCGTCACGGTTCGTCTCGAACTTCCCACGCCGGCCGGGGCCTATCCGCAGGAGCAGGAACTTCGCGAGGCGGTGACCGCGAAAGTTCGCGCGGCCCGACCGGACGTGTCGAACGTCCACGTCGAGTTTTCAGGCGTCGTGCGCGGCAAGAACGCCGGGGGGCGGGTCGGGCTGAACGTCAAGAACATCATCAGCGTCGGCAGCGGCAAGGGCGGCGTCGGCAAGAGCACGCTCGCGGCGAGCATCACCTACGGGCTGAAGCAGTTCGGTGCCAAAGTCGGGCTGCTCGACGCCGACGTCTACGGCCCGAGCATTCCGCACATGCTGGGAGCCTCCGGCCCGCCGGGAGTCATCGAACGCACCTCGCCCGACGGTCAGGTCATGCAGCGAATGGTGCCGCTCGAACGCGACGGCATCCAGTTGATGTCGATGGGCTTTCTCATCAAGGAGGAGCAGGCGGTCATCTGGCGGGGACCGATGCTGCACAAGGCGTTGCAGCAGTTCCTGCAACAGACCGAATGGGACGAACTCGACTACCTGATCATCGACCTGCCCCCCGGCACCGGCGACGTGTCGCTGACGCTGTCGCAACTGCTGGGCCTCAGCGGAGCGATCGTCGTCTGCACGCCGCAGAAAGTCGCCCAGCTCGACGCCGTCAAGGCGATCGCGATGTTCCGACAGCTCAACATTCCGATCTGCGGAGTGGTCGAGAACATGACCGGCGAGGTGTTCGGCCGGGGCGGAGCGAAAGCGATGGCCGAGCAATACAACGTGCCGTTCCTCGGAGAGGTTCCGATCGAGTCGCTCATCCGCGTGAAAGGCGACGAGGGCAGAATCGGCGACCTGTTCGCCGCAGACAACCCGGCCCGCGATCCGCTGCTGACCGTCTGCCGGAACGTCGCCGTCGAGGTCGCGAAGGAGGCGCTCAAAGGCGGCGCGGGACCGACGTTGCAGATTCTGTGATCGCGTAGGGTGGGCCTCGGCCCACCATCGGTTGTTGAGACGATCTTCGCTCGCAAGGAAACGGTGCGGTGGGCCGAGGCCCACCCTACTAGTGCCTCAACCGATCTGTCTTGACATGTTTTGGTGAATCGACGAAGTCCCGCTCTCTTCACACCGGAAAGGGAGCGACTGTGGGCAAGGAAGCGAA
>JBAQZJ010000164.1:0-2689 GCA_049790855.1 Planctomycetaceae bacterium | reverse complement strand
CGCGGCTCTGAAACAATGTATCGATCGAAAACCGCGCCGTGCCAGAGGAGGGGTCCGCAAACCGGGCGAGATTGGTACGCTGATTTCCAGAGGGTCCGCTGTGCGGACCGGACAAATCTTCATGGTCACGAGATGGCGATGCGTTCTCTGATTCTCCTGCTGATCTGTGGTGTTCCTCTCTCGGCGACGGCCTCGTGGAAGGAGGTCCGGCGCAAGCCCGTCGAGTGGTTCAACAGCGACGAGGCGAAGTCTGCCGCGGCGAACGTGCTGTCGTGGCAGACCGAAAAAGGCGACTGGCCGAAGAACTTCGACACGTTCGCCGAATCTTACGACGGCCAAGGCGACAAGCCGCCCGGCACCTTCGACAACGGGGCGACGGTCGACGAGATCCGTTTTCTCGCCCGCATGTTCAACGCGACCGGCCGCGAAGAGTACCGCGACGCCGCCCTGCGGGGACTCGACCACGTCATCGCCGCCCAGTATCTGAGCGGCGGATTTCCGCAGAAGTCTCCGCCCGGCGAGAACTATTCGCGGTACATCACCTTCAACGACGGCACGACCGTCAATCTGCTGGAGTTGATGTGGGAAGTCGCGAACGATCGGGCCTACGAGTTCGCCGGCGAAGATCGCCGCCGCGTCGCCGGGCGGATGGTTCAGGCGGGCGTCCGCTGCATCGTCGTCTGTCAGCATCAGGGGAAGCACGGCCTGACGATCTGGGCGGCGCAATACGACGAGCGCACGCTTGAACCGCGACCGGCCCGCGCCTTCGAGCCGGTGTCGCTGGCCAGTGCCGAAAGCGCCGGCATCCTGATGTTCCTGATGAGCTTCGAGAATCCCTCGCCCGAGGTCGTGCTCGCCGTCGAAGCCGGGGTCAACTGGTTCAAGAACGCCCGTCAGCGCGGCATTCGCCTCGAAAAGACCGACGACGACGTGAAAGTCGTCGCCGACTCGAATGGACCGCCGGTCTGGGCGAGGTTTCATGACCTGGTCACGATGCAGCCGCTGTTCGCCGGCCGCGACGGCGTCGTGAAGCACTCGCTCGCCGAAATCGAACAGGAACGCCGCACCGGCTACGCCTGGTACGGCGACTGGGGGGCGAAAGTCCTCCGCGAATACCCGAAATGGAAGAAACGGATCGAACGGAACGCCGAATAGTCGCACTCAGAGCCGCGACCGTCAGGGAGCGTCTTTCGGCACTCCCACGTCGCTGAACGCTCCCCGACGGTCGCGGCTCTGACCGACTCACACGGAACGGAAGGATCGCGGCATGTTCGACGTTCGACGGGTGAAATGGCTCGCGGCGGTGGCGATCGTCGGGCTGGTTGCCTACCTCGTCCTCACGCCGACGCTTCGGTACATGCAGGCCCAGCGGTTGTTGCGTGACGCACCCGAGGAAGGCGTGAACCTCACGCAACAACCGCTGTGGCCGGACTGGTTCTGGCGGCCGATCGCCGGCGAGTGGGCGCAGCCGCTCGCGCCGATCACGAAGGTTCAAGTCTGGAAGTCGAATTCGCAGCCGCGAATCGACGACCGCTGGCCCGAACGCATCGCCGCGATCTCGACGATGACGGAACTGGATCTTTCGCGAGGTGCGTTTACGGAGGACGAGATTTTGCGGCTGATCGAGGCCGAGCCGGATTCGCTCGAAGTGTTGTTCCTCAATCGGTCGGACGTCGGCGATCGCACGCTCGCCGCGCTCGCGGAACTGGATTGCCTCGAACGATTGCACATTTCGGAAACGCTCGTCACCGAGGACGGCATCGACCGGCTGCGCCACGCCCGACCCGAAATGAAGATCGTCGCCGACCCGCTGACCCGCCGCGGACTCGGCGAACTGCGCCGCCGCACACAGGTCGATCTCGATCGCTTGCGACGGAGAGTGTGGGGCATGTGGCTACCGTCTGACGTGACGGTCGAGGAAGCGGCGGGGCTGTCGCGGATTCCGAACCCGATCTGGGTCGGGCTGAGGAACCCGTTGCGGATGGACATTCTGAAAGTCGTCGCCGGGCTGCCGAATCTCCGCCGGTTCGAACTGAGCCGCAGCGGACTGACGGGCGAGACTCGATTCGCTCCCGAGCTGTTCGACGAGTTCGACGATTCCCGCTCGCTGCACGAGCTGACGCTGAACCACGTGCCGCTGACCGACGAGCACCTGCCGCACATCGCGGCGATCGAATCGCTGCGAGCGGTGGACCTGGCGGGGACGCAGGTGACGGGCGAGGGCCTCCGCCGGTTTCGGGAACGGCGGCCCGACGTCGAAGTTCGGTCGGAACTCTCCACCGTCGAAGTGTGGAGCGGCTTCGGTCCGGTGACGGAGTTCATCGCCCACCAACCCCGCTGGCGAGGCCCGAACCCGGTTCGCATTCCGTCGCAAGCCGAGCGGAACGCGGCGAAACGCGAGGCGGCGTCGTCGCGTTAGCACGGCGTCGGGAGGGGGAGAGTGGGTGAAGGGGGAGGGGGAGATGGCGTCAGGGCGCAACGACGCCAAGGAAAGAAGACTTACCATAGCGGAACAGCGGTCACAAAGTTTCGTGATGCCTGCTCATAGCGCCACCCCGCGGGGTGGACTTACCCACGTTTGGTGGGCGCTCGGTTTGGGTTATGCGGCTTCGGCGAACATGGCTGGGGCCTGGTAGCTGAGGGCTGAGTGTCGGCGGACCCGGTTGTAGAAAACTTCGATGTATTCAAA
>JBAQZJ010000163.1:0-4044 GCA_049790855.1 Planctomycetaceae bacterium | reverse complement strand
CTCGCTTCGTTTTCGGGGATGTGGCCGGCACGGGCCGACGGGCTCACAGCGATTCAGAATGGTGTGATTGGTTTCGTGGCTGCGCGCGTCGAACGCCGCAGCAGGAGTTGATCGGTCGTGGTGGAGCATGTGAAATGGCCGGGGCGACGACGGGCATCACGCCGCCGACGCAAGGAGCCGACATGCTGCGAGTTTCAGTTTCGTCAATTTCGGCGCTGATCTCCCTGCTCGCTTTCGCGGCGTCCGCGTCGGCCGGGGAGCCGGCGTCTCCGTTTCGGATTCGCGGGTATTACCTGACGCTCATGCGGATGCCGACCTTCGACCGGTCGGATTGGATCGAGATCGTCGACCGGGTTCGGGCGGACGGCGGGAACACGCTGATCCTCTGGACGGCCGGCGGGTTTCGCTCGAAGCGATTCCCCGAGACGTGGGAGCACAACGCCGACCACGAAAACGTACGGCGGGACTTCGTCCGCGGCCTGATCGACGACGCGCATGCGAAAGGCATCAAGGTTCTGCTGGGGTTCACACCGTTCGGCTATGACGGCGTGAACCGCATGTCGCTGACCCGGCCGGAGTGGAAGGCGACCGGCCCTGACGGCAAACCGACGGCAAAGTTCGGCATTCACTGCTGGGGCTACAATCTTTGTCCGGGCCGCGAGGAGACGCAGGCGTTCATGCTCGACTACGTCCGCGAGATGTATTTCGAGTTCTACCTGAACGCCGACGGCCTATTGATCGAGTCGTCCGATTACGCGGTCTGTCACTGCGAGCGCTGCGGCCCTCGTTTCTTCGACAACGAATTCCGATTCGTGCGGACGATTTCGGACGAGGTGTGGGCACGCAAGCCGGAGGCGACGATCGTCGTCTATCCGCACTATTTCACCGGGACGAAGACGCCGGTTGCCGGTGCGACCGCAGCGAAACAACCGTTCGATTCCCGCTGGACCGTGTTCTTCACACCCCACAGCGCCCCGCCCGATGCGGCATTGATCGCCGCGGCGAAGGATTCCATCTGGTCGGACGACGGCCCGGCACTGCGAACGCCAGCTCAGATTCGCGACGGCGCCCGGCGCGCACGCTCGATCGGCTGTACGGGATATGTTCCTTCGATCGAGTCGTTCTCGTACGTCGTCAGTGAGCCGGAAGAGGGGCAGACGTACCTCATCGGTCGGCGGCAGGTGCCGTTCGGATTCGGGTGGCTTGCCGAAGGACAAATTCCCTACGACGAGCTGCCGATCCGGATCAATCGGATCGCGTATCGCGAGTTCACCCGGGATCCGGACCTGACGATGGACCGGTTCGAGGCGAGCCTGGGCGAGGAACTGTTTGGCGCGGACTCGGATGCGAAGGCGGTCGAGGACGCGCTGTTCCTGCACAAGGTGTTTCAGGCCGACCGAACGTGGTCGCAGGCCGCGCCGCTCGCCGATCCGGCACGAGTCGCGGCGATGCGGGGTGCGGGGACACTGACCGATGAGCAGCGGGAGCGCCTGGTCGCCGACCTGCATCGCGTGCGGCGAATCGCCGCTCGATACAAGAACCGGGACGAAGCCTTTACCGCGATGACGCGACCGGCGGAATGGCTGTCCGATCGCTGGTCGAACGAGGAGCGGTTGCTCGCCGACCCGTAGTTCGTCACCGCTGACGTCGCAACGTGCATAATACCGTCGGGAAAGCCCCCGTTGCCGGACCAGTGCCCTCGCGGGAGGCTGAAAGTGTGCTTGATCTTTCTCTCCCGAGGTGCGCCATGTCGGACCTGAAATACGTCGTCGCGCTGGAACGTCAGAACCGTCTGCTCCGTCGTCTGATCGCAATGGGTTGTGGACTGCTTTTCGTCGTCGCCGTGACCGGGGCGAACGTCACCGGACCACTGGTCGTCCAGGAGGAATTGGTGATCAAAGACCGGAACGGCGTCACCCGGTTTGAAATGGTCGTGCATGACGGTCACGGCCTGTCGAACGGGTTCCACGTCGTCGATGCGAAGGGACAGACTCGGATCGACATCGGGATCACCCCACGTGGCGAGCCGGTGATCGCGTTTCTGGACGACCGCGGCCGGACGATCCGCACGTTGCCGTAGCGACATCTGGCGAGGCGGTCTGGGCCCCGTCGGAAGGTTGCCCGCCGGCGATACCGTGAGTCGCTGACCACGACGGGCACCTTTTGCCCGGTCGACATCGGCCTGCTGGCGGCGAAAGATGGGTGCAGGCGACTCGGCCGACCCCATCTGGCCCATCGCCGCAGGAAAAGGACGACTGAACTTCGCTCGGAGGCTCCCATGTTGCTGCGTCGATTTTCTTCTTTCGCCGGCCTCGCCATAGCGACGGCTTCTGCGGCTGGTGCGCCGCCGGAACCGGTTGAAGCCCCTGCACCTTCCGCATCTGAACGAAACGCAGCGGTTCCTGCCGACGTCGCTGCCGACCCGGATCAGGAACGGGGGCTGGCTCGTGCCGAATTCATCGATGCCCGTCAGGCCTTTACAAACCTGTTGGGTTCGGCGTTGAGTTCGGAGGAACTCGCCGATCGTGCCGGCAACCTTTCGGTGCGGATTCAATTACGGAAAGCCGAAGAACGCCTCCGAGAAGTCGAGACGCGAATTGAGGAAGTCGAATCCGCAGGCCGGGCGGATTCCGACGAGGCGCGGCGGTTGAAAGAACGGGTGGTCGCCTCTCAAAAGGAAGTGACCCGACTGAGCGACCCCGCGGCCGTGCCGGAGGCGGAAAACACGGCGGGGCTGGCCGCCCAAGCGCTCGCCAGCCGATTCCAGACGTCGATGGCCGAGGAAACCGCGTACCTCGCCGACGTCCTCGACATCGACGAATTGCGAGAGCGAACGCGGCGATACCGACGATTGGCCGCGGTGTCGCAGTTCGTCGGGGGCCTTCGCGCGATGCGGCAGGATCGGCGACAGGGCGACAGCCGCGAACCACGCACGCGCGGCGAGAAGTCCGTCGACGAGGCTCCCGCGATCGTCCCGGCAGGAGACACCGCCGAGCCGACGGACAGTTCGCTCGGCGGCGCCAGCGACGCGCCGCCGGAGTTGCCGAAATAGTCCGCAGGACTGTGAACGGGTCGCTGCCTTCGTGCCGCGGCCGTAGTCCCTGCCAGCGCTCAGGGTGTTGGCTTCGATCGTGCGTCGAGTTGCGCGAGATACTTCTCGGTATTGCCGAGCAGTTCCTCGCGGCACGATTCGCAGCAAAGCAGGACGGTGCGTTCAGCTTGGTTCTCGCCTTTGACGAGGACGGGAACAGGGTCGCCCATGCTGCCGAGCGGCTCGCCGGTGACGGCGCACACCTTCTGTTTCTCGGCCAGCGACTGAATGGCCTCGGGCGTCAGAACGGCGATCGATCCGTCGGCCGGATCGCCGGTCTCGGCCGTCGCGGAACTCGGCGTCTCGCCGCAACCGAGGAACATTGTGAGCGCGATCCAGGTGAATGACGGTAGAAAAGACCGTGTGAGCATGAGGGCAATCCTTCGTTGAAATCGGCGGTCAACTGAATTCGGCGAGCTTGGCGGAGACTTCGGCGACGTGGCCCTGAACTTTCACTTTCGGCCAGACCGCTGCGACCTTACCCGACCGATCGATCAGAAACGTCGCCCGCTGGACGCCCCAATACTTCTTGCCGTAGTTCATTTTCTCGACCCACACGCCGTACTTCTCGGCGACGGCGTGGTCTTCGTCGGCGAGCAATGGGAACGGCAGATCGTACTTCTCGGCGAACTTGCGGTGTTTCTCGACCGAATCGGGACTGACGCCCAGCACAACCGTTTCGCCGTCGGAGAAGGTCGCGTGAGCATCGCGAAAGTCGCAGGCTTCGGTGGTGCAACCGGGCGTCATGTCCTTCGGGTAGAAGTACAGGACGACGTTTCGGCCCTTGAAATCGGCGAGCTTGACCGTCTTGCCGTCCGGCAATGCCGGCAGGTTGAACGCAGGTGCTTTGTCACCGACCTCGGGCATCGCGGCAGTCATACGGCCCCTTTCTGGAATCGATGGCCACGAGTGTACCCGGATCACCGTCAGAGCCGCGACCGTCAGGGAGCGCT
>JBAQZJ010000162.1:0-17256 GCA_049790855.1 Planctomycetaceae bacterium | reverse complement strand
AGTACGCGCATCGTCGCTCAAGCGAACGATCTCGGAGGGCTGACGCCCCCCGCTCGCCAAGCGATCGCGGCGCACCTGCTCCAGGGCCATCACGGCCGTCGCGGTCGAGAGAGCCGACGTACTCAATTCGCCGACCCAGTGTCCGGCAGGCGATCGTTCTGCGAGCAGCCGCGAACGAGCGGTCTCGTAGGCGGCGTCGAGGCGTTGCGGGTCGATCACGTTCATCGAGGAAAGCCACGGTCGCGAGTCTCGACGTCGCATCCGAACCTGTTCGCGATCGCTTCGATCAGACAGTCTCCCATTTGGCGCGGCCTTCGTTGGCGCCGATTTCTCGGAATCCATCTCGCAAGACGAAGGGCTTCCGTCAGATCCGCCGAACGGATCTCCCAGCGATCGAGCACGTCGAACCGTGAAAGAAAGCTCTCGTAGAGGCGGATTTGGTCCCTAGAAACGGCGTGAACGAGAAATTCCAGATAGACCGGACTCACGATCAAACGGGTCCGGTAAAGCTCGGCCAATTCGTCAGCCCAACGTTCGGCGTCGGATTCGGTCGCCCGAGTTCCCGTGGAGCGTCGTCGCCAGTGTTCGATCAGAATGTTCGAGTCCAGAATTTTTCGGGACATAGGGGACCGTCAGGCGACGTGGCTCATTCGTTCGAGTTCTGCCAGCAGATTCGGCCAGTCATCGGCGATTTCTGCGAGAACGTCGCCGAGCCGGCGGGCCTCGACTCGATGTGCGGCCGACAAGACCATCGCGCCATCGACGTTGTCCGGAAGACCCTCGATTTGTCTGCGTTGCGGGTACGGCCCGGCATCGAGACCGATCACATACTGCTGCGAAAACTCGCGGAGAGCCGTCGTTATCTCACGAGCGTGCATGCTGAGCCAACTGCGAACGGCATCGGGATCATCGGGCAAGGAGTCGCCTTCAAGACGAACGTCGACGAACCAAAGGATTCCGGAATCGCCTTCATCCGGTCCCGGTGCGTAATGATGCCAATATTCGACGCCGTCGACGTCGATTCCCGTCCGCAAGCCATCGTCGAACCGTTTTTGCCGATAGAATGTGACGTCGGTCATATCGTTCTCCTTACAAATCCATCGCGTCCAGACCGTCCATCAGGTCGTCGAGGTCGTCGCGCGGCTTGTCGCCGGTTTGCCGCTTCGGGATACCGACTGACATGCCGACGGCGTCGCGGCCGTCGGCGACGAGCTCGTTGTCGCGCTCGGCGACAGCCATCGCCAGCGGATCAAGCTCTTCACCGCCGAACAGCTTCGACAGATCGATCTTCAGGTTCGTCACCTCGCCGTTCGCACCGGCGATGGCAGGCGTTTTGTGCTGCGGGAAGATGATCGCATTCGCGGGGCAGACGCGACTGCAAGCGGGGCAGCCCTTTTTGCAGCTATCCTGCTGCTCGACGAGAATCATGCCCGAATGATCGAGGCCGTAGACGCCGAACAGGCAGAAATCGATGCACTCCATGCAGTTCGTGCATCGCGAGTAATCGATGACGGGGTACCAGCGACGCTTCGTCGGTTCGAGTTCGATCGCGGGGGCTTCCGGCGCGCTCGAATCGGGAGTGCCGTTGCCGTTCGACAACAGTTTCTTCGGTTCGAGATACGGCGCGATGCGGTCGCGTTGCGGATGGCCTCCGAGCGACAGCGAGAGGCCCACGGTCGCGACCGACTGTTCGGCCGCGATGCGTTTGATCTCGTCGAGATAGACCTGCGAATCGTCGTAAGCACGCAGGTCGAGACACCAGAGCCGTCGGTTCGGCATCCGGCCCTGCGGCCCGATCGACTCGGGGTTCTCCTCGTCGGAAGTCTCGTCGACCTCGTCGGATTCGTCCTCACCCTCGGCTCGCAACAGGCTCGTGCCCTCGTGCCCCTTGACGCCCTGCCGGTCGAGAATCCAGCGCATTCCCCGCGGATAGAGCCATGACAGCACGACCAGCGGCCCGGAGATTCCCCGCAGAAACAGCAGGCCGGAATGGTCGGCCTGCATGTCGTACAGGTGCGGCACCAGCGAGATTTCGACCTCGGGGTCGAACAGCAGCGCCGCCGCAATCTCTTCTTCAAGCCGCCGCTTCGCGGGGTTCTTTCCCTGCGACTGCGAAATGACGACGGTCAGTTTGGGCATGGTCGAGGGTTGAGGGTCGAGTGTTGAGGGACTTCTCGTCCCCCACTGTACCCTCTGACGCCCCAACTCTCACCCCTCGTCCCTCAACCCTCCCGGTTCACCTGCCCCTTGAGATACCGCTGATCCTTCTCCCAGCCGGCGTCGAGATGCTTCACGTAGGCTGCCGCGTCCAGCAGCGCCGCGTCGGTCGCAAACTCGTACAGCCAGCCGTCGCCGTAGCCGTCGACGTTGATCGCCGAAGGATCGCTGAGCACGGCGTCGTTGAACGCCAGGACCGTTCCCGCTGCGGGAACGTACAAATCGGACAGCGCCTTGCTGCTCTCGATCTCGCCGATCTTCTGCTTCTTCGCGACAGGCGTCTCGGCGTCGATCGACCAGTCGAGAAAGTAGACGTCCTGCAACAACCGGATCGAATACGCGGTGAATCCGACGCGATACGCTCCCGGTCTGCCGTCGATCTCCTGCAACCAGAGATGATTCTCGACATACCGCCGATCGGTGGGAATGCGGGCCTCGTACTTGCCCATGTGGAAGGTCAGCGGGTCGGACATCGGCAACGGCTCACGAAAGCGGATCAAGCTTCAACTGACGAATCTCGTGCATCGGCATTAGAAGATGCTTCGGGTCGTCATTCAGCGGGCGAAAGCCGAACTTGAGATAGAAACGTCGGGCGGCTTCGTCGATGGCATCCACCTCGACGGCCCGGATTCCGACTTGCTCGGAGATATGCAACGCTCGACGCAGGGCGTCCACCAGCAACAACGCCCCCAAGCCTTGCCCGTGAACCGTCTTGTCCACCGCCAGACGGCCGAGCAGCACGACGGGAACATCCAGTCGCGGCAATCCCTTCGCCTCGCTTGCCGGCAAGTCTTCGTACAACACTCGATGCGTCGAGATCGCATAGTACCCGCAAACGACCGCGTCCGCAGGACGAGTCGCCACGAACGTTCGCGACAAGTCTCGGCTGTCGAACTGCCCCGCCCGACTCTTCAGCCAATCGTTGAGCATCGGCTGACCGCAGTCAAACGCGGACCGGTCGTGCGATCGTCCAAGATGCTGAATCGTCCACGCCGGCATCAGCCGACCTGCTTCTTGTACCGCTTGGCGGCCTTGGCGAGGGCGGCGTTGGGCTTGGTCGATTCGTCATCGAGCATCTCGACGAACAGTCGTCGGTCCCGCGCCGACAGTCGGGTGACCTGCTGTTCGCAGAGGATGCGGCGGGACGCCTGCACCAGCGTGGAAATCGCAAAATCGCTGACGGTTTGCCCCGTTTGAGCGGCGGCGTCCTCGATCGTCTTCTTGAGTTCGCCGTTCAGGCGAAAGTTCAGGCGTGCGTCGTTCTTCGTTTCAGGCATGGTCGTGGCCTTGCTGTACGTCATTCTGACGTACAAGTGTATGGCA
Organism: Planctomycetaceae bacterium; assembly: GCA_049790855.1. Classification (GTDB taxonomy): domain Bacteria; phylum Planctomycetota; class Planctomycetia; order Planctomycetales; family Planctomycetaceae; genus JACCRE01. Next base: position 13,716 of record JBAQZJ010000162.1, on the reverse strand, counting down.
GTTCGCCACACGTGACAAGATTCGTCGGGTGGTTCAAGCGAAGGTGACGCTTCACGGTGTCTTTCGGCGCTCAGGCGGTTCCACGGGATGACGGACGCCGTTCATTTGCTTGAATCTACGTGCGAGGATGCGGGAAAGATGCCCCCGCGGTCTACTTCCGCACTTCTTCGCGAATCTTCGGCTGGGCCACGTCAACCCCCCAGGCTTTCAGCGCTTCATAGGCCTGATTCCGAACGCCGTAGTGCCGCACTTCGACGCCGTCGTTCTCTTCGGCATGGCGGAGGTAGCCCCAGCCGGGGTCGTCGAGAAGGTCTTTCATCCGCTTAATATTTTCGTCCGTTTTGAAGTAACGCAGGGCAAGCGCCGCTTCGTGGCGTCTGGAGTAATCCTTGGAGTCGAGCCGTTCGATGGCCCGCGTCTCCAGCCGTTCGTCGACGGGCACTTCCAAGATGAGATGCCCACTCGTCTCGTAATAATCTTCCCACTCCGTCCCGGCGATCACCTCGCGGGGCGCCCTCAGGCCAAACGTATGCACGCGTTTCACCCCTGCCGGCGTGCGTTGGACGGTGTCCCTGGCGATGCGAATCGCCTCGTCCGGCTCGCGGAGCAGCGTGAAATCCGCCGACAGCGTATTCAACCGGTCGCGTTCCAGTTCGATGACCGTCGTCGTGCCGGGCCTGTCGTAATCGAGCGCCAGCATCAACCGGCTTTGCTGTTCCTTCCAACGCGCGAGATCCGCTTCCGGCCGCGGGATCGCAATGCTCACCTTCGTATAGCCATCCTCGAAGACGGGCTGCTTAAGTTCTTCTTCAACGACGATCGTCGCATCAAAGAGTTTCACGCCGCCGTCTTCGGACGGTTGCTCTTTAAACTTCTCGACCGTCCCGATGAGGACAAGATCGGCATTGGCGACGGTGGCTTCAATGCTGTTGGCACGCGGAAATAACGGCTGCGCCTGCACCGACACGGGTACAAGCAAGGAAACGCCCAGAGCAATGAGCGAGTTCCACGAGACAGTTCGCACGGTTCGTCTCCTGCTGCCAGGCACGATCCTCTCCTGCCCGGCGTCTGCCGCAAAACGTCACCGATCATCGGACGGCGATGACTCATTTCCGCCCGACTTTGCCACTTCGGCGCATCGAAGGGTTCGTTGCTTGCGACGGGCGATCAACCGACCGGACGATTCGAGCCTTGCCTGGGCGTCTCGCAGATAGGCGGCTGTATCGCCGTTGTAATTCGCGAGAATCTGCCGGCGGACGGCGTGAAGCTCATCGAGGATCGCGTTACGTGCCATCGTCGTTGCCGCCAAGAAATTCGAGAGGGGTGCAAATCAGGCCCGCCCCTGCCAGTAGCCGGGCAATCGACTTCCATGCGCTACGGCGACGACGTACACGCAGTGCGTTTGAACCTGATAGACCACGCTGTACGGAAACCGGCGCACCACCGCGAAGCGGTGTTCGTCGTCGTACCGTGCGAACATGCCCGGATTGGCGCCCATCAACGCGATCACACTATCCACTTCTGTTTCAAACCGGTTCGCTGCATTCGGGCTTCGCGACAGATACCACGCGAGAGCCTCGTCGTACTCCGTTTGTGCCTCCGGGTGGAAGAGCACATCAACCACGGGCCTTCTCCCGTGCGCGGTTCTTGACTTCCTCCCAGGGAACAGGCGCGACCTGACCAGTGCGCAATTCTTCCGACCGTCGTTGAATGACCTCGCGCCATGACTCGTGGAAGGGCGGCCGATCCTCGGGCCGGAACGAGGCGATCAGCGCCTCGACGAGTTCGACGCGATCGCCGTCCGGCAATGCCAGTGCTGCGTCCAGCACTTGTTCGACCGTAGAATCCATGGAGACTCCTCCAACAGCCGTTGACCCGAATATCGGAATGAAACACATGCAGAATACCCGGTCGAGGTGACCGGTCAATTCCAGACACGCCGTCCGGATGCGTTTCACATGACCGCGCTGCGAGCCATCGGGTTCATTTCGGAATCCCCTGCCGCGCCTCTTCGCTTCCTTCAAAGACCGCGAGCTCTTCGTGGAGCCGCGCGATCATCTTACGGATGCCGGCCTTGGTGAAACCTTTGGAGCCGATCGGGTGGGTCCGCTGCAATCTCTCCAATCTCGCTTCGAGATCGCGCAGCTCGTCCTGAGCCTTCTCGTATTCCGCGGGGCTGGCAATCACAGGATCGCCTCCACAAGGCCTTTTCGCCGGGCATCAGCAGCGTCGAAAGACGTTCGCTGGCGGGTCGGTGCTCATTCAGGCGGTTTGTGCGTCCGGGGCGAATTGTTCGCTTGGCCCGCCCTACGGGACTTCCTGCATCGGTCTCACTGTGGGAGTCGGCAGCGGGCGGCCTGTCGTCTTGAAATGGTCGATGACGTCCTCGACAACTTCGCACAGTTCGGCATAGACCTTCGTCGGATCATCCCCGTGAATGCCCGTGATCAGATCGGGGCACTTGCCGAGATAAACACCGTCGTCGTCACTCCATTCGACCCACTTGTGATATTGGTCGCTCGTTTTCACTGCTGAACCTCCTCGATCGCCCGTTGAACCTGTTTCTCCTGATACGGCTTGGCGTCGTCGCCACTCTGCCCGCTCAACGTCACGACGCCGCGATATCGAGGATGCGCAAACTTGCGGTGCGATCCTTTGCCGCCTGGTATCTGTTCGAAGCCGGCCGCCCTCAAATCCTTCAACAATTCTCGAATTGTTCTGGGCATGGGGCAACGGGATGATTGTCGGCCTGGATGATGTCTTCGACAGTCAACTTCAGCACGCGTTTGGCGCAAGTCCGTAGGGCAGGTCAAGCGACGGAGCGGCGATCACATCGTATCACGGGCGAGGGAGTGCCGGCCCACCCGTAGTGTCAGATGATGCACGGCGGCGGGCCGGCGCTCATTCGAGCGGGTTGTGCATCCGGTGTGAATGCTTCGCTTGGCCCACCCTACGGGATTGTCAGGAGTACTCGATGTCTGGCGCCCAATCCGGAAATTCTTTCGCCATGTCCTCCAAGCACTCCCGCATCGATGCGGCATCGTTGGGAAGAGTCCTCAGCAGATTGAACCATCCCTTCAGACGTATCCGGCGAGGCATTTCAACCAAACCTGTGATGGCATCCCAGAACGCATTCCAGTTGCGGCCGTAGAAGTCTGGGAATCCCAGCGATACGGCGAGCATGCGGTGAAGGTCTTCTGATGAGTTGATTGACTGCAAGTCAATCTCGACGAATTCTTGTCGTTTGCTCATCGCCGCGCCTTCCTCAGGCTGGCCGGAACCGTAGACTTCACACCTCCACCAACACCGGCAACACATACGGCCCCTTCGGCACCACGGCGATCGTCGCGTCGCGGCCATGCTTGTCGAGTGCCGCTTTAACGGCCTCTTCGACCGTCGGGGCCGTCGTCACGAACAGCGTCCGCAGCACGTCGTCGGCGAGGCCGCCGCTGACGTAGACGACTTCAGCCTTGCGGCACACCTTTGCCAGCTCTTCGAGTTGCCACTGGTCCATGACGAAGTAGTCGGGCCGCTCGGCGTCTTGCCCGGTGATGCGGGTCATGAACTGGTCGAGGTCGGCGTTCTCGTGGAACAGGCTCTGGAACTCGGGGCTGCCGATGCCTTCGGTCAGGTCGGCGGCGAGGATGATCGTGCCGCCCGGCTTGACGATCGGCAGCACGCCCGTCAGCCCCTTGATCGACTGGTAGAAGTTCTGATCGAGCGGGTAGCCCGCGCTGCTCGTCACGACGATGTCGACCGGCTCAGGAACCGCGGCCTTCACGACCTGTTCGACGAACGCGACGCCTTCGTGGAACGCCTCGATCATGTCACCGGCGAAGACGCCGGTCACGTTCCGCTTTTCATCGAGGGTGACGTTGACGATGAAGTCGCAGCCGACATGCAGGCCGATCCAGGTGTTCTCCTCGTGAACCGGGTTGCCTTCGAGATAGCCCGCGTCGGCCTTCGGGTGCTCCAGAAATCGCGGTCCATGCCAGACCTTGACCGTCTCCAGTGCGGCGATGCCGGGACAGATCAGCTTGCGGCCGCCCGAATAGCCGGCCATCAGGTGCGGTTCGATCAGGCCGGTCGTGATCTTCAATTCGGCATCGACGTAACGGCTGTCGATCCAGATCGGGACGTCGTTGGGCGACTCGCCGCACCAGGTGTGCTCGTCGAGTTCTTTGCCGTGGTGGTTCTCGCAGCGGTAGGTCGTCGCGATGTCGCGGCCGACGAGTTCGATGAGTTCGTCACCTTCGTTCGGTCGATGGAGACCGGTGGCGATGAGGATGCAGATGCCTTCACGCGGCACGCCGGCGTCTTCGAGCGTCCGCAGGATCGGCTTCAGCAGCAGTTCGTTGGGAACGGGGCGTGTGATGTCGCAGATCACGACGCAGGCGGTTCGCTTGCCCTGCGCCAGTTCGGCGAGCGATGCCGTTCCCGTCGGTTCGAGAAGTTTCTGATCGAGCACCGCGGCCGGGTCGTCGAGTGGCGTCACCGGCTTGAGCGACAACGGACCGACGACGTTCGCCTCGGGCAGTTCGACCTCGAGACCTGTTTTGCCGTAATCGAGTTTGATCCGCATTGACGATCACTTTCGATTGCTCGCCGCACGATCGGCCTACGGAACCGCGACCGTCAGGGCGCGATTTCTGGCACGCCCATGTCGCCAATCGCTCCCTGACGGTCGCGGCTCTGATGTTCGCCGCCGAACCAGCCTACTCGCCGCACAGCGTCAGCACGAGCGAACGCCGGCCGCCGCTGTTGCGGTGCTCGCAAAGGTAAATGCCCTGCCAGGTGCCGAGCGCCGGCGTGCCGTCGCGAATCGGAATCGTAACGCTGCTGCCGAGCATGCTCGCCTTGACGTGGGCCGGCATGTCGTCCGGGCCTTCGAGCGTATGGACGTAGTCGAGGTTCTCGGGAACGGCGTGATTCATCGCCGTCTCGAAGTCGGTCCGCACGTCGCGGTCGGCGTTCTCGTTGATCGTCAGCGACGCCGATGTGTGCTGAATGAACACATGCAGCAACCCGACGCGCACATCACGCACCTGCGGAATCGCGTCGAGCACCTGCCGCGTGACGAGGTGATAGCCGCGCGGAAAGGGCGGCAGGGTGAGCGTCGTCTGGTGCCACATGGAGGGTCTCAATACGACCGGCGAATGTCACATGTCAAAGCGAACGGATTTGCCCATTCCATCGCAGCCAGTGATCGACGATCACCAGCGCCACCATCGCCTCGGCCATCGGGATGAACCGCGGCAGCAGGCAGGGGTCGTGGCGGCCCTTCGTGCGAATCGTCGCCGGCTCGCCGGCGCGGGTGACTGTCGGTTGCTCTTTCGACAGCGAACTCGTCGGTTTGACGGCCGCCCGCAGGACGATCGGCATGCCGCTGGTGATGCCGCCCAGCATGCCGCCGTGCCGGTTGGTGCGAGTGACGATCGACGACTCGGAGGGCTGACGCCCCCCGCTCGCCTCTCTGGCCTCTGGCCTCTGACCTCTGGCCTCGAAGACGTCGTTGTTCTCGCTGCCGCGCATCGTCGCGCAGCCGAAGCCGATGCCGTACTCGACGCCGAGCACCGCCGGCAGGCTGAATAAGGCCTTGGCGAGGTCGGCCTTGATCTTGTCGAACACGGGTTCGCCGAGTCCCGGCGGGATATTCGTCGCGACGATCTCGGCGACGCCGCCGATGCTGTCCTGCTCTTTGCGCACCGCTTCGATCGTCGCGATCATTCGCTCGGCGGCCGCGAAATCGGGACAGCGGACAATGTTCGGTTCGCCGCCGGGCAGCGATTCGACCTGTTCGAGTGTGACGGCTGCCGGGTCGGGAACGTCGGCGACGACGTCGCCGACCTGCTTGACGTAGGCGACGACCCGCCCGCCGAACGCCTCGCGGATCAGCTTCTTCGCGACGGCCCCGGCGGCGACGCGAGCCGTCGTTTCGCGGGCGCTGCTGCGGCCGCCGCCGCGATAGTCGCGAAAGCCGTACTTCGCATCGAAGGTGTAGTCGGCATGGCCGGGCCGGTAGAGATCCTTGATGTCGGAGTAATCTTTGCTCCGCTGGTCAGTGTTGCGGATCAGAATCGCGAGGCTGGTTCCGGTCGTGCGGCCCTCGAACACGCCCGACAGGATTTCCGGCTCGTCGGCCTCGTCGCGCTGCGTGACGATCTTCGACTGACCCGGTCTTCTGCGAGCAAGGTCGGGACGCAAGTCGTCGACGCTCAATTCCAGCCCCGGCGGAACGCCGTCGATGATGACGACGTTCCCCGGCCCGTGGCTTTCGCCTGCGGTAGTGATGCGGAAGACCTGTCCAAAGCTGTTCCCGGCCATGCGATCATTGTAGTCATGAAGGAATGCGATGTCGTCGCGACAACGCGCACGGACAGCGACTACGCGACGGGCGGCCACACCGTCCAGATCAGCAAGGCGACCGGAGCGGCGTAGAGAATACTGTCGATCAGGTCGAGCAAGCCGCCAAACGCCGGCATGAGATGCGACGCGTCTTTCTGACCGGCATCGCGCTTCAACAACGACTCGCCGAGATCGCCGATCAGGCCGACGATGCCGAGCATCGCACCGATCGACAGCAGTTGCGGCCATGACCCGATGCCGGCGTTCGAGTCGAACAGAGGTCCGGCATAGCGCAACCAGAGCGCTGTGGCGACCGCTGCGGTCAGGATCGCACCGACGGCGCCGGCCTGCGTCTTGCCGGGACTGAGCAACGGCGACAGCTTTCGGTTGCCGAACAGCCGTCCGATCGTGTAACCGCCGATGTCGCCGACCTTCGCTCCGATGACGAGCGAACCGAGCGAGAGATACCCCAGTCGTCCGCCGCCCGTCCAACGCAGTTCCGCCGCGGTCGCCAACAACACGCCGACATAGCTGACCGTGAACACTTCCGCGGCGAGCGTCGCCGCATGACCACCCGGTTCGCGGAAGGCGATCATCCGCAGACACAGCAGCGACAGTACGGCGAGCGCGAACATCAGCAAGACTGGCCCGAGCGACGCCAGCCTCGTTGCAGCCTCCGGCGCAAACGCATGCCAGCCCCAGAGCGTCAACAGGATCGCGATGCTGCCGGCCGTCGTCGCGGCCGTCGAGTTCCGCGTCAGCTTCAGCAGCCCGCCCAGCTCGCGGCAGGCTTGCACCGCAAGCAGGATTGCCAGCGGCAGCAGGATCGCGGCGAATCGCCCCGTTTGCGCATCGAGCCAGCACAGGCCGATGAACGCAGGGACAAGAACGCAGGAAACGAGAATCCGGGTGCGAAGCATCGGCGTCGGTCATGTTGCGAATCGGTCGCCGCATCGTAACCCGGCCGTCGTTGAAGCACACGCGACCAATGACGCGTCGCTTGCGATTTCGCGGCGCATCGGCGTGCCGCTCACGCCTTCAAACCGCCGTATCGGCGATCTCTCACGGCATAATCGCGCAGCGCCGCGAAATAGTCGTCGCGGCTGAAGTCGGGCCAGCATTTCGGCGAGACGTGCAACTCGGCGTAGCTGAACTGCCAAAGCAGAAAGTTGCTCAGTCGCATTTCGCCGGCAGTCCGAATGACGAGGTCCGGGTCGGGCATGCCCGCGGTATCGAGCCGCGATGCCACCGCGTTCTCATCGATTTCGGCGTCACTCAACCGACCGGCGGCGACGTCGACGGCAAGACGACGCGCGGCTTCGACGATTTCGGCGCGGCTGCCGTAGTTGATCGCCAAGCAGAGCCGTGTGCCGGTGTTCGCGGCAGCAGCGGCGGCGGTCGCGTCCAGCTCGCGCAGCACGCCCTCGGGCAATTCGTCCCGCCGGCCGATCATCGCAAAGCGTAAGTTCCGCTTTACGACTTCCTCTCGCTCGCGGACGAGATATTCCTCGAGCAACTGCAGGAGCAACTGCAGTTCGTCGGCGGGCCGCTTCCAGTTCTCGCTGCTCAGGCAGAACAACGTGACCTGTTCCAAGCCGAGACGGGCCGATTCTTCGATGACCATCCGCGCAGTCTTCGCGCCTTCGCGATGGCCTTCGATTCTCGGTTTTTGCCGCGAAACGGCCCAACGGCCGTTGCCATCCATGATGAAGGCGACGTGCCGCGGGAGACGCCCGCTGTCGAGGCCGAAAGCGGCGAGTTCGTCCGCAGCGTACGGCCTCGCGTTCGACACGTCTCCTCCCAAACCTGCCTCGGCCTCGAAAACGCCGGCGTTCAGACGCCGACGAGCTGCCGACCGAGTTCCGCGGTGCCGTCCGTCTCTTCGTCGAATTCGTCGGCGACGTAGATGATTTGTTCCTGGTACTCGGGAACCTGGTGCGGCGAGGTGATGCCGAGCCGAACGTGGCTTTCCGTCACTTCCAGAACCACGATGCCGACCGAATCGCCGATCCGCACTTCATCCTGGGCCTGACAGGAGATCACGACGGGCATAGATGAGTTCCTGAAGCGAGGAAATGGAGCCTCGATCGGTGACCGCGAAGGTGGACGCGGCAGAGTGCCGTGTCCGAGTCTGGCGCGATCTGTTCCGATCGATTCGGAACGAAGGTCGCATTCTGCCCCGACGTCGCGTCGTCGGCAAGGCGCCCGGAGTCCGAAAATTTCGTTCGCGCAACGTATGTTTACGGCCTTGACTTTACACGATCGCACGACATCGTCGTCGGTGAAAAACCGATGGCGCACCAGGACACGTCGCAAGCGTACTGTCGCCGTCGTCCGCTCACCGGACCAGGCACGGAACGTCGCGGTCGTGCGTTCGGTAACGCCGTGCGAACACTTCATTCAACACGCAGCCCATGGCGATCATTCTCTTTCCCGCCGTCGAGCAGAACCGGTATGAGTCGATCTGCCGCGTCGCAAGCGATCTGACCGTCGTCAACGCGAACTCCGCCGACGCCGCGCTTGCTGCGATGCCGGACGCCACCGCCTTCTTCGGCAGGATCACGCCCGAATTGCTGAGCGTGGCACGCGATCTTCGCTGGGTACAATCTCCTACTGCCGGTCTGGAGCACTCTCTGTTTCCCGAGCTTGTCGAGCACCCCTGCGTGCTCACGAACATGCGCGGACTGTTCTCCGACGTCATCGCCGATCACGTGATGGGCTGCGTCCTCGCCTTTTGCCGTAACCTTCATCGTTATGTGCGACGGCAGATCGAGCGCCGATGGGAGCCGATCGGCGGAAACGCCGATCGGCATTCGGCGTTGACCGGACCGAGCTACGTCTGCGGCTTCGACCGCGCGCATCGACACGTCTCCGACCAGACGCTCGGCGTCATCGGCGTCGGTGCGATCGGTGCCGAAGTCTGCCGCCGGGCCGCGGCTTTCGGCGCGACCGTGCTCGGCGTCGATCCGCAGCCGCGATCGATCGACGGAATCGTCGCCGTCTGGCCGACGGACCGGCTCGATGAACTGCTCTCCGCGTCTGATTTCGCTGTGATCGCCGCCCCGCTCACGCCTGAGACGGCCCGGCTATTCGACGCTGCCCGTTTCGCGAAAATGAAGCGGGGATCGTTCCTGATCAACGTCGGCCGGGCCGCGATCGTCGATCAGGACGCGCTCGTCGAGTCGCTCCGCACCGGCCATCTCGGCGGCGCGGCGCTCGATGTCGTCGAACCGGAACCGCTGCCGGCCGATCATCCGCTATGGACGTTCGAGAACGTGATCCTCACGCCGCATGTCGCCGCCGCGTCACCGCGCATCGCCGAGCGGCATCTCGCCGCGCTCGTCGAGAACGTCCGCCGATTCGTGAACGACGAACCGTTGCTGAACGTCGTCGACAAGCGTGCCTGGTTTTGACGTTCAGCCGCGCACTCCCAACGGGTCGATCAGCCACAGCCAGTCGACGAACAGGAATTCGAATCGCTCGACGAGCAGCGCGATGCGGCCCATGACGGTGTAGGCGAAGCCGGCGCCGAAGGTGATCATCAGTACGTAAATGCCCAGCCGCGTCACCGGCTTCACGGGGCCGGTGTGTTCGACCGAAAAGAAGAAGTAGGTCAAGCTCGCCAGCACGCCGACGACGATCGCGGTGTTCTTGAGCGACGCTTGAATCGTCTCCGACCAGTTGACTTCGCGGGTTGTCCCCTCGTAAACGATCACGACGAGCGGCAGCAGCGTCTCCTGGATCTGTCGAAGAAAGTCCGACTCGAAGTAGGCGGTCATCTTGATGCCCGCCGTCGCCCCGATGAAGAACGCCAGCGGCCATCGGGCGATCCAACCGCCCTTCGGGGCGAGTTGCCAAAGCATCATCACGCCCATCACCAAGGGCACGAGATAGACCAGGGGCTCCAGTTCCTCGGTCGCGACGCCGAGATTCGCCAGGCCGAGCCGCTGCGTCGTCTCGGGCAGCAGCTTCCCGAACAGGTTCTGCACGAGCTCATCCCAGAAGCCGACGACCATCGCGTACCCGGCCGAGACGCCGACGAACACCGACTCGGCGAGCTTGTAGACGGGGTTGTCGCCGGCGAGGAACGAGAAGACCGCCAGCGTCAGCACCGCGGCGATCCACAGTCCGACGGTTCGAGGCACGTTGAGCGAGACGCCTGGCGCATTCCGCTCCCTCGGCTCGACGTGCTGCGCGATGGTCCACTCGATCATTCGCTCGGGCTCGTCCTCCGACGCCGGGATCATCGCGGACTTTTCGACGTCGCGGGAATAGACCGTGCCCGCCTCGCCGAGCCGCGCCACCTGAACGACGGCGAGCGCCAGACCGCCCCCGATCAGCAGAATCATCGACCAGAACGCTTCGCGACTCATTTCGTTTCAGTCATTCGGATTTCGGACTTGTTTCGGATTTCGTGCTTCGAATTTCGCGATTCAGGCCGTCCTCGATTTGCGACTGAGGAAATATAACACGTTTCCCGCGATGATCAGCCCGATCATTAACAAATGGGCCACAAGTTGCGGTCCCATCCGCCGCTGGGCTTCGCGGACCGGTCGCTGGATGGCCGTCGCCGCCGGCTCGCCATCCGCCGTCGGAGGCGTCTCGCCCGCGATCTCGGGGTACTTTTCCAGCAGCAGCGACTCGTATTCCGCAGCGGCCTTAATGCTGCCGAGCATGCCCTGCAACTGTCCCGGCAGGTAAGGAATAAACATTGGCGTCTGTACGCCGGTGACGCCGGCGATCGTCGGAATTCCGAACGGCGTGCTGGCGTATTGGACCCATTCTTTAGTACCGGGCGTGCCGCCGCTGATGTCCACGATCAGGTCCATCTCGCGAATGTTTTCGATGTCGTGCGTCATCGGCATATCGGCAAGACTCACGTTGCGGACGTCGGTTCCGAACGATCTCCTTAAATCGCCGGTGATCACCTTAATCACGCCTTCATTTCCCGCGCGGAAGCCGAGATCGACGTAATCTTCGCCGTATTTCAGATCGGGATACTCCGTTCGCAGGATGTATTCCATGTCATCGATGAACGCCGTGCCGGTCGGCCACAGCGTCATGAAATATATCTTGTGCCCCTTCAGGGCGGCATGCCGCGTCAATGCCGCCGACATCGGATGCAGTTCGGCCATCCCTGCCGGGTCGTAGTCGAGCACGATCAGCACCCGCGAGCCGGGAGGCAGCGATTCGAAGACGTCGAACGCCTGCCGCGTCATCTTCGAGGCCGATTCCGGCACACGGAACTGCAGCAGAATCGGCACACCGACCGCCAGCGCCATGGCCAGAAACACCCAGCGGCGATCGAGATTGGAAAGTCGGTCGAGCATGTGCGTCTCGATTTCTCAGCCGGACGCATGCGTCCGGCCTGGATCAGTCGGCCCCTAAGTACGAACGATCGACGCCCAGCAGGATCTTCAGGCTCGTGGCGATCACCCCGAGGGCGATGCCGATCATGATCGCCCGCATGCCGGCGAGGTTGAAGACGGTCATCGCCGTGTCTGCGAGGTTTTCGAGCCGCAGCGATGCGAACAGCCCGTCCTCTGGAATCCAGTTCGTCAGCCAGAAGCCGGCCGCCGTCCGGCCGAGCATGACCAGGAACGCCGTCGCCAATAGCACGGTCGCCTCGGCGTTCTTTGCCCGAAACGCCCGGAACGCCGCCGACGCCACGAAGAACGCCAAGAGCGCGAACATCGTCTGATTGAGCGGCGTAAGCACATATTCGAACAACCACCAGAAGACGGAGCCTTCCGCCTTATACGAAGCGGCCCAGGCGTGCTGCGGGAACTCCTCGCTGGGCGGGACGCCGATCTTGAGCAGGCCGATCGAAATCGTGGCGAGAAAGGCGACGAGCGTCACCGCCGAATAACCCCAGCCGGGTCGTCGGGCGCTGATCTTCGCCAAGTTCAACTTGATCAGGTTCCCCCCGCCCAGCACGAACGCCACGGCCGCAAGAATGTTAAACCAGCCCATCGCCTCATCGCCCCACGACGCGGCGGGTGGAATGAAATACGAGACGATCAGCACCAGGCCGGTGACGCCGGCGATGAATAAAGGTATCGTCCGCTTCATGTCGTCTTTCGCCTTTCAACCCTCAACTCGGAGGGCTGACGCCCCCCTCGCCTACTGTTCGCTCTCTTGAGGCAGGAAGCCCTCGTCGCCGAGCATGTTATCGTGCAGGTACTCGCGGGCCGAGACGGCGCCGTGCGGCTCGCGGGTCGTCGAATCCGATCCTTGCTGCACCGCCCAAGGCGCGAGGAGGCAGCCTGCGAGAATCAGGACAGCGCACAGCAGCTTGCCGAAGTCCTGCCCTTTCAGACTGCCAAGTTGCTGCGGCTCGCCCGACAGATACGCGCTCGCTGCAAAGAACTCTTCGCCGATGAGCGTGTAGTCGCACGCTGCGATGAAGAACGGCAGTTGCGACGGCATCGCTGTCCCTGCGACCTGAATCGAACCGATCGCGTTGCCGGTCTCGGCGAGAATTAACGACTCGGCGAAGAACGCGCCCATATAAAAGCACGCGGCGGGCTGCTCGCGGACCATCTGCCCCGTCACGCCGGCCACGTAGCCGAATTGCTCGTCGGTGAGATAATAAATGTCGTCGGCATGATACGAATCGGGCCGGCCGGCCTGCAGGAATGAGGCTTCGACCGTCTCGCGGCAGGTCGCCATCACGAGACTGCGGGCCGTCGGCACTTTAATTTCGGCGTCGTATTCGGCGGCGATCCGGGCGACCCGCGACAGGACCGTCACGCCGGCGACGGTCTGGATATCGTTGATGTCCTGGATGCCCGGCACGAACAGCACGCTCTTGCCCATCTCGACGGCGCGGCCGACGGCGTCCGTCACCGCCTCGAGGCCGGCGATCGGCCGGACCCAGAGGCGCATGCCCCGTCGGGCTGCGGCGATGTACGCCAGCACCGCCGCACACACGACCGCCAGCAGGATCGCCAGCCAGATGCGGCGGGTGTTGAACCAGTTGATCCGCGGCGAGACGGGGCCGACCGAGACGACGTCGGACTTCGTTCCGTCCTCTGCGACACTCGCGACGGTGATTTCGTACTCGATTCCCGGCTTCAGGCCGTCGACCACCACGGATGTCGCGTCTGCCGTCGCTTCGACGACCTTCGGCTCGACCGGCTTGCCGTCGCCGGCAGGTTCGCGCCGAGCGGTCGCGGTCACCGCGAAGCCTGTAACCTCCGACGTGTTTTCAGGAGAGCTCCAATGAACGACGAGCGCCTCGCCGGCGTCGTTCGGCCGATCGGCGACCGTCACGCCAGTCGGCGGAGGCGGCGCGGCGATTCCCGGACGAGACGGCAGTAGGAGCGCGAACAAGACCAGAGCCGCGACCGTCAGGGAGCGCTTACGGAC
>JBAQZJ010000161.1:0-9179 GCA_049790855.1 Planctomycetaceae bacterium | reverse complement strand
GTTTTAACCGACCGAGACGCCGGCGGTTCCGTTACGATGCATCACGATCGATAATCGACGGATGCATCGCGCTCTCGGCATTGTTGCTTTCTCTAAAGGAGCCGTCATGAATCGGCGTCGATTCATTCTGTATTGCCTCTCGGCGCTGGGGGCGCTGGTCTGCGACGGCGTGGTCCGTCCGCTCGACGCGGCACAGCCGATTCAGCGGCAATGGCTGTACGTCGCGGTTCCCGGAATCCGGAACTACCTGGAGTACGGCGGTCACGGACTGCTCGTATTCGACGTCGATCACGATCACAAGTTCGTCAAGCGGATTCCAACGGCCGGCCTCGACGACGACGGCAAGCCGCTGAACGTCAAAGGCATTTGTGCGAACACGAAGACCGACCGGCTGTACATCAGCACGATCGAGACGCTCACCTGCCTCGATCTGAAAACCGAACAGATCTTGTGGGAGAAGCCCTACGAGGGCGGTTGCGACCGGATGGCGCTCTCGCCCGACGGTCGAACGATGTACCTGCCGTCGTTCGAGAAGGACCACTGGCACGTCGTCGATGCGCTGACCGGCGCCGTGATCTCGCGTGTCGAACCGAAATCGGGCGCTCACAACACCGTTTACGGGCTCGACGGCAAGCAGGCTTACCTCGCCGGTTTGCGTTCGCCGCTGCTGTCGATCGCCGACACGTCGACTCACACCATCTCGAAGACCGTCGGACCATTCAGTGCGAGCGTCCGTCCGTTTACCGTCAACGGCCGTCAGACGTTGTGCTTCGTGAACGTCAACGATCTGCTTGGCTTCGAGGTCGGTGATATAAGGACAGGCAGGAAACTGCATCGGGTGGAGGTTGAAGGATTCAAACAGGGACCAGTGAAGCGGCACGGCTGCCCGAGCCACGGCATCGGGCTGACGCCCGATGAGCGCGAACTGTGGGTCTGCGACGCGACGAACCGTCGGCTGCACGTGTTCGATGCGACGGTGATGCCGCCGCAACAGGTCGCGAGCATCGAGCTGCGCGACGAGCCGGGATGGGTGACCTTCAGTCTCGACGGAAAGTATGCGTGGCCGTCGACCGGCGACGTGATCGACGTCGCTTCACGCCGCATCGTGGCCCGCCTGACCGACGAAACCGGCGTTGCCGTGCAAAGCGAAAAAATGATTCCGATCACCTACCTGTACGACGATCCGGTCATGGAAGGCGACCAATTCGGGTTGGGCCGGGTCAGGAAGTCGGGCAATCCTGACTGACGGAATCGACGGCGACGCCGACGAGGGCCCGCCGGTGGAATACTCATTCGACCGTCGGGAAAGATCGTTTGCGAAGCGACGGATCGCCGGTCAGAGTGAACGAAGAGCCTGGCAAAGGCGCAGGCGTCACTTCGGTCAGCGGGTCGCATTCATGAGAACTGCAGCGTTCTTCGTCGGTCTCGGCGTCAGCATCGTCGCCGGCATCTCCGCGCCGGCATCGGCCGTCGAGTTCGGCGTCGCCCGCGACGGTGACGATCGTGGACCGGGCACGGTCGACGAGCCCTTTGCGACGTTGCAGCGCGCACAACGCGAAGTGCGGGAGGCGATGAAGCACGGTCCGCGGGAACCGGTCACCGTGTTCATTCGCGGCGGCACGTACAGGCTGGCCGAACCGCTGCTGTTCGGAATCGACGACGGCGGGACGCCCCAGCATGCCGTCGTCTGGAAAGCGGCTCCCGGCGAGCGGGTCGTCGTCAGCGGCGGACGACCGATCGCCGGCTGGGTCGCCAGGCCCGACGGCCTGTGGCAGGCCCCGGCGCCGAGAATCGAAGGACGGCCCTGGCACTTCCGAGAACTGTTCGTCGACGGGCAGCGGCGGACGAGGTCGCGGCATCCGTCCGGAGGCGTTTTGCGCGTTCAGAAGGCCGGACCCGACCGACGGCACTCGTTCGTGACGAACCCGAACAGCTTCCCGCCGCTGACCCCCGGGGCCGACGTCGAACTGGTCTTCCTGCACGACTGGTCGTTGTCGCGGATTCCGGTGCATAGCGCCGATCCCTCGGTCGGAGGGATCACGCTGGCGCATCCGGTCGGGGCACAGGCCGAGCAGTTCGCGATCGACAACTTCGAGCCGCACCCGCGGTTCTTTCTCGAGAACGATCCGGCGTTCCTCGATACGCCCGGCGAATGGATGCTACATGAATCGAGCGGCCAGGTGCTTTATCTGCCCATGCGAGGCGAGTCGATTGACTCGGTCGAGATCATCGCGCCGCTTTCCAACGGCCTCGTCGTGGTTCGCGGCGACGACGCCAGCGGAACGCCGGTGCGGAACCTGCACTTCGTCGGAATCGAGTTCGAGCACTCTGCATGGCCGTTGCCTGCGGGCGGTTACGCCGGCATTCAAGCCGGATTCTACGAGGTCCGAACGCCCACCCGCGCCTCGAGATCACCGGTGCCGGCGACGGCGGCGATCTCCTGGAGAATCGCCGAAAGCTGCAGCGTCATGGATGCGACGTTGCGACATGTCGGCGGGTCGGGCATCGAGTTCGGCAGCCGATGCAACAGCTGCGCGATCGTGCGGACCGTCGTGCGCGACGTGTCGGTCAACGGCATCGTGATTGGCGAATCGGACATGCGGCTCGTCGGCGGGCAACCGTGGTGGCAGGCCGCGCCGGGGCAGGTCGCCACCGGCAACTTCGTCGAAGACTGCCTGATCGAGCGCTGCGGCGAGCAGTTCTACGGCGGTGTCGGCATCTGGGTCGGCATCACCGCGGCCACGACGATCCATCACAACGTCGTCCGCGACATGACGTACACCGGCATTTCGATCGGCTGGAAGTGGGACGCGACCCCCACGCCCGCACGCGAAAACCGCATGGCGCACAACCACATCCATGACGTGATGAAGCTTCTTTCGGACGGCGGCGGCATCTACACGCTCGGCGCTCAGCCCGGAACGGTCATCGCCCGCAATCTGATTCACTCCATTCCCGCCGGCGTCGGCCGGGCCGAGTCGGACGGAATCTTCTTCGACCAGGGAACGACAGGCTTCACCGTCGAGGGAAACACCATCTACGACACCGGCAACCCGCCTTTGAGGTTTCACCGGGCAGGCAAGAATCTCATACGGGACAACACTCTCGTCGTCCAGCCGGGCATGCCGGCGGTCCGTTACGCATTGACGCCGGAGGACCAGTTGACGCCGCAAGCCAACACGATCGTGCCTGCCGAACGCTTCGCGGTCCCCGACCCCGTTGCCGTCAAGGCCGGCCCGGCGCCCGAGGTGCTGGAACGGCTCCGCGATCGCTGGTAGCGGCGGCCGCGGCTCTGAGGGTGCGAGCGATCTCGACGGTCTCATGTTCCCGCCAGCGCGGGCTTGCGAGTCTCGTGCGGCTCCTGCGAGTCTGCGTCGTCTTCGTCCGTCTCCGCGGGTTCGTCGTGCAGGCCGATGAGGTGCCCGTAAGCGCTGTAGACGGCGGGCAGCAGGAACAGGACCAGCGCAGTCGTCATCGTCAGTCCGAAGCAGATCGCGCAAGCCATCGGAACCAGCACCTGCGCCTGAAAGCTCGTTTCGAGCAGCATGGGCACCAGGCCGATGACGCTCGTCACGCTGTTGAGGACGACCGGCCGCAGTCGTCGTATGCCGGCTTCGTAGATCGCCTCGCGCAGGACCAGCCCTTCGCCGAGTTTCAGGTTGATGAAGTCGACGAGCACGATCGAGTCGTTCACGACGATGCCGGTCAATGCGACCATTCCCATCATCGAGAAGAAGCTGATCGGCAGGCCCATAATGCCGTGGCCGAGCACCGCGCCGACGAGACCGAACGGGATGATCATGAGGATCAGCAACGGCTGCAGGTAGCTTTTGAATTCGATCGTCAGCAGCGCGAACATGCCGACCATCGCGCCGAGCATGCCCAGAATCATGCTCGTGTACGCCTCGCCCTGCTGCTCGGCCTGGCCTTTCCAGAGCACGCGCACATGGGGGTAATTTTCGAGAACGTTCGTCAGCGAATGTTCGTCCGCTTGGTACTCCGGGCCTCCGAAGACGCGCACGATGCTACGGATCCACGACGGAAGCGGGTCGCGACCGCTGAAGACCGACATGACGTCAGTCGTGCTGGAAACCCCCTCGTCGACGTCGCTGAAGACGGTGATGCTTCGCTGTCGGTCGATCCGGTTGATCTCGCTGGGGCCGCGCGCGATCGAAACTTCGGCCAGTTCGGGAATCGGTCGCTGGACCAGGGTTCCCGTCGCGGGATCGGTCGTGCGGACCCGCAGATCATCGAAGGTGGCGAAGCTGCGGCGGTCCTCTTCCGGCAGCCGGGCCATGATTTTGATTTCATGCCGGCCTCGCTGAACCCGCATCGCCTCTTCACCGAAATAGGCGGCGCGCACCGTCTCGAACAGGTCGGCCCGCTGCACGCCGAGGGCGACCGCGGTCGGCTTGAGATCGACGCGCAGTTCCGCCTTGCCCGGTCGGCTGTCGTCGTCGACGTCGAACACGCCCGGAAAGTTGACGAGCGTCGCCTTCACGACTTCGACGGCCTGTTCGAGTTCGTCGGCGTGCTCTCGGTCGGCGAGCAGCTTGAACTCGATCTTCTTGCCCGCCGGGCCGAAGGCAGGGCTGTCGAAGATGATGCTCTCGGCGCCCGGGAACTCGCCGGCGATCTTGCGCCAGGCGCTGACCAGCGTCTGGCTGGTGACGTTGCGCTGCCCCGAATCAACGAGTTCGGCATGGACTTGCCCGAGATGGCCGCCGCTCGTCAAGGTGCGCTGGTCGGGCGAACCTTGGCCGCCGATGTGCCCCACCGACTCCTGAACGACTTTGACCGGCCCGACGCCGTCTTCGGCGAACTTCCGATCGACCGCGTCCAGCGATTCGGCCAGCCGGGCCACGGCCGCCGCAGTGACCGATTCGGGCGTGCCGTCGGGGTAGGTGATCGTCGCCTGAATGAGCGGAACGTCGAGGTCCGGGAAGAACTGTCGCTTGATGTATCCGCCCTGAACGAGCCCCGCCGTCAGCAGCAGCAGCGAGACGCCCAGCGCGATCGTCAGGCTCGGCGCCTTCAGGATGCGACGCAGGACCGGCGCGTACCAGTTCACGATCACCCAGTCGAGCGCACTGCTGAACCGCGGATTCAGGGTGCGCAGCACGAACGCGATCGGCGAGAAGAACCATTTGAAGGTCGCGAAGACTCCGCCCAGAAAGAGGATCGCCGTTCCGATCGTCCAGCGGGCCAGCCAGGGCAATCGCGATCGCGTGCGGACCGCCTTTCGCCAGACCGTGTCGCCGTGCGGCTCGTGCGCCAGGTGCATCGGCAGGGTCGACGTCGTCTCGACCAGCGAAATCAACAGGCAGGCGATCACCGCGACCGGCAGCACGGCGATGAATTTGCCCATCACGCCCGAGACGAACAGCAGCGGGGTGAACGCGATCACCGTCGTCGCCACCGAGGCCGCGACGCTCACGGCGACCTCGCTCGTGCCGTCGATCGCCGCCTGCAGGGCCGACTTGCCCATCATCCGGTGAACATGCACGTTCTCGCTGATGACGATCGCGTCGTCGACGAGAATGCCCATCACCATCAGGAACCCGAACAGGCTGAGCATGTTCAGCGTTTGTCCGCCCGCGAGCAGCACGATGCAGGTGCCGAGCAGCGCGATCGGAATTCCGGCGGCGACCCAGAACGCCAGCCGCAGCTCGAGGAACAACGACAGCGCGATGAACACCAGGACCAGCCCCTGCCAGCCGTCGTTCGACAGCATGCGGATGCGGTCTTTGACCTCGACGCTGCGGTCGTCCCACGCGATCAGATCGTAACCGGCCGGCATCGCATGGCCGGCGGCGAACTCTTTGACGGCGTCGGTGACGTCGATCAGGTCTTCGTCGCTCGTCCGGTTGACGGCGACCACGAGCGCCGGTCGCCCGTTGATGCGGGTCACGCTCGTCGTGTCGGCGAACTCGTCCTTCACGGTCCCGACGTCGCCGATCGTCAACACGACTCCCGACGGATCGGTCACCAGGGGAATTTTCTCGATCTCCGTGCCGACGACCCGCTTGTTCTCGCCCTTGAGCATCACCTCCTGCGACGGGCTTTTCAGCAAACCGCCCGGCAGATCGAGATTCTCACGACGAACGGCCTGCGCCACGTCCCGCAGGCTCAGCCCGTAGCGACGCAGCGTCTCTTCCGGCACTTCGACGTCGATTTCGTACGGGCGAGCGCCGGTGATCTCGGCCTGCGTGACGGTCTCCAGTTGCAGCAGTTTCTCGCGGACGCCTTCGGCGATGTCGCGCAGTCGAAGCTCGGCGGCGGCCGACGTGTTTTCGGGACCGAGAATCGCGAGGCGGATGGCCGTTTCGCGAAACGTGATCTGCTTGACTTCGGGATCCTCGGCCTGCTCGGGGAACGTCGAGATGCGGTCGACCTCGCCGCGGATCTCGTTGAGAATCTTCTGCACGTCCGGCACGTCGGGATTCAACTCGATCACGACCGAGCCGCTGCCCTCCTGCGCGATGCTGGTGACTTCCTTGATGCCGGCGAGCGCGCTGACCGCCTCTTCGATCTTCTGACAGATCGCCGTCTCGACCTCGTCGGGATCGGCGCCGGGGTAGGGGACCGAGACGAGGACGATCTCGAGCTCGAATTCGGGAAAGGTCTCGCGGCGCAGCGAGAACATGCTGAACAGGCCGAGGAGGATCACTCCCGCAACCAGCGTATTGACGGCCGCGGAATTCGCGACCGCCCAGCGGATGATCGGCCTCATCGACGAATCTCTCCCTCCCTGGAGGCGTTCTCGCCGGCCGTCAACGTCTGCGGGGCTGCGCCGTCGACCTCGTCGACCTCGCCGGCCTCGTGCATCCGCACGGCCATGCCGACCTTCGCCGACGGCAACGGCGAGACGACGACGCGATCTCCGACGTGCAACTCCGTCACCTGCGGAGCCACGACCACCGTGCCGTGCATCAGCCGCGCCGCCGGCAGATGGAACTGCGACAGTTTGCCGTCGCGAACCGCCCAGACCATGTTGCCTGGCCGCACCGCCGCTTCCGGAATGCTGAGCAGCGGTGCCGCGGGCTTCGAGTGCAGCACGACCTTGACGTACATGCCTCGCATCAACGCCGTCGGCGCGGCGACCGGCAGGTCGGGCGATCCGGCGCGCAACGACACGGCCTGCGGATCTTCGACCAGCACGCGGCAGGGAACCGTTCGCGTCCGTTCGTCGACGCCGATGCCGTCGAATCGCATCAAGACGCCCCGCCAGGAATAGACGTTTCCGAGCACCTCGTACGTCAACGTCACCGGAACGTGTGGAACCTCGTAAGGCCCCAGCGCCTCGGCAGCATCGTCGGCCTGGTTCGCCCGCAGCCACGCGATCGCACGCATCTCGAGCTTGGTGCTGACTTCGACGGCGCTCGTGTCGTCGATCGTGACGACCGCATCGCCCCGTTTGAGATACGCGTTCTTCTCGACGTCGGCCGTCACGACCACGCCGTCGATCGGTGCGTGAATCTCCGTGCGTTCGAGATCGAGTCGGGCCTGGGCGAGTTGCGCCTCGACGAGCTTGACCCCTTCTTCCAGCCGGGTCCGCTGGGCTTCGAGAAGTCGTTTCTGGTTTTGCAGCTCGAGGAGGCCCGAACGGCTGGCAAGCTCGGTGCGACGGGCGACGTCGCGCTGTTGCGGCGTGACGGCTCCGCGCCGCTCTGCCGATTCCAGCCGTTCCAGCTCTTCGCGGTTCAACGCGACTTCTTCTGCGGCGATCGCAATCGAAGCGTCGGCGTTCGCGATCTGCACGTCGAGTTCGCCGAGCGCCGCACTCGTCTGGTCCCGTTCACGTTCCAGCCGCGCGACGTCCAGCTCGTAGTTCGCAGGATCGATCTTGAGCAACAGCTCGCCCGCAGCGACGGTGCGGCCGGCTCGGCAGTGCTCGCTCTTTTCGACGACGCGGCCTTCGGCCTCCGACGACAGCGTGATCGTGCGGAACGGCACCACGACGCCGTCGGTGTCGAGATTGACGCCGCCCGACATTTCCGACACGGGCACCGTTTCGACCAGCAAGGTCGCAGCCTCGACCTGCTTCGGCTGCGGCTTCTCGCGGCTGGCGGCGAGCGTCCAGTAGCCGCCGACGCCGGCGAGCAACACGGTCGGTGGGCCGAGGTAACGGACGAAAGTTCCCAGCAGCGAGGTGGAACGGGACATGGATCGGTGTGGACGTTCGGTTCGATGGCCGGCCGGCCGGTCGGGCCGTAGCTCGGCGGAAGGGACGTGACGCGCGTCTTGCGCCGGAGCGAGTTCAGTCGGTGGCATGAAAGTGTGATCCGACCGCGAGCCGGGATGTCAGCGGCCCGCCGATTCGGCCCCGTTTCGACAGACGAGCGGACACGGAAACGGGGAGTCCCCCATCAGATTCTGACGGATCGTACGCAGCACATGACGGGTCGTCGCGATCTGTTCCAGTGACAGTCCGCGGAGGCCGCGCTCCTTCGCCCGCATCCCCCGCACCTTGATTTGGCGCCAGACCGGTTCGACTTTTTCCGTCGGACGCACGATCTTCTTGCGGCGGTCGGCGGGATCGGACTCGCGCGTGATCCAGCCGGCCCGCTCCATCCGGTCGAGAAGCCGCACCACGCCCGAAGGCTCGATCCGCATGACCTCGGCCAGTTCGTTCTGCGAAGCCTGACCATGCACGGCGAGCGCCGCGAGGATCTGCACCTGGCGGTGAGTGATTCCCAGCGGCGCCAGTTCCTCATTCAACGCCGTCTCGATCGCGAAACCGGCCGTGAAGATCCAGTAACCGAGACTCTCTTCAAACTCGTGGTCGATCACGGGCACTTCCTGGAGCGTGCCGCGCCGCAAAATCGGCTCAGCAAGCCCATATTGAGTGCCTGTGCAATTATTGTCGAGTCATCTTTCTCGGCCCGATTCGGATTCAATACATGGAGGGATTCGATCGCCGACGGGTTCGCTTGGAAAAGTCGGTCGTGGGTCACTTTGAACAAAGCGGCCGGAACTGTCGCCTTTCGCGCCGCGAAAGGGCGTTCTTTCGCGGAGCGAAAGACGACAAATCGTCAAACTGACCCACGACCAAAAAGTCGGCGCTCGACCGCGTTTCTGATACCTGCGGTGGTTTCGGAGACTTTCTGCGAATGCTTAGAGCCTATCCGGAAAGCCTGATCCACCGCGACGCCGGGATATCGGCCGGAGACAAGGAA
>JBAQZJ010000160.1:0-17599 GCA_049790855.1 Planctomycetaceae bacterium | reverse complement strand
GCTTCAAGCGGCGAGCCTGCTGTGCTGGGTGGCACGCCGATCGTGCGTGAAGGCTGGCCCGGTTGGCCGATCGTCGAGGAACACGAGCAGCAGGCGCCGGGTGCCATGCTCTCACGCCGCTGCCCTCTGACTTCGTTGGTTGTTGTAGCATCCTCGGCGGCGGGTGAGCATGCCGATGGCAAGGAGACCGTTGGGAACATGCTCACCTGCCGCCGCTGACGCGATATTTGCCGGCATTGTTCGAATCGGCGGTATGAGAGCATGGCACACGGCGTGATCATCTTGTGACTTCGTCACCCAGCGAGAATTGGCTGGGCCACCCGGCCAGCCCCACCCGGAAATCTGCCTGGAGTTCTCTGATGAGCCATTCTGCAAACGGCGATGAACTTCTCTCGCGGCGGACCTTTCTGAAGACCAGTGCGGCCACGGCGACCGTTGCGAGTGGCCTTTTCCCGGCAGAACGGGTGTTGGCTTCAAGCGGCGAGCCTGCTGTGCTGGGTGGCACGCCGATCGTGCGCGGCGGCTGGCCCGGCTGGCCGATTGTCGATGAGATCGAGCAGCAGGCGTTGCGGCAGGTGCTCGAGAGCGGCAACTGGTATCGCTACGCCGCCGGGGAGGCCAGCCGCGTTGCGGAGTTCGAACAAGTGTGGGCCAATGACGTCGGCACGGCTCATTGTCAGGCGACCAGCAGCGGGACATCGGCACTGGTGACGGCACTGGCGGCCCTCGACGTCGGTCCGGGCGACGAGGTGCTCGTGCCGCCTTACACCTTTGTCGCGACCATCAACGCGGTGCTGGTGCATCATGCGCTGCCGGTGTTCGTCGATTCCGATCCTGAGACGGCGTTGATGGACCCCGACCAAATCGAGCAGCACATCAACGGCAATACGCGGGCGATTCTTCCGGTGCACGTCGCCGGTGCGCCCTGCGCGATGGACCGCATTCTCGACATCGCCCGCCGTCACAATCTGAAGGTGATCGAAGACGCCTGCCAGGCCCATACGGCGGCGTGGAAAGGAAAACGCGTCGGCTCGATCGGCGACGCCGGCTGCTTCAGCTTTCAGAACTCGAAGAACATCACCTCCGGCGAAGGGGGGGCGGTGACCACCGGCGACGCGACGCTCTATGCCAATGCCCAGGCGTATCAGAACAACGGATCGGGACGGCAGCAGGACGACGGCGTCCGGACCTCGAACGGCGCCAACCTGCGGCTGACCGAGTTTCAAGGGGCGCTGCTGCTGGCTCAACTGGAGCGTCAGGCCGAACTCACCCAGCGGCGCGAACAGAATGGCGCCCTGCTCAACACACTGCTGGAGGCCGTTCCCGGTGTGCGGGCTAAACGAACCTACGAAGGGACCACGCGGCACGGCTACCATCTCTACATGCTGGACTACGATCCCGACCAGTTCGCCGGAATGTCCAAGAGCCGCTTCCTGCAGGCGGTGGGAGCCGAGGGAGTGCCCATCAGCGGGGGCTATACGGCACTCAACAGGCAGCCGTTCATCGAGCAGTTTTTGTCCTCGCGCGGCTTCGGTCGGATCTACTCGCCGCAGCGGCTCAACGAATACCGCGAGCAGAACCAGTGCCCGGCCAACGACCGGATGATCGCAACCACCTGCTGGCTGCCGCAGACGGCTCTGCTGGGGACCGGCGAACAGATGCAGAGCATCGCCGACGCGTTCGCCCGCGTCCAGCAATATGCGGGGAAGATTGCGAAGACGGGATGAGCACCGGGTGACATGCGCGGGAGTACCGATCCCCTTCTATTTTTGATGATTCCCTCTCGATGACCCTCAGACCCCTCCTGCACGCCATTCTCGACAGGTACGTCCTGCCCCTCGGCGGGTACCACGGCATCGCACATTGGGCGCGGGTTCTCGAGAACGGGCAGCGGTTGGCGCAGGAAACCGGGGCGGATGTCGAGGTGGTTTCGTTGTTTGCGGTGCTGCATGATTCGCGGCGGGAGAATGAAGGCAGTGACCCCGATCACGGGCCGCGGGCTGCTCGGTTCGCTGTGAAGCTTCATGGAAACGTGTTTGAACTGGACGATCGCCGATTCGGGTTGCTTCAGCGGGCTTGCGAGGGTCATACACATGAACGAACGCATCCCGATGTGACCATCCAGACCTGCTGGGATGCCGACCGCCTCGATCTCGGCCGGGTTGGGATCCTGCCCCACGCCGAGTATCTCTGCACCGAGGTTGCCAAACGTCCCGAGACAATCAAGTGGGCCGACGGCCGTGCGAGTTTTGGGTTTGTGCCGGAACTCGTGGCGGTGGAATGGGGGATTGAGTTGGAGAAGCAACTCGATTGATGCAGATAAGTGCGTGAAGCCGAAGTCGCCCGCTCGTCGCCTGACTTCAACGTAGCCGAACTCGCCAGAGCTTGGGAAACGCAAGGTCACGTGCCCGAAGTCTGGCGACTGCGGCTACCCCAACCGTCGCGTCAAATGAAGCCGTTCTGTACGATGCCGAGACTCGCTTCCCCGATTTTCTGGAGATCTGGACCTTGTCTGAATCACCTGTGAGCCGCCGTGGATTTCTGAAGACCTCTGGTGGCACCGTCGCTGCCGGTACGCTTCTGGCATCTACCACCAAACAGGCCCGTGCTGCCGATTCGAATGGATTGGTGCGGATCGGGTTTATCGGTCCGGGAGGCCGTGGTTTCGGAGCGCACGTCAAGACGCTGGCGAAGCTTAAGAATGAAGGCGCACCGATCGAACTGGCGGCGGTCGCCGAGGTGTATTCCGTCCAGCGCGAGAAGGTCGCCGACTACATCGCCAAAGAGAACGGCAAGAAACCCGCGACGTACGTCGACTATCGCGACATGCTCGCGAAGGAAGACCTCGACGCCGTGTGCGTCGGCACGCCCGATCACTGGCATGCGAAGCAGGTGATCGACGCAATGGACGCCGGCTGCCACGTCTATTGCGAGAAGCCGATGACCAAGACGGTCGAGGAGGCTCTCGAAGTCGTGAAGGCCTGGGAGCGAACCGGCAAGGTGATGCAGGTCGGCGTGCAGAGCACGTCGCTACCGGTCTGGAAGACGGTGCAGCAGCTTCTGCAGGCGGGCAAGCTCGGCAAGGTACTCATGTACCAGACCGAGTATTTCCGCAACAGCTCGATGGGCCAGTGGCGCTATTACGAACTCGAAGAGAGTATGAATCCCAAAAACATCAATTGGGATCTCTGGCTCGGTACGAAGGAAGGACTTGCCGAAGACCGACCGTTCGATCGCGAGGTCTATAAACAGTGGCGACGGTTCTGGCCGTTCGGCTCGGGGATGTTCACCGACCTGTTCGTCCACCGGACGACCGCGATGCTCAAAGCGACGGGGCTGACGTACCCCGGTCGCGTCGTCGGTGCCGGCGGCGTCTATCTCGAATACGACGGCCGCGACGTTCCCGACGTGGCCACGGTCGTCGCCGACTTCCCGGAAGGTGTTCAGGGAATGGTGACGGCCAGTATGGCCGTGCAGGAAAGCCGCATTCAGCAGGTGATCCGCGGACACTACGGTTCGTTCATCTTCGGCAACGGCGAAGGCTTCGACGGCTTTGATTACCTGCCCGAACGACCTCAGGTGACGGGCAACAGCAAGCTCCAGCCCGAACGGATCAGCGTCGAAACCGTGAAAGACACGACCGACGCGCACTTCCGCAACTGGCTGGATGCGATTGCTGCGAACGACCCGTCCTTGTGCAACAACGGTCCCGACCTGGGTGCCGCCGCGATCGCCGTCGTCATTCTCGGAGCGCAGAGCTACCGCGAAGGCAAGGTCTTCCACTTCGATCCCGAAACGAAGACCATTGCGAACGGCGACGGCTCGTGGGCGAAACGCTGGGAAGCCCTTTCGGCGAAGCGCGCGTCGCCGAAACATATCCCCGGCTGGAAAGCCGGCGACTACGGAAGCACCCTCGAAGAACCCGACTACATGAAGCTCGCGGGCCCCTGGATCGACGGCAAGCCGCCGGAGAAGGCGTGAGAGGATGTCATTTTGCGAACAGGCGTTGGGGTCATCCGCGTCAGCAGTCCGGTTGCACATCAGCGGCCGGGCTGCTTTCGCGTTAGGAGTTCCACACGTAGAGTCGGTGATTGAGAACCGAGGAACGACCGAGCGCGACTTGAAGCGTCGCCCGCGTGAGCACCTATGACCCTCCCTCTCTTTCTCGCCGCCTGCCTGCTGCCCACGTTTCTGCTGTCGCTGGTCCTGACGGCAGCGATGCGGCGGATTGCGCCACGGGTGGGATTGGTCGACAAGCCGGCGGCTCGCAAGGTTCATCTTGCGCCGACGCCGCTGGGCGGGGGCGTCGCGGTTTGGGCGACCGTGGTCGCGGCGATTCTCGGGGCGGTGCTCGTCGCGTCGTTGATCCGGCAGAACGTGATTCCGGCGTCGCTGCTGCCCGAGGCGCTCGCGGTTCACATCGACGGCGTGATCGGGAAGGCGCCGCAGTTGTTTCTGATTCTCGCGGCGGGCACGCTGCTCGCCGTCGTCGGGCTGGCCGATGACTTCCGTCCCCTGCCCTGGAAGCCGCGGCTGGCGGTGCAGTTCGTGGCGGCGGCGATCGTCGTCGCGGCGGGCGTGCAGGTGACGCTGTTTCTCGATTATCCGTGGGTCGGGCGGGTGCTCACGGTTTTCTGGATCGTGCTGCTCGTCAACGCGTTCAACTTCCTCGACAACATGAACGGCCTGTCGAGCGGCATCGCGATGGTCGCGGCGAGCGTACTGGCGGCGATCATGCTGACGGCCCTGCCGACGCCCCGCTGGTTCATCGGCGGCGTGATGCTGATGCTCGTCGGGTCGCTCGCCGGGTTTCTCGTCCACAACTGGCGGGGGCGGATCTTTCTGGGCGACGCGGGCAGTTATTTCGTGGGGCTGCTGATGGCGTCGCTGACCGCCGCGGCGACGTTCTACGAGACGGAACTCGGCAGCCGGCACGTGCTGCTGGCCCCGCTGTGCGTGCTCGCCGTGCCGCTTTACGATTTCACGAGCGTGATGGCGATCCGGCTCCTGCAGGGCCGCAGCCCGTTTCAACCGGACAAGAGCCACTTTTCGCACCGGCTCGTGGAACTGGGTCTCAAGCCGCCGTGGGCCGTGCTGACGATCTACCTCGCCACGCTGACGACGGGTCTGGCGGGTCTGCTGCTGTATCAGGTTCCCGGATGGAGCGGCGCCTGGCTGGTGCTGTTCATTGTCGTCTGCGTGCTGGCGATCGTGGCGATTCTGGAGACGACGGGGCGACGGACGGCAGGTCTCTCGCAAAGACGCAGAGGAAAGAAGTAAAAATTGAACCGCAGAGGTCGCGGAGAACGCAGAGAGTGAGAATCCATTGAACTACCTCCGCGATCTCTGCGGTGAATCTTGAATCCGATGCGTCTCTGCGTCTTGGCGAGAGGCAAAAGTCTGCTTGATGACCACTCCCGATGCCCCGTCCTGACCGAATGAACCGGACCGCTTCTGAACCTCCGACCGCGGCCAGTCCTTCATCGGCGTGGCTGTTCGTGATTGGCCTGCTGCTTGCGGCGCGCTACCTGCAGCCGACCGAGGCGGTCGTGTTCGGCGAGACGTTGTGGCAGGCCGAACTCTGGTTGGCGGCGTCGGCGGTCTGGTGCTGGATGCGGTTTCGCAGCGGCCACGCTACGTTTCGATGGAGCTTGATCAACGTCCTGATGTGGGGGCTTGTGCTGGGGCATGCCGTCTCGACGGTGCCGGTCTTTCTGGAAGGCGGAGACCGGCGGGCGGCGGTGAACGTCGTCTGGGAATGGGCGGGACTCGCGGCGACGTGCTTTCTGATTCGGCAGGTTTTCGTCGGCGATACGCTCCGCCGCCCGCTGCTCGTCTTTGCTGCCGTGATGATTTCGATTGCGGCGCTGGGGGTCTGGCAGCATCACGTTTCTCAGCCACAGACGGCGAATCGGTACGACTCGCTGCGCTCTGAAGAAGCGACGCTGACGGCTCAACTCGCGGATGGCGAAGCAACGGAGTCGCAACGGCGGCGACTGACGACGGTGCATGAGGAGCTTGCGGCGTTCGGCGTTCCGGGTGACGCGGCCGCTCGAAAGCGCTGGGAAGATCGAATCAAGTTCAGCACCGAGCCGTTCGGTACGTTCGGTCTCGCGAACACGCTCGGCGGGCTGCTGGCGGCGGCGCTGCCGCTGCTGTTCGCGTCGTTGCGTGGCGGCGTTCGGCCGCTTGTGGCGCGGGTCGGTTTGATCGCCGCGACCGGCTGCGTGCTCTACTGCCTGATTCTGACCAAGAGTCGTACGGCGTGGGTCGGGCTGGTCGTCGGCAGCCTTGCGGCCATCGCATTGCAACTGATTCGCCGTCGCGTCGCCCGTCGAATGTTGTGGACGGGAGTCGGCTCGTTCGCCGCGATCGTCCTGTTGCTGGCCACGGTCTATGCGGCGGGGGGAATCGACCGGCAGGTCTTTTCAGAGTCTCCCAAATCGCTGCAATACCGGCTCGATTACTGGACCGGTGCGTTTCGTGTTCTGTCGGAGCGACCGCTGCTGGGCACGGGGCCGGCGAACTTTCGCAGTCACTACCTCGAGCATCGCGTGCCTGGTGCAAGTGAAGAAATCGCCTCCCCGCACAACCTGCTGCTCGACGTCTGGGTCGCCGGCGGATTGCTCTCGCTGCTGATGATTCTTGCTTTACTGGGATATGCGATTGGGCAGATCGTGCGAGCGTCGCCGAGAGACTTCACGGTCGAAGAGCCTGCCACAGTATGGACGCCGCTCGAAACAGGGGCGGTCGTCGCCTTTCCGGTCGTGGTCGCGATCTATTTTCTTGGGGGAGACGGCATCGATTGGCGGCTGCTGGCGATCGCGCCGATTTCGGCGTTGGCGCACTTCTGCCTGATTCGTTCCAACACCATCGCTTCGCTGGTCGTAGGCGCGGGTGCGGGCTTTCTAGCGTTGATCGTCCATCTGTTCGGTGCCGACGGGATCGAGTTCCCCGCTGTGGTTCAGACGCTTCTGTTATTCGTCGCTGTTGTCGATCGACCGCGCGAGTCTTCGCCGCGGTCGGTCGCGCTGCTGCCCGCCGTCGGTTTCGGCGGGTTGACGGTGGCATGCCTGCTGACCGGCGTCGCGCCTGTTCTGAACGGCGGCGCGTTGACCAGCCGCGGCGAGCGACTGGCCCGCGACGGCGATCCCTCGGCCGAGCGGGTGCTGTCGGAAGCCGCCGCTGCCGATTCGCTGGCGCTGCGTCCTGTCGTATTGCTCGCGGAACTGGCCACACTGCGGGCGCGGTCCACCAGTTCGAGGGCCGACCTGGAAAATGCGACCCGGCGCTGGGAGGCCGTGCTCGCCATGGAGCCGCGAGACCTGCACGCCCGTCGGCAATTGGCCTCCCTGTTGATGTCATACGGCGATTCCAAGCTGGCCGTGGATGCCTCCGATCTGCTGACTCGGGCGGTCGAATTGTCGCCGACCGACGCATCGCTGCGTGTGGAAGCCGCCGTGGCGCTCGAAGCGGCCGATCGACCGGCCGCCGCGACGACGCAAGCGGCTGCCGCGTTGAATCTCGACGATCTCAACCGGGCCGCCGGCCATACCGACCTGATGTTCGACGCGGCGACCCGAGCGCGGGTCGATCGGCTGGCGACTATTGGACAGTCGCCGCCGGAGCCGTAACATGAATGGTATCGAGCCTTCTCTCTCACTCATTTCGTCAATCGTTTCATCCCTCGCAGTGTGATTTTCCGAGGCCCCTCATGAAGATCGGAGCGACGGTTTCCGCGATTCTGATCGCCGCTGCCGCAATGACCGGTGTCTGGTGGATGACTCGTCCGTCGTCGCCGGCGGCAGTCGCGGCGGTGGGTGAGACGGCGCTGAGCAAAAGCGAAGCGGTGCGACCTTCGAAGAAGGGTCCGCATCCCAAGGTGGTGCTCCCCGAGGCGCACTACGACTTCGGCGTCATGAAGATGGGCGATTCGGGAACGCACACGTTCGTCGTGCGCAACGAGGGCGAGGTTCCGCTCAAACTCGGCAAGCCGCGCACGACCTGTCAATGCACCATTTCGGAAGCGGCGAAGAACGAGATCCCACCGGGCGGCGAGGGCACGATCACACTCGATTGGACGCCGACGTCGCCCGCAGAGCGGTTCGACAAAGGGGCGTTCATTCCGACGAACGATCCCGCGATGCCCGAGATCACGCTTGCCGTCGTCGGCCGGGTCGATCCGCTTGTCGTCGTCGAGCCGACAGGCAACTGGTACGCCGGCAAAGTCGTGGGCGACGCGCCGATCGTGGTGACGGGCTACGTCTACTCGCGGCTGCTCGACGACCTGAAAATCGAATCGGCCGAGAGTGCGAATCCGCTGCTCACCGCCGTCGCGAACCCGATGAGCGACGAGAAACTGAAGGAGTACGACGCCAAGACGGGTTACGAGATCGTCGCGACGCTGTCGCCCGGCATTCCCGTCGGCCGGTTCAACGAACCGTTGACGATCGAAACGAACGTCGACGACAAGGAATTTCAGAAAGTCGAGACGACCATTACCGGCACGCGTCAGGGGCCGATCGAAGTGCTGCCGACACCAGGAGCCGACTGGAACGCCGAACATCTCATGATCGATCTCGGCCGGTTTCCGGCGTCGGAGGGAGCCTCGGCGCGGGTCTCGATGTTTGTGTCGCACATGCCGGAAGGCGAGACGCTCGTGTTCGAGAAGGTCGACAGTCCGGTACCCGACATCCAGCTCAGCCTGAAGCGAGACGAAGCGTTCGAGGCGCCGCAACGGCAGAAGTATGAACTGACTTTCAGTGTGAGGCCGGGGGCGACGCCGGCCGTTCGACGCGGCGCGGGCATGGCGAAGGTCGAAGTGACGACCAACCATCCCGGCGCGAAATCGATGAAATTCCGCGTTCAATACATGGCGGCCCCCTGACGCCAGGATCGACTCCCCGAAACGGCCGACTTTCGCTACCATTTGCGGTTTCGCGTCGTGGTGGAGACCGCTGCTTCCACGGAGAGGGAGCTTGTGATGCAACGGACGATTGTGCTCGCGGTTCTCGTCCTGGCGGGGGTGGCATTGGCCGTTCTCGTCGCGGTGCGTGGCGCCAGCGTGTTCTCGACGGCGGATGACGTGCCGGCCAAGGAAAATGCCGATTCCGAGTCGTCTGCCGTCGCATCCGTCGCCAAGGCGCCGCAGTTCGGCGATTGGCCGCAGCCCGCCGCCGTCCTCGTTCTGACCGGCGAAGCGCATGGATACATCGAGCCGTGCGGTTGCTCAGAGAATCAATCGGGCGGCGTCGCCCGTCGCAGCGATCTCTTCAGGCAGATTCGTGCGAAGGGTTGGCCGGTCGCCGGGCTGGATCTCGGCGGAACGCTGAAACGTTCCCGCAAGCAAAGCGAGATCAAATTCGCCGCCATCACCGATGCTCTGCGTTTGCTCGATTATCGCGGGCTTGGCCTCGGTCCCGAGGAGTTGCGACTCGGGCCGGCCTTTCTGATCTCTGAACACGTGCTGCCGGCGGACGGCTCACCCGGTCTGTCGTTTCTCGGCGCGAACGAAATCTTCTTCGACGCGCCCGACATGGAAGGCGGTCCGAAGAAGACTGTCGTGTTCGACCTGAACGGCGTCAAAGCCGGTGCGGCGATGGTGCTCGGCGAAAGCAAGCAGCGCGGGCTGTACCCGGAAGGATCAGCAGCAGATGCAACCTTCGCACCGACTGCCGAGGCGTTGACGCAAGCCGTCCAGCAATTCGAGCAGGCCGGCACGCAGGTGGAAGTGCTGCTGTCCTATTCCAGCATCGAGGAATCGCGAAGCCTCGCGAAACAGTTTCCGCAGTTCGACGTCGTGGTCTCGGCAGGCGGCTCCGAAGACCCGGACGGCAAGGCGGAAATGGTCGGCAAGACTCTGCTCGTGACGGTCGGCCACAAGGGAAAGTACGCGGGAATCCTCGGCTTTTATCCGCAGGATGCAAAGCAGCCCTTCCGCTATGAACTGGTCGATCTCAACCGCGATCATTTCAAGCACGATCCGGCGATGGACGTCGTGATGAAGGAATACCAGCAGACGCTGATCGACAACCTTTCCGACGTGTTCGCCGACATGCCTGAAGGCTTTCCGCCGGGCGACGGCCAGTACGTCGGGGCCGCGAAATGCGGCGAATGCCACAAAAAGGCCTTCGCCAAATGGAAGACGACGAAGCATGCCGCCGCCTATGTCTCGCTGACGAAAGGACGCGAAAACTTCGAAGGCTCGTGGGTCGATCGCACGCACGATCCCGAGTGCCTGTCCTGCCACGTCACCGGTTGGAATCCGCAGGAAGTCTTGCCGTTGACGTCGGGTTTCCTGCCGCAGGAGATCGCCGCCGAACGCGGCGAACCGCACAGGTTCGACCTGCTCAAGGGCCAGCAATGCGAGAACTGTCACGGACCGGGCAGCGCGCACGTCGACGTGATGAGCCGGTGGCTGAAAGACGCCGACTCGGTTCCACAGGCCGATTTTGCTGCGGCGAAGACGGCGGTCAAAATCGACCGTGCGACCGCGCGCGACAGCCTGTGCATTCAATGCCACGACTACGAGAACAGCCCGGAGTTCGAGTTCGAGAAATATTGGAAAGAAGTCGATCACACCGGACTGCGAGACTGACGGACTCACCTTGGACTCACCAACGAACATCTCTGTCGATCGGCCGAACGACGTCTTCGTCATCGACTGGCCCGACGGCCGGATCGACCGGATCGGCTTCGCCGCCATGCGGCGCGACTGCCCATGTGCGGCCTGCATCAGTGAATTGACGGGCGAGCGATTGCTCGATCCCGCGTCGGTCGACGACGACGTCGAACCGGCAGCCGTCGAGCTTGCGGGCAATTACGCATTGCGCATCCGCTGGTCCGACCGGCATGACACGGGGTTGTTCACCTGGAACCATCTGCGCAGGCTCGGCGAGCGTTCGGCGACCGCCTGAAGGAGCAGCCGATGGCGGATCAACCCGGCATGGGCGTCGAAGTCGAGTTGAAGTTTCGCGTCGCCGACCCGCAGGGCGTCCGCGATGCGCTGCAGCGACTGGGCGGTCGATCGGCCGACTCGGTCGAACAGGTCGACACCTATTTCGCGCATCCCGCGCGCGACTTCGCCACGACCGACGAAGCGTTGCGGCTCCGTCTGGTCGGTGACTGGGGCGGCGTCACCTACAAAGGCCCCCTGCTCGACCGTGAGACGAAGAGCCGCGAAGAGACGGAGATCGCATTCACCGGCGGTGCGGCCGATGCGAAACGATTTGCCCACGTCCTCGAACGATTGGGCTTTCGACCCGTTCGCGAAGTTCGCAAAACCCGGCAGGCCTGGTCGATCGCCTGGGACCAGTGCGACGTCGAGATTGCTTTCGACGACGTCACCGGCCTCGGAACGTTCGTAGAACTCGAGACCACGTCGTCGCGAGACGGCTTCGAGATGGCAAAGCAGGCGGTGCTGGCTCTCGCCGAAAAACTTGACCTCCGCGATCCCGAGCGTCGGTCTTACCTCGCGCTGCTCCTGTCGTCCGACAGGGCTTAATCGCCGGGTGTCTCTGACATTCGCAAGTCGATGCCCTTGCCCGGAATCTGGCGATGACTGCCAGAATTTTGACGAAATTCCTCTTGATCGGGCATTGGCAGTGTGTACACTGTAGTAACGTTCAGTATTCCGGCGGGTTGGCGACGATTGGAAAATCCCAGCCGCAGGGTGCATCATCATGACCGACGCGTGCGATCTCCGTTTCGATTTTCTCGGGTGGGCGACCCAGCGGCTGGGAGTCTCAACCCTTCAAATTGAAGCGGCCGTTCTGATCGGCGCGGCAACGACGGCGAAAACGCGTGGCGACAACCCAAAGCAGGAACGGCGTAATGGCCAGGAATCGGACGAAAGAGGCACTCGCCAAGAGCGACTCCTCTGCTGCGCGTAAGGAGACGGAATCGGTTCTCGCCAATGCCGTCGGCCAGATCGAGAAAGCCTTCGGCAAAGGCTCGATCATGAAGCTCGACGAGATTGCGCCGGCCGCCGTGTCGGGCATTCCGACGGGAGCCTTGTCTCTCGATCTCGCCTTGGGAGGCTTCGGCCTGCCCCGCGGTCGGATCATCGAACTGTTCGGCCCGGAGTCGAGCGGCAAGACGACGCTGGCCCTGCACGTGATCGCCAACGCGCAAAAAGGCGGTGGGATCGCCGCCTTCATCGACGCCGAGCATGCGCTCGACCCGACCTGGGCGAAGCGGATTGGCGTGAATCTGGAGGATCTGCTCGTCAGCCAGCCGTCTTACGGCGAAGAAGCGCTGCAGATCGCCGAAATGCTCATCAAGTCGAGTGCGGTCGACGTCATCGTGATCGACAGCGTCGCGGCCTTGGTTCCCAAGGCTGAGCTTGACGGAGAAATCGGCGACACGCACGTCGGCCTGCAGGCGCGGATGATGAGCCAGGCGATGCGGAAGCTGACCGGCGCGATCGCCCGCTCGAAGACGACCGTCGTCTTCATCAACCAGATCCGCGAGAAGATCGGCGTCATGTTCGGCAGTCCGGAAACGACGCCGGGCGGACGCGCGCTGAAGTTCTATTCTTCGGTGCGAATCGACGTGCGTCGCATCAGCACATTGAAGGAAGGCGAAAACACGATCGGTATGCGGATGAAGGCCAAGGTCGTCAAGAACAAGATCGCTCCGCCTTTCCGCGTCGCCGAGTTCGACATGCTCAGCACTTGCGGCATCAGTTACGAGGGCGACGTGCTCGACATGGCGGTCGAAGACAAGGTCGTCGCCAAAAGCGGCGCCTGGTTCAGCTACGGCGACACGCGCCTCGGCCAGGGACGCGAGAAAGCGAGGCAATTCCTCGAAGAGGATCCGGCCCTCACCGCCGAATTGCGTCAAAAGGTACTCACCGCCCGCAACTTCACGGTCGCGGTCGCCCCCGCGGCGGAAGCGGACGGCGAAGCGACCGACGACTGAGCGACTGTCCGAGCGTTTCGGTCGTTGCGTCGGCAGAGTAGAATCGCAATGGACCGCTGTGGGAATCCCGCAGCGGTCCATTCGTCTTTCCCAACGCCCCGATTCACTCAGACGCGACATTCCGGGCCGGAGGTGCGACATGACATCTTTCCTGCGGCTCGCATTCACCATGCCATTGGTGGTCGCCGGCGGTGCTGCGAATGCCGACGACGCTGCTGCGATGCTGGCCGCGATCGAAGAGCGAACCGTCGCGCTGATCGAGCAAGTCGAGCCGTCGGTCGTCAGCATCGTTCGCGGTCGCGTCGGCTCCGATCGTGTCGCCGCCGAACGGATCAATGCCTTTGCGGTCCCGGGCCGCATAGGGCCGGGCCGATTCAACGGCTTTCCGCAGTTTCCGCAGCCGAGCGATGCCGAGTTCATTCCGGAGCAGTTCGGCGCGGGCGTCGTCATCTCCGACGAGGCCGGTACGCCGTTCATTCTGACGAGTCACCACGTCGTCCAGGATGGACCGGTAGCGGGTCAGCCGTCACCGGACAACACCGTGCGAATCTACGTTCGGTTTCATGATCGACGCGGCTACTACGCCAGCATTCATGCCTCGGATCCGCGCGGCGATCTGGCCGTGCTGCGAATCGACATGGAAGCCCTCGGCGGCGAAACGCCTGCGGGGCTGAACGAGATTCCGAAGCCGCTCGAGTTGTCGGACGCAGAGCAGTATCGCAAAGGGCAGTTCGTACTGGTGCTCGGCAACCCGTACGCTGTCGGCCGCGACGGTTCGACGTCGGTCGGGTGGGGGCTGATCGGCAATGTGCTGAGACGACCTGCGCCCGCCGGTCCGATGTGGGATGCCGAAGCCAGGAAAGATGAGACGATTCACCATTACGGCACCTTGTTGCAACTCGACTGCCGGGCCGACCTCGGCTTCAGCGGCGGAGCGACCGTCGACAGGAACGGCAAACTGATCGGCGTGACGACGGCCCTGGCGGCCCTTGACGGATACGAAAGCACCGCCGGCTTCGCGATTCCGATCGACGCCGGCATCCGGCGGATCATCGGCGAATTATTGCAGGGACATGAAGCCGAGTACGGATTCCTCGGCGTTCAGCCGGGCGACGTGACGGCGGCGCAGCTGCGGGTGCTGGCGCCCGAAATCGAGCGTGCCGGCGGCGCAGTCCGGGCTGATTCCGTTAAGGCGGGATCGCCGGCTCATCGCGCCGGCGTGAAGACGGGCGATCTCATTCTCGCCATCGACGGCCGGCCGGCGCGAATGACTCACGACCTGATGCGCGACGTCGGACTCGCCGGACCGGGGGCGGAACTTGAACTCGAGATCGTGCGGCTCGAGGGCGGCCGCGGTGGAAACGTCCCGCAGACGGTCAGCGTCCGGCTCGACAAATGGCCCGTCGCGAATGACGAGGGGGTCGTGGCAACCGTTCCCCGATACGAACCCTGGCACGGATTGCGTGTCGATTACGCCACGTCCCGCCAGCGATTCGTCTCGCCGCAATTCGAACCGTATCCGACCGGCGTCGTCGTGCTCGAAGCCGGCGAGGTCATCGGCGGCGACGATCCTGTGGGGCCGGGCGACTTCATCGAAGCCGTCAACGGACAAGCCGTCGAAACGCCGGAAGAATTCTACAACCGCGTCCGCACGGCATCGACGGTCACGCTGCGGCTCGCCGATGGTCGGCAGGTCGTCGTGAAGTAACCATTTTCCCGTTCCCGGCGCGACTTCTGCGACGCGGGCACTGCTATCTCTGAACGATTCACCGCATGAAGACCGACGAACTCCGTGAGAGCTATCTTTCCTTCTTCGAATCGAAGGGCTGCGTCCGCCGTCCGAGTGATGTTCTTGTTCCGAAAGACGATCCGACCGTGCTGTTCACCCCCGCAGGGATGAACCAGTTCAAGAATGAGTTTCTCGGCCTCGGCCGGCCCGATTTCAAGCGGGCGACGACCTGCCAGAAGTGCTTGCGCACCGGCGACATCGACAACGTGGGGGTCACCGCATACCACCACACGTTCTTCGAAATGCTGGGCAACTTCTCGTTCGGCGATTATTTCAAGCGCGAGGCGATCCTCTGGGCCTGGGAATTCCTGACCGACAAACAATGGCTGGCGATCCCGCCCGAGAAACTGACCGTCACCGTCTACCTCGACGACGACGAAGCGGCGGAAATCTGGCGCAAGGACGTCGGCCTTTCAGCCGACCGGATCATTCGCAACGATGAGTACGAAAACTTCTGGCCGGCCGGTTCGCCGACGAACGGCCCCGACGGCGTCTGCGGCCCGTGCAGCGAGATCTACTTCCACCCCGGCAACGGGTCGAAGGAAGTCGAGATCTGGAACCTCGTCTTCACGCAATTCAACCGCGTCGGATCGCCGCCGAACAACCTCAAGCCTCTGCCGTCGAAGAACATCGACACCGGCATGGGGCTGGAACGCTGCGCCTCGGTCCTGCAAGGCGTCACCAGCAACTTCGAGATCGACACGCTCAAACAGCTTTGCCTCGCCGCCGCCGACGTCGTCGGCGTGAATTATACCTTTGATGCTCCGAACGGACGGCCGATTCGACGGATTGCCGATCATATTCGTGCCGTGACGATGTGCGGTCACGAGGGTGTCGCACCCGGCAATAAGGAAGAAGGCTACGTCATCCGGCAGTTGCTCCGTCGGGCCGTCCTCGAAGGCTACTTGCTGGGAACGCACGAGCCGTTCCTGTACCGGCTCGTGCCCGCGGTCATCGAAGTGATGAAGCGGCCGTATCCCGAAATCTCGCAGACGGCCGAGAGCGTCGCCGGCGTCGTTCGCGAGGAGGAGGAGCGATTTCTGGCGACGGTCGAGCGCGGCCTGTCGCGGTTCGAGAAATCGGTCGAGGCCGCGAAAGGGGCCGGTTCGTCGCTCATTCCCGGCGACGTCGCGTGGGATCTCCACCAGACCTACGGGTTTCTCGTCGAAATCTCCGAAGCGATGGCGGCCCGGCACAACCTCGCCATCGACCGTGCCGAGTTCAACCGCCTTCGCGATCAGCACGAAAAGACGAGCGGCAGTGGTGCGTTTCTCGATGCCGTCATGTCGGCCGGGCCGATCGACGCCCTGCGAAAAGATCACGGCGGTTCCGAATTTCTCGGCTACGAAACGACGGAAGCCGACGGTACGGTCATTGGCCTCATCGCACAGGGACGGCTCGTCGAATCGCTCGACGAAGTCGGTCATGCCGAGCCGATCGCCGTCATCCTCGACCGCACGCCGTTCTACGGCGAAGCGGGCGGACAAGTCGGCGACGTGGGCCTGATCGCCGGTGAAGGCTTCGCGTTTCGCGTGATCGACACGCAGAGAGACGGTGAGTTGATTCTGCACATCGGCCATTTGCAGAAAGGTCAGCTCAAAGTCGGTGCCCCGGCGAAGGCGTCGGTCGACGATTCGTCGCGTGCGGCAATTCGCCGTGCCCACAGCGCGACGCACCTGCTGCACCACGCGCTGCATCAGGTGCTCGGCAAAGACGCGACGCAGCGAGGCTCGAAAGTCCAGCCGGACGAACTGCGGTTCGACTTCAACCACCGCCGCGCCGTGACGGCCGAAGAGTTGGAGCGGGTCGAAGACATCGTCAATGGTCGCGTCGCCGAAGGCGCCGCCGTCACGACGCGGGTTCTGCCGATCGACGAGGCGAAACAACTTGGCGCGATGGCGCTGTTCGGTGAGCGGTATCCCGACTTCGTTCGGGTTGTCAGCATGGGCGATTTCAGCATCGAGTTCTGCGGCGGCACGCACCTCGCGAGCACCGGGCAGGTCGGTTTGTGCAAGGTCGTGGCTGAAGAGGCGGTCGGAACCGGCGTACGCCGTCTCACCGCGTATACCGGGGCGAAGGCGCTGGCTCATATCCGCGAAGAGGAAGCGCTGCTCGCCAGGACCGCGGCGTTGCTAAAGGCTCCGCGCGTCGAGGACATTCCACGCCGCATCGAAGCCATGCAAGCCGAGCTTCGCACGACGAAGAAGACGCTCGCCGAACAGACGAGCCGGAACGCCGCCTCGATCGTCGACGACCTGCTGACGAACGCGGAAGAAGTCGCCGGCGTGAAACTCGTCGGCTATGCCCCCGAAAACGCGACCCGCGAAATGCTTCGCGACCTCGCCGACAAACTTCGCGCCGGCAAACAGCCGGTCGCCCTGATCGTCGGCGGCGCCATCGACGGCAAAGCCTCGCTGCTCGCCGCCGTGAGCAAAGACCTCGTCAAGAACGGCCTCAAGGCCGGCGACGCGGTGAAGGCCGCCGCCGAGAAAGTCGGCGGCGGAGGCGGCGGCCGGCCCGACCTCGCGGAAGCGGGCGGGAAAAACCCCGAGCACTTGCCGGAGGCGATTAAGGCCGGGTTGGATGCTTATCGGAAAGTGCTCTCCGGCTGACGGACCACCGAGCCATTGCGGATAATCACTGGGGCTGACGGCGGGGTGGCATGCCTTCGCCGGAGGCATGCCGAGCGTCGTTCGACATGCCTATGGCCATTCGGCCAAAGGCATGCCACACTGCCGCTGAAACTCGAAGACTGGCGGCAGGCGCCTGCGTCTGACGGCAACGGCAGTAGTTGAACCATTGAGGGTAGCCGGGCCAGTTTTTGACGGCGGGGTTGCCCAGGGTGGCCCCGACGCCGTTCAGGCGTCGGGGTCGCGCCAGCGACAAGAG
>JBAQZJ010000159.1:0-3201 GCA_049790855.1 Planctomycetaceae bacterium | reverse complement strand
ATCACGGACTTTCCGCATTCCCCTGACGTTTTCCAGGAGACGAACCACTACGAATTCGAAGCGGCAGGTTGTGGGTGCGAATCGAGTTCGGCCGATGGCAGCGTCACCGTGAAGACCATTCCTTCGCCGAGTGTGCTTTGGGCGGTGATGGTGCCGCCGTGCGCGGTGACGGCGGCCTGACAGATCGCCAGCCCCAGCCCCGTGCCGCGGACGTCGCGCTGCCTGGCACGGTCGGCGCGAAAGAAGCGGTCGAAGACTTTGGGCAGGTCTTCGGCGGCCAATCCGATGCCGGTATCGGCGACGGTCAACACGGCATAGCGGTTGCGTTTGTCGATGCGAAGGCTGACCGTCACCTGGCCGCCGATCGGCGTGAACTTGATCGCATTGTCGAGAAGGTTGTTGATGATCTGCCGGAAGTGATTGCGATTTCCGTGGACGATGACTTCCGGCAACTCGCCCGCGACGGCGAGGCGCACGTCGTGCAGTTCGGCGGCGGCGGAGAACATGTCGACTGCCGTCGCCACGAGCTGGTCGAGCTGCACTTCTTCGCGTCGCACGCTCAGCCGTTCGGCTTCGGTCTCGGCGATCAGCAGGAGCTGATTGACGAGGTGCTCCAGGCTGCGGCATTGATCGATGACGACTGCGAGAATCTCTTCATCCTCAGGCGACATTCGTCCCGACTGCAACGCCACCTCGACCGTGCTGCGCACCGCGGCGAGCGGACTGCGCAGTTCATGAGCGCTGTTCGCGAGAAAGTCGCGTCGGACGCGAAGGTGCTCGGCGATGCGGTCGAGCAGTCCGTTGATCGTCGCCGCGAGCTTGTCGAGCTCGTCGCCGGTCTGACGATTCGGCAATCGCTCCTTCAGGATCAACGGCCGCAATCGGGCGGCGGAATTGATGATGTCGGACACGGGCTTGAGCGCCCGCCCGGCGAGCCAGTAGCCGCATAACGGTGCGGCGAGCAGGACGACCGCGACCGCGATGCCGACGAGCCGGTCGAGTCGAGCGACGTCGGCTTCGATCATGTCGGTCGACGCCCCGACCCGGACGCCGACAACCTCGCCCCGCGGATGCCTCAGACGGGACTCGACGAGACGAAACCGCGGCGAACCGAACGGCGTCCCTTCCGGTCCTCGAGATTGTTCGACCGTCTTTGGCGCGTTGACGCTCGACCAGTAGGTGCTGTCATCGGCACGCAGCAGCCGGGCGAACCAGCGATGCGCCTGATGGCCGGCGGCCTTGCGGTTCAGCTCTTCTTGAAGGCCGAGATCGTCGGGCGACTCCGCCGCGGCGATGCCGAGCTTCAC
The DNA here is from genome assembly GCA_049790855.1 of Planctomycetaceae bacterium. Classification (GTDB taxonomy): domain Bacteria; phylum Planctomycetota; class Planctomycetia; order Planctomycetales; family Planctomycetaceae; genus JACCRE01. The sequence goes on along the minus strand of JBAQZJ010000159.1, from coordinate 1,894 downwards.
TTCGCGCAAATCCTCGGTGAGGATCACGTCGAGCTCGTGGACCAGCGCACGGCGCACGCCCTCCCGCAGCCCGACGAGCACGAGCAGCGCCGTAAAGATGACGACCCCGGCGTTCCAGAGCATCAGCCGGAACCGGAGCGTTTTTGAGGCGGCGCGAAGGTTGGACAGAGACCTGCGGAGTTTCACGGAAGGGAATCGCCTGGCGACGCCACTGCGGAAGCCGCCCTCTCGCTCGAACGTCGACTGCGGGGCCGGAGAGTCGCGACCGTCAATTCGAAGAACCTCCGGGAACGCGGAGTGCATATCCACAACCGCGGACCGTATGTACGAGCGGCCCGTCGAAGCCTCGGTCGATCTTGTTGCGCAAGCGATTGATATGGACCTCGACGACGTTCGTCACGCCTTCCCAGTCAGTGTCCCACAGGTGCTCGCACAGCATCCGCCGCGTCACGACTTGACCGGCGTTGCGCATCAGGAACTCGAGCAGGCTGAACTCCGTCGGCGTCAGATCGATGTCTTTTCGTTCGCGCGTGACGCGACGGGTCGACAGGTCGAGCGTCAACGGCCCCGACTTGAGCACGCTCGACTCGACGTTGACGCTTCGCCGGCAGACGGCCCGCAAGCGGGCGACCAGTTCCGGAAACTCGAACGGCTTGACGAGATAGTCGTCGGCGCCGGCGTTCAACCCTGCGACCCGATCGTCGAGCGCACCGAGTGCGGTCAGCACCACGACCGGCGTACGGATGCCCTGTCGGCGAACTTCCTGCAACAACTCGATGCCGTCCAGTTCCGGCAGCATCAGGTCGAGCACTACGGCGTCGAACTTCTGCGTCAGCGCCTGTTCCAGGCCTTTCGGTCCCGATCGCATCCAGGCGCAATCGTAGCCCTGCTCGGTCAGGCCGCGTTCGAGAGCCTTTCCAAGAGCAGTGTCGTCTTCGACGATCAGAATCGTCATGGGACCAATGTGGTGAAGGGGAAATCGAAGGTGCGAGAGCCGTGCGGCTCGACAGGGCCTCACCGTCCCATGCTGGGTATCCGGAATCGTCGCAGGCCGGTGTCTGTGACACATTGTCGCAGCAATGGGCGCTGCTGTCGTGAAACTTGCGGCAACCTTACGGGATCGTAACCGAACTCCCTTTGGAAGAAACCGCCGACAACCGTATTTGTATTCCAGTCGCGACGGATTGCCACCCGCGCCGCGACTCATCGACTGAAAGGCACGGAATGCGTTCCTCCCGACTCGCGTTCGATTCCGGCGAGGCCGACGAGCCTTCGATCGCCGCCGCATTGACCCGCGGCGGAATCGAGCACGACGTGACTCGCGGCGAACTCCAGGCACTGCTGCGAGGGCTGGCCGACGCTTTGCCGGCGGCCGCTTCCGATGGAGCGTCGCGTGCCACCGGCATGCTTTCGGGCGACGGTTTGGACGACGCGGTCGTCCAGGATGGCATTGCGATCCTCGGCCTCGAACGGCCGATCCTCTTGCCCGCCGTCGAGTCGATGTTGCGGCTGATGTTTCTCGCCACGCCTCTCGCCGTCGGCGACGGCCGCCGGCCGATCGACACGCTGTTCCTGATCCTCAGCCCGAACGACGCCGGTCACGCCGCGCTGCGTAGCAAATTGACGAGTCTTCTGGATTCCGCCGAGTTTCGAGACCGTCTCGCCGGACGAATGCCGGCCCACGAACTGCTCGCCTACGTTCGCGAACGGGAGTCCACCAGCACCGTCGCCACCTGGTGACGGCCTGCCGACCGCTGCTGTCCCCCCGCTGCTGCCCACCCATGGATTTTCCCGTGCCGATTCTCACCGTCACTTCAACCTGCTTCTCGACGACCGATCGACGGTCGGGCCGCGGTCGGACCGTGCCGCAAGCCGAATTCGGTCGGCTCGGCTC
>JBAQZJ010000158.1:0-9599 GCA_049790855.1 Planctomycetaceae bacterium | reverse complement strand
ACTTTCCTTGGCGTCTTGGCGTGAGGCTTTTCTGCTGGTGGCCGCTCGCCTTTCACTCGGCGACGTCGTTCAACAGCTTCACGAACGTCTGGCGGATCTTCGGTTCGGCTTCGACTTCCAGGCAGCTCACGCGGCAGCGCCAGGTCGTGTAGCCGCCCAGGGCATGCTGCTCGGGCGGCGGCAGGTAGCCGTCCCAGCCGTTGGCGAGGCTGACGACCATCGTCGTCTTGATCGGACTGTCTTTCTTGATCGTCAGGCCGGTGATGCCGTAGGTCTCGCAGGGAATCGTGCCGATGCCGAGGTCGCCGATGCGGTACGCTTGCAGCCGTTGCTCGCGGGTCGGCGGCATCGTCGAAAGGATCACCGTGTCGCGGGCGTAGCTTTCGGGCATGTTTCGCGGCAGACGGTCGCCGACTTCCTTTTCGAGGAACGCCTTCGCCTGCTCGACTTCTTCAGGCGTCGGCATCCGCACGTCGAGCGTCAGTTTCGCCTCGGCGGCGACGATCGGAAGGCGATTTTTGAACTCGATCGTCTTGTAGGTTTCAAACGCGATCGCCGCGACGTCCTGACCGACCTGCACGTGGGTGAACTTTCGCGGGGGCTTGGTGAAGTCGATGCAGTTCGCGTCGCCGCTCGTGCCGTTCGACATGATGCCCACGAACTCGTCGTCGGCCCCGGTCAGCTTCCGCATCTCTTCGCCAAACACGCCGAAGTAGTCGGCCGAGAGGGGCGGGGCGCCCGCGTAATGCGTCGAGTAGTTCGCATAGACGGCGATCGGCTTGTGGTCGGCGGTCCGAATCGCCAGCACCGTCACCGCCGGGTCCGAAGGACCGGTCTGACGCACCTTGTTCGTGTTGCTGTAGCCGGGGTTCATCTGCGCCATGTTCTCGCCGGCCCCAGTGAAGGGCACGGTGGTCGCGGTGCCGGGCTTCATCAGCCAGCGCCGGCAATGGACCCACTCGGTGCATTCACCGACCGCCCAGCCGGCCTCGGCGGGAGCCAGTCGCGCGTGGGCCGCGACGATCGCCTCGGCGATCTTGCCCGGCAGAAACTCGCGATACCGCGGGTCGGCATCGGCCCCGTGAGCGCCGGTCGCCGCGGGGGCGGAATGCGTGTGCGTCGCCGAGACGAGCATGTTCGCGGTGGGAATGCCGGTCTCTTTCGAGGCGCGTTCCTTCGCGTCGTCGAGTAGCGCCCGGTCGATCAGGCAACTGTCGACGGTGCAGAGCGCGATCGTCGTCGTGCCGTCGGTCAGAACGATCGCCTTGGCGTGCAGCCGATCGGTGACGGTGTCGGGAAACCGTGCGGCGAATCCGCCGTTGACGGAAATCGGCAGCCATTCCTTCGGCGGCGTGACGTCGATCGCCGCCGCCCCGGCCTGTAACGGCTGCGGTTCGGCCGCGGAGATCGTTCCGGCGGTTTCGAGCAGGACCAATGCACACAGCCAGCAGACGATCCGCTTCATGGCAATCTCTCGCGAGGAAGGGTGAAGACACATCAACGAACGCCGGTATAACTGCGGCAGCGTGGAAACGGAACTATGCCCGGATGCCGCCGTCAGAGCCGCGACCGTCAGGGCAATGGCACTTACTTTTCGTGTCTCCCCTCTTCCTGGGGAGAGGGGTGAGGGGAGAGGGGCGAGGGGTGAGGGGATGCCTTGCGGCCTGCGATTGTCATGGACAGCGGTTTCCCCTCGGAAATGGATACCGGCAACCGCCGCGTCCGGCGTCCAACGGCTCCCCTCACCCCCGGCCCCTCTCCTCAGAGGAGGGCACTAATATACTTGACTCAGGGAACCCCTAAAGCGATAATCGGGTCATGTGCGACACCATGACTCCGAAAACATTGACCGACGCAATCCGCAAGTTTGCGGACATCGACTACGCCACGACCTATCTCGCGAAGATGCGATGGCCGGACGGGGTGACGTGCCCGACGTGCGGTTCCAAGGATGTGTCGTACATCTCGACACGCCGCGTCTGGGAGTGCAAGAGCAAGCACCCGAAGCGGCAGTTCTCAGTGAAGGTCGGCACCGTCATGGAAGATGGGAAACTGCCGGTCGATAAGTGGCTCATCACGATCTGGCTCGAAGTCAACTCGAAGAACAGCATCAGCAGCTACGAACTGGCTCGCCATCTGGGAATTACCCAGAAGTCCGCTTGGTTCATGCAGCAACGGGTTCGGCTGGCGCTTCAGAATGGTTCCATCGAGAAATTGAAGGGGGCCGTCGAAGTCGATGAGACGTACATCGGTGGCCTTGCCCGCAATATGCACTCAGCGAAACGGCGGGCGAGAGTGACAGGGACCGGTGCATTCGGCTCGGGAAAGGCCGTCGTGATGGGCCTACTCGAAAAGCACGGCGAAGTTCGCGCCTGCGTTGTCGAGCGAAACGACGGAATGACGCTCAAGCCGATCGTCCGCCAGCACGTCACTACAGGGGCCGAACTACATACCGACATGCTTGGTGCGTATAAGGGGCTGGACCGCGAGTACGTCCACAAGGTTGTTGACCACGCCGAATGCTACGTCCGGGACAATGTCCACACGAACGGCCTCGAAAACTTCTGGTCGCTTTTCAAGCGGTGCATCAAAGGCACGCACGTCAGCATCGAACCATTCCATTTGTTCCGCTACGTCGATGCAGAAGCCTTCCGGTTCAACAACCGCAAGACGAACGACGGTGAGCGTTTCGCAAAAGCCTGTGGAGGGCTGGCCGGGAAACGGCTAACATACCATCACCTGACCGGCAAAGACCGGGGGGATACCCCTGCAGCCGATACCAGCGGCAGGGGCGCGGGAAGCGACGCAAGACTCAACTGACGGAGAATGCCAGTGGCGAAGGACAAGCCGCCGAAGAAACCGGCGGCTGACACCGCCGATGCGGAACGGTTTGAAGACGCGGTCCGCCGCGTTCTCGCCGCCCCGAGGACGCCTACGCCGTCTGCCGCTCACGCGACCGGAACTGATAGCGTTGCGCGGCGTGTTCGACGAACGCGAAAACCTCCTCGCCGAACTTCGTGAGGACGTGCCCGGTACCCTCACACCCGCGACAGACGAAATAGCCTTGCCCGTCTCCAGCCGGATGTCTCCCGACCCCGTCACACTCGTCACATACGACCTCAAGTGGTGGCAGGTCGGTCATTTCGGGTTCTCGGTGAGCCACTGATCTACGCCCGTGAGTAGCCGGACGCCGCATCGTATGCACGCCATTGTGCAGTCGGCAACCAGCGGGCCATTGAGTTCAATTGAATCAGTATCCTTCAGCCCGCGAAACGCGTCCGTGTTTTTGACGCGGCTGATGAAGCGACCATCCGCTTTCCCGCCACGATGCACGATGACGTGACGGAGGGCGTGCAGGATATTCAGTTCCTTCCGCCCGTCCCCTTCGAACCACGGCTTCACCTTTGGGTCAACATAGGTTTTGCCGTCCTTGCGGGAGTGCCGGAAGGCGCTGGTGTACGCCGTCTCCAAGCCTTCTAGAGAATTGAAGTCGAATCTACGCTTCTCCCACATCAGATCCCCTAGGCACTTGCTAAGGTCGAATTCTTTCTCGGCAAGCACGTCCCAATGGACAGACCGTGAGTCCGCCAGGTTCCCATCAGCGTCTCGACCGCCGTCCGCATGGTTCTTCCGCTCGGCGAACCATGCGTTCCGGCCGAGCGAGTGAGGACGACTGTTGACGGCCGCAACCCAAAGATCGGTCGCGAGCGCCTCATAGGCGGTCCACGCGAGAAGTAACTGTGAACTGAGCAGCGAGTGGAACCCTTCGGACACGTAATGCCACTGATGACCGATCAGAAGTTCGATCAGCCCGTCGATTCTCCCGGCCGTCGGGAACACGCCCTCATCCATCCGCTCGGACATCGCTTGAAGAATCGCGTCCGACTGATCCTTGTCATCGTCGGGCAGGGTGCCGGTGATGAGTTGCAGGAAATTGCCGGCTTTCGCTCGTTCAACCAGTTGTTGACCCCAGACCGCATGCCTCACGAGCATGAACGGCAGAACTGCCATCGTGTCGAGCCGGTGAAGGTTCGTGAAGAACCACTCTGCGGCCTCTCGCACGGCATCATTCTGCACTTCCCGGACGGTTGATCGCCAAGACTGGTCGAGCCGGCGCGCCTCATTGAAACGCAGCTTTTGGATGCGGTTGAAGAACTCGATTCCGAACGGCTCGTCTTCCATGCAGCCGATTAGACTCGACCCGCGTTCCTGTTACAAGTATATTAGTGCCCAGAGGAGAGGGGAGACACGAAAAGTAAGTGCCATTGGGCGTCAGGGAGCGTTACTCGACTCTCGGGCGTCGAGATGTGCTCCCTGACGGTCGCGGCTCTGATCGGTCGCGGCTCCGATCAATCGTGTTGGCGAACGTGATCGCGGTTGCCGATCGAAACGATGTCGGGTCTACTGAAAGTCTTCCATCGGACCCGTTTCACGCCTCGTGTCGGTCTTCCTCAATGAGATGCGCGCTCGCCGGCGTTCTGATCGCCGTTCCATTGCTTGCTCAGGCCGATGACGCGAAGCCGGTCGACTTCGCGCATGACGTGTTGCCGATTCTCAAAGAGCATTGCGCGAAGTGTCATACGAACGGAACCTACAAAGGTTCCTTCTCGCTCGACACACGGGCGATTCTGCTCGATGCCGGCGTCGTCGAGCCGGGCGACGCCTCGGCAAGCGATTTGATCGAGCGCGTCGTCAGTGACGAGACCGATTACAAAATGCCGCCCGAGGGTGAGCGGCTCTCCGAGAAAGAAGTCGCCACGCTGCGGCGCTGGATCGACGTCGATCTGCCCTGGACGGACGGCTTCACGTTCCGCGTCGCACCCGAAGCGACGCCGCTCAAGCTGCGGACGATCGAGATTCCCACGGCGACGGAAACGTCGGGCGAACATCCGATCGACCGCCTGCTCGAAGCCTATGCGAAACCGAAAGAAGTCACGCTGCCGCCGGCAGTCGACGATGCGGCCTTCTTGCGGCGCCTGCATCTCGACGTGCTGGGATTACTGCCTTCCGAAGCCGAGCTTGAGGCGTTTCTCGCCGACGGCGACCCGGACAAGCGTTCCAAAGCCGTCGACGCCGCACTCGCGCGCAACCGCGACTATGCCGCGCACTGGATCACGTTCTGGAACGATCTGTTGCGAAATGCCTATGCAGGCACGGGGTTCATCGACGGCGGTCGCAAGCAGATCACGAAGTGGCTGTACGTCGCATTGGCGAACAACAAACCTTACGACGAGTTCGTTCGAGATCTGATCGCCCCCGCGCCCGAGTCGGAAGGCTTCGCGAAAGGGATCGTCTGGCGGGGCCGGGTCAACGCGAGCCAGGTGCCGCCGTTGCAGTTCTCGCAGAACGTCGGTCAGGTGTTCCTGGGCATCAACCTGAAATGCGCGAGCTGTCACGACAGTTTCATCGACGACTGGAAACTGGCCGACGCTTACGGTCTTGCCGCGGTCGTCACCGACGAACCGCTGGAACTGCACCGCTGCGATATTCCGACCGGCCAGACCGCCGAAGCGAAGTTCGTCTTCCCTGAACTGGGGACGATCGACCCCAAGCTGCCGCGCGACCAGCGGCAGCAGCGGCTCGCCGAACTGATGACGCACGAGGACAACGGTCGACTGCCGCGGACGATCGTGAATCGACTCTGGCGGCATCTGATGGGCCGCGCGTTCGTCGAACCGGTCGATTCGATGGCCGCCCCGGCGTGGAGTCCCGAACTGCTGGACCATCTCGCCGGCTATCTCGTCGATCACGACTACGACGTCAAGCAACTCATCGCATACATCACGAAGTCGAAGGCGTATCAGTCGCAAACCGTCGCACTCGAGGAACCGCCGACGCCCGAAGGCTTCGTCTATACCGGCCCCATCGCCCGGCGGATGACCGCCGAGCAGTTCGTCGACGCGATCTGGACACTGACCGGCACCGGCCCCGCGAAGCCGAACGCCGACGTGGGCGTCGATGTGAAAGAACTGACCGACGACGTCGCAGGACCGGAGATCCGGGCGGCGTTCGTCGTCTCCGACCCGCTGATGCGTTCGCTCGGCCGTCCGAACCGCGAGCAGGTCGTCACGACCCGCCCCGACCAGTTGACGACGCTGCAGGCGCTCGACCTGTCGAACGGCCCGATCCTGTCGGACCTGCTGACGAAAGGCGCGGAACGGTTGCTGAAGAAATTCCAGGATCGCCCGACCGAAGACGTCGTCCTGCACGTCTTCCGCAGCACCCTCAGCCGCGATCCGTCGGACAAGGAGAAAGCCCTCGCGATCGAACTCGCCGGCTCACCAGCGACCAAAGCAGGCCTCGCCGACCTGCTGTGGGCCGTCGTGCTGCTGCCGGAGTTTCAGCATGTGAGGTAGGAGGCGGCTGCCCCGGCTGGATTTCGGGTATAATCAGCGCGACGACATCCGAGGTTCAGAGCCGCGACCGTCAGGGAGCGTTTTCCGACGCGGGAACCTCGGGAAGCGCTCCCTGACGGGCGCGGCTCTGAACGATTTGACGACGGAGATCAGCATGATTCCGCACAACCTTACCCACCCCGCCGACATCGCAGCCACCCGTCGCGATTTTCTCAAGGCTCTTTCGGCCGCAAGTGTCGCCGCGCTCGCCGGTGGGGCGCCGAAGTTGCTGGCCGATGAAACCGGGGCGCATCCGAAAGCGACCGCCGACCGCGTCATTCTGCTCTGGATGGCCGGGGGGATGGCTGGTCCCGAGACGTTCGACCCCAAGCATTACGAGCCGTACAAAGTCGGCCTGCCGATCGAGAAGGTGATGAGCACCTTTCCGGCGATCGACACGGCGATTCCCGGCGTGCAGATCTGCCAGGGACTGGAGAGCATCGCGAGCGTGCTCGATCGCGGCACGCTCGTCCGTTCGCACGTCGTCGCCGATCTCGGCAACATTCTGCACAGCCGGCATCAGTATCACTGGCACACCGGTTACGTGCCGCCGCTGACGGTCGCGGCCCCGCACATGGGCGCCTGGATGGCGAAGCTGCTCGGGCCGATCAATCCGGCGATTCCGCCGTTCATCGTCATTGGGCAGCGGCTGGAAGACATCGGCGAGAAAGAGGAACTCAAGGCGTTCCACACCGGCGGCTTTCTCGGCAGCGAGTACGGCCCGTTCCTGCTGCCGTATCCCGACCAGGCGGTCTCGGCGGTGCGTCCGCCGGAGGGCATGACCGCCGACCGGTTCAGCAGCCGTTACAAAAAGTTCCAGAAGCTCGTCGATGCCGGCCCGAACGCCGAGTTCGCGAGCGACTATCACCGCGAGTCGATGCTCCGCAGCATCGAGAACGCCCACCGGCTGCTCGAATCGCCCGACCGCACGGCGTTCGACATTTCGACCGAGCCGAAAGAGAGCTACGAGAAGTACAACACGGGCCGCTTCGGTCTCGGCTGCCTGCTCGCCCGGCGGCTGGCGGAATCGGGCGCGAGGTTCATCGAGGTCAGCACCGAGTACGTGCCCTTCCTGCACTGGGACACGCACGAGAACGGTCACGAGACCTACGCCCGCATGCAGCAGGAAATCGACCGACCGATCGCGCAGCTCATTCGCGATCTCGAACAGCGGAACCTGCTCGACCGCACGCTCGTCATCGTCGCCAGCGAGTTCAGCCGCGACATGATGATCGAAGGCGTGCCCGGCAGCACCGCGAAAGATCAGTCGCGGGCCAAGACCGACGTGCTGAAAGAGCCGATCCACTACGGCCTGCACCGCCACTTCACCGGCGGCTGCAGCCTGCTGATGTTCGGCGGCGGCATCAAACAGGCGAACGTCCACGGTGCGACGGCCGAAGAGCGTCCCTGCCTGGCGATCAAAGACCCGATTAACATCACCGACCTGCACGCCTCGATCTACGCCGCCATGGGCATCAGCCCGACCACCGGCCTCGAAATCGAAAAACGTCCCTTCTACGTGACCGAGGACGGGCACGGGAAGGTGGTGAAGGAGTTGTTCGAGCGGGTGCCGGTGTAACAGGGCGATCGATCTTGCAGGGGAGTTGCACAGGCCATGCCGACCGTCCTGCAAAGCGGTCTCTATCGTTTCTACTTCTATAGTCACGAGCCGAACGAACCGCCGCACGTTCATGTGGATCGAGATGACCTTTCGGCCAAGTTCTGGCTACAACCGGTGCATTTGGCGCGGAATTTCGGTTTCTCGGCCAGAGAGCTGCGCCGTATTCAGAAGCTCGTTGTTCACAACCAGACAGCATTCCTGGAGGCTTGGAATGGGTATTTTGGCGCTGGCGGCTGATGAGCGAGTAGCCGACGTGAAGTTCACGAAGGATTCACTCAGCGTCGCTCTCCGCGACGGGCGAACCATTGCCGTCCCGCTGACCTGGTATCCTCGCCTGCTCGATGCCACGGCGACCCAGCGCAGGAATTGGCGCATCGCCGGCGGCGGGTACGGCATCCACTGGCCCGATCTCGACGAGGATCTCAGTACCGAAGGTCTTCTCCGCGGCGCCCCCGCACAGCGCGTTGCTTCACCGAAGGCTCAAAACGACTCAGACAGCGGAACCCAACGCTGATGCGGATCGAGGAGTGCCACGGGAAGATGGTGAAGGAGTTGTTCGAGCGGGTGCCGGTGTGAGGGAACCGAACTTCCTTGCGATATACAGGAGATTTTAGTGTCTCTGGAAGACTTCTCGATAGATACACTTCCATCGGCCGAAGACGACCGTTTCGAGTTCAAATCTGGACGGACGACGAATGACAAACTTCGAGACAAGCTCGCGAATGCAGTGTCTGCATTCTCGAATAGCGGTGGAGGTTGGTTTGTTGTCGGCGTAGACGACTCTGGACATCCTGATGTCGGCCTGTCCGAAACAATCGGTCGTCAACCGCTCAGAGATTGGGCCGATCAGGTCATCCACTTGATCCAGCCGTCGCCAAACGCGAATGTCGTCGTGCAGGAACATCCATCTGGGAATGGTCTACTTCTCGCTGTCGGCCTCACGGGCGGGCACGAATTGCCTTACATGTCGCCTGACAAGAAGTACTACATCCGTGCCGGTGCTCACACTGTTGCAGCCAGCCACTTCATCGTTGAAGCACTCAGAGCACGTCGTCACCGAGATTCGCCTCGTCTGACACACACAATCCGCGAACGCCCAGACAATTCCTTCATCATCCAAATCGGAGTCGTTGCATTAACTCCTTCCCCATCTTTGGATGTCGCGATCAGCATTGATCCTCCACCAAGCATATTTCAGCGCTGTAAGCAGACGTTCCCGATCGTCAGGCAACTCGTTGATTTCGCCAATCCTTTTTACTTCGACGTGATGACTCAGCGTGATGTCGGAGACGGGCGAGGTAGAGATATGAATCTCTCGCTCGAATACCGCGATCTGAACGGGAAGCAGTATGTCTACCATGCTCCCATAGATGCGGAGAGATCCACGAGTCCGATTCAAGTTGGCGAAAACCCTCTTCGGAGCATCGCCAAAAGCCTGGAAGAAGTGGCACGCTCGCTTAACAGCCTGTTGAAAAACGGCATCCCCGGCGCTATGTTCCGGCGGTTGGTCGTGGGGATGGTCTGAGGAGAAGCTATGGGCTTGGGACGCAGGAAGCGGGAGCGGCAGGTCGAGTTCTGGGTGG
>JBAQZJ010000157.1:0-5213 GCA_049790855.1 Planctomycetaceae bacterium | reverse complement strand
TGGCATCGCTTCGCAAGCCCGACGCGCCAGCGAGGGACGCTTGGACCATCCTCTTCGAACGCCACGTCAGACGACGACGAGCCGGCGGTCTGGCTCGGCCTCGGCAGGAGCCGGTTCTTCGATGCGATCGTCCGTTCGGATCGCCTCGACGATGATGCCGCCGATCTTGAGCAGCCGGTGGACCGGCGAGAGATGGAACTGGCGGCCCCACGTCAGCCCCGCGCGTTCGCAGGCCAGTTGCAGCTCGGTCCGGTTGTAGGTACGGCACTTCCAGGTGCGGCTGTTGAGGGCGCCGGTGACGGTGTCTTCGGTCGCCAGCAGCAGCAGGCTTCCGCCGGGTCGCAGCACGCGGCTCATTTCGCGGAGGCCCGGCTGCGGATCGGGCAGGTGCTCGATGACCCAGCCGCAGGTCACGCAGTCGAAGCTTCCGTCGGCGAACGGCAGCCGCGTGACGTCGGCGGCGCAATAGGCGGGTCGGTGCGATTTGAGCCGCATCCGGGCGCGACGGAGCATCCGATGCGACAGGTCGGCGGCGACGATCGTCGCGTCGGGGCGGGCTTCTTTGAGCAGGTGTCCGAGGATCTGCCCGGCCCCGCTGCCGATGTCGAGAATCCGGTCGAACCGCGAGACGTCGAAGGTGCCGCGTCGGAGCAACGCCCCCAGCAACGGCTCGTGGAGCGAGACGAAGCTGGCGAAGGCGAGCATGGCGCCGGCGGGGCCGTCGTAAACCTTCCGGCTGACGCGGCGCGAGAAGCCGAGGTCGCGCGACCGGATGTCTTTGAACTCCAGAAGCCGATGGAACGGCCGGTGAGGCGGTCGAGGACGCGTCGGAGGGATCACGGAGGCGGTTCCAGACGGTCGGTGCGGGACATCGTTCGCGGCCCGAAATGTTGTAGCCGATGAGCCTACGTCAAACAATTGACCGCCGCACTCGACTTGTGTACCGGAAAACGGCGGGTGTTCGATCAAGGAATCGACCGGTCCCCCCGTCGTCGCACGGAATTACTGCCGTGGAAGTTTGAGTTTCGGGGGCCGAACGTTGCTGGAATCGTTGCGGATGCCTATCGTTTGGGGATTCTCGCAGACCGCGAGCGACGGTTCGATATGCCAGAATTCATCGACATTCGCACTTGCGACGATCCGCGAGACGAAATCCATCGCGTCGTCGAACGCCTTGCGGCCGGAGAGATCGTCGGTCTCCCGACGGAGACTTCGTATGTCGCCGCCGCGCTGGCGTCGCAGCCCGATTCGATCTCGCATCTACGACGGATCTCCGGAACGCCGCTCGTGCTGTCGGTGAAAACCCCCGACGAGGCTCTCGATTTCGTCGCGGACGTCGACAGTGAAGGAGAACGGCTCTTTCGCCGATTGTGGCCGGGGCCGGCCGTCATCGAAGCGGTCGTAGGAAGCGACGACGGCCTGATCGCGGCTTTTTCCGATCCGGTCACTTCGGCGCTCGTTCGGCACGGGCGGGTGCGACTGCGAATGCCCGATCATTCGGTGATCGCCGAGATTCAGCGATTGGTCGCAGCACCGCTTGTGTTTTCCGGAGATCCGGCCGACGGCATCATTTCCAGTCCTTCTTTCCTGATCGAAAGAACAGGATCGGCGGTGCAGGTCGTCATCGAAGACGGCCCCCCGTTGTCGCCGGGACGCAGTACGATCGTGCGGTTGCAGAAGGGCGGGTGGACAATTGTGGAGAAGGGGTTGCTCGACGAGTCGATGATTCGGGAACGAACGAACTTCGGCGTCATTTTCGTTTGCACCGGCAATACCTGCCGCAGTCCGTTGGCCGAAGCGATCTTTCGCAAATTGCTGGCCGAGCGGTTAGACTGTTCGGAGAGTGAATTGCTGGTGCGGGGGTTCTTCGTGGCGTCGGCCGGCCTCTCGGCGAATTACGGGATGCCGGCGGCCGCAGAATCGCTGGCACTGGCGGAAGAGTTCGGATTGGATCTGGCTCGGCATCGCAGCCAGCCGTTGACGGACGAATTGCTGGACCGGACGGATTACGTCTTCGCAATGACTTCCGGTCATCGCGAGTCGATCCTGTCGGTGCGGCCCGATCTTGCGGGACGGGTGCATCTCCTGTCCCGGGAAGGGATCGACGTCGCCGACCCGATCGGCGGCGGTCCTGCGGACTACGAACATTGCCGGGCCGAAATCGAGCGTGAACTGCTGGTGCTGCTGGAACACCTGCCGATCGGTCCGAAGTCGACGCGGAGCTGACTCCATCAAGGCTGATGACTTTCATGAGAATCGCCGTCGCCAGCGACCACCGCGGGTATGCCGTCAAGGGACGGATCCTCGAACTCGTCCGTGCCCTCGGTCACGAAGGTCTCGACTTCGGACCTGACGGGCCGGACAACGTCGATTACCCCGACTACGCCGCCAAGGTGGCGCAGGCCGTTTCTGCCGCCGAGGTCGATCGGGGCATCCTGATCTGCGGGACCGGCGTGGGAATGTGCATCGTCGCGAACAAGTTTTCCGGCGTTCGCGCCGCGCCGTGCCACGACGACCTCACCGCGGAAATGAGCCGGATGCACAACGACGCGAACGTCCTGTGCCTCTCGGCCGACCTGCTGGGCGACCGGCTCGTCAACCGCATGGTCGAAATCTGGCTGGCCACCCAGTTCGAGGGCGGCCGCCACGCACGCCGGCTGGCCAAGATCGCCGAGTTCGAACATCCGGCTCCCGTCTCCGATTGCCTGCCGGGGTCGCTCGATCCTGCCGCGAACGGAGTCGACCCGACCGCGAACGGAGTCGACCCGACCGCGAACGGTGTCGACCCGACCGCGAACGGATCGGCGGCCGGTCACGCGCTCGGCGGTCGATAAACGCCGACTTTCGCGCGAGATGGCGGCACTTCCGACGTTTTCGAGTTTCCTGCGGCCGTGCGTCGCATTCTCCGGCCCCTCTCGATCGTTCTACCGATGGATAAGAATTCGCTTCGATACCTCACGTCGCACGAATGGGCCGGGCTGGTAGGCGACGTTGCCACCGTGGGCATCACCGACTTCGCCGTGAGCCAGTTGACCGATCTGACCTACGTCGAATTGCCCGCCGTCGGCTCGACGGTGACTCGCGACGAGCGGTTCGGAGAAGTCGAAAGCGTCAAAGCGGTCAGCGACCTTTATTCCCCCGTCAGCGGCGAGGTCGTTGAGGTGAATTCGGTGCTCGATGAAGACGTCGCACCGCTCTCCGACGATCCGTTCGGTTCCGGCTGGCTGATGAAGGTTCGCGTGGCCGATCCTTCGAGCCTCGACGGTCTGCTCGACAGAGCGGCGTACGAAGCGCATTGCGCCTCCGAATCGCATTGAGCGTCGCGGCCAGAATTGTCGCCTTTCGCTCCGCGAAAGAGCGTTCTTTCTTTCGGAGCGAAGGGCGACAATCCGCCAAACCGACCCACGACCGCCCGTGTTGGGCGGTTGCAATCGGCGAGCGGAGGCACAAAGACAGCCCTTCACGCCTGACCCCTCTCCCCCCAGAGGATCGCGGTGGCCTACATACCGACGACGGATGCGGAGCGCGACGAGATGCTGCAGGCTATCGGCCTCGATGGCGCGGACGGCCTGTTCGACATGGTGCCTCGGCCGTTTCGGCTCGATCGACCGCTGAACCTGCCGCACGGCCTCGCCGAACCGGCGTTGGAGCGGCACGTCCGGTCGTTGGCGGCGAAGAACGCCACGCCCGTCAACCGCACCTGCTTCCTCGGCGGCGGGGCCTACGATCACTTCATTCCGGCAGCGGTCGACGAGATCGCCTCGCGGGGCGAATTCTATACGGCTTACACGCCCTATCAGCCCGAGGCGAGCCAGGGGTCGTTGCAGGCGTTCTTCGAGTTCCAGTCGCTCATCTGCCGCCTGACGGGGATGGACGTCTCGAATGCGAGCCTCTACGAGGGGGCGACCGCAGCGAGCGAAGCCGCCTTCATGGCGATGCGCGTCACCGGTCGGCACGGGAACGTCGTCGTCGCCGGGTCGATGCATTCCGAGTATCGTCAAGTTCTCGAGACGTACCTCGCGAACCTGGAAACCAAGCTCATCACCGTTCCCCAGCAGGAAGGGATCGTCGACCCCGGCCGACTCGCCGAGGCAGTCACCCAGGAGACAGCGTGCGTCCTGTTTCAGCACCCGAACATGTTCGGGTGCCTGGAGTCGGTCGACGACTTGGTCGATGCCGCCCATCGACGGGGGGCGCTCGCCGTGTCGGTGTTCGATCCGCTGAGCCTGGGCGTGCTGAAACGGCCGGGCGAATATGGCGCCGACATCGCCGTCGCCGAGGGGCAGTCGCTGGGCATTCCGCTGCAATACGGCGGGCCGTATCTGGGCTTGTTCACCTGCCGCGAAGAGTTCGTCCGCAAGATGCCGGGACGGCTCGTCGGACAAACGACCGATCGCAACGGCAAGCCCTGTTATGTGCTCAACCTGCAAGCCCGCGAGCAGCACATCCGTCGCGGCAAGGCGACCAGCAACATCTGCACGAATCAGGGGCTGATGGCGCTGCGGGCGGCGGTCTACCTCTCGTTGCTCGGACCGCAGGGATTGCGCGAGGTCGGCGAGTCGTGTCTTCGCAAATCGCACTACGCGGCGGAACGGCTCGCCGGTGTCCCCGGTTTGTCGCTGCCGTTCGACCGATCGTTCTTCAAGGAGTTCACGGTTCGATGCGACGGACCGGCCGCAACGGTTCTGGATCGCGCTCGCGCCGCCGGTTTCGATCTCGGTCCTTCGTTGTTCAGAATCACATCACGATCGGCGGACGACGAGCTTGCCGAACATGCGTTTCTCGTCGCCGTGACCGAACAGCGAACGAAAGATGAGATCGACGCGCTGGTCGAATGCTTGAATTGATTTAGGGCGTCCTGACACAATTCCCCTCTCCCTGGGGAGAGGGGCCGGGGGTGAGGGGAGCCGTTTGGCCCGCGTCGCGAAAGGTCCATGACGTTTTAGCACTTCGGAAGGTTGCTAAACACAAGTGAGGCCGCAGGACATCCCCTAACCCCTCTCCCCAGTGGAAAGGGGGACCGACGGCGCGGCCGGTTTCGACACACTTCGAGGTATTGTCCGGTCGCTCATATGCCAGAACGGCGTCGCTGCTTGCTTCACTCCCCGGGATCGGCGTAACGAATCAGCCGGCCCTCGATTTTCATCATGGCATCGTCGCGGCATGCGGCGATCGGAGAAATACGATCACGGCCTATGCGAAACACCCTCGCC
>JBAQZJ010000156.1:0-3818 GCA_049790855.1 Planctomycetaceae bacterium | reverse complement strand
CGCTCGGCTCGGGCACGCTTTCGAGCAGCCGCCCGACGATTTTCACGCTGTCCAGCCCCTCGGCCTGGGCCTGAAAGTTGGTGCTGATGCGATGTCGCAACACTGGGACCGCGACTTTGCGGACGTCGGCGAGCGTCACGGCCGGGCGGCCGTCCATCGCGGCGATCGCCTTGCTGCCGGCGATCAGGAACTGGCCCGCGCGCGGTCCGGCCCCCCAATCGACGAGTTCCTTCACGAACTTCGGCGAGGCGCCGTCGCTCGGGCGACTCGCCCGGACGAGCCGCGCGACGTAGCTGATCGTCTGCGGCGTCGCCTCGACCATGTTGATCTGCTTCTGCAGATACGTGATCGACCGCGCGGTCAGCACCTTGCGGGTTTCCGGACGTTCGCCGCCGGTCGTCACCGCGAGAATCTGCTCTTCTTCGTCGAGCGTCGGATAGTCGACCCGTACGTTGAACATGAAACGGTCGAGCTGGGCTTCGGGCAGCGGATACGTGCCCTCCTGCTCGATCGGGTTCTGCGTCGCGATCACGAAGAACGGATCGGGCAGCGGAAAGGTTTGCTGACCGACCGTGACCTCGCGCTCCTGCATGCTCTGGAGCAACGCCGCCTGCGTCTTCGGCGGGGTGCGGTTGATTTCGTCGGCGAGCAGGATGTTCGTGAACACCGGTCCCGGCACGAAGCGGAACTCGCGTTTCCCCTCGGGCGTTTCGTCGAGCACGTTCGTGCCGGTAATGTCGGAGGGCATCAGGTCGGGCGTGAACTGGATCCGTTTGAACTGCACGTCGAGAATCCGTGCGATCGTGCTCACGATCAGCGTCTTCGCCAGCCCCGGCACGCCTTCGAGCAGGCAATGGCCGCCGGTGAAGATCGCCGCGAGGATCTGCTCGATCACGGCGTCCTGACCGACGATGACCTTGTGCAGTTCCTCGACCATCAGGTCGTGATGGTTTTTGAACTTGGTCAGAAAGTCGTCGAAATCGCGTTTTTCGGCGGCCACGGGTGATCCGTTCAAGGCGTTGATGGGTCGGGACGACGAGCCGCATGCGGAAGGCGGGAATTGGGAGAGACGGGGATCGGAAGAAACGATTCCCCGTCGCTCGCCTCGCCCCTTTCCGCGCCTCCGGGTCAACTCGCCTTCTGATAACGGGTCGTTGCATGCCGATTCTAGGAAAAGCCGTGAGGCCGGGCGAGTCGTGGGTTAGAATTGCGCATCGAGCCGGCGGCACGGTTTCCGTTGACGGGCATCGAACGACGTCTTCCCTCATCCCCAGGAGAGAGGGGGACCGGCACCGTTTGCCGTCGCGAAATACCCGATGACATTTGATGAGTACGCCCTGAGCTTCAATCGGCGGAAGGAGCTTCCTATGCGAACCGTTGTCGCCGTCGCCGTCGCGGCCGGCTTGTTCGCAGTGTCGCCTGTCGCGCGAGGGCAGGATCTTTCGTCGAAAGAGGTGCTCGCCTCGATCGAGGCCGGCAAGCAGTACCTCGTCAGCCGTCAGAATGCCGATGGATCGTGGTCAAATAATTACGGCAAGATCGGGCCGTCGAGTCTTGCCGTTCTGTCGCTGATCAACGCAGGAATGCCGACCGGCGAGGCTCCCGTTCGCCGCGGGCTGGAATTCCTGCGATCGGTTCAGGACAAGGATTTCAACGGCGCCCAACAGACGTACGAGACCTCGCTGGTCATCATGGCGCTGACGGCCGCGAAGGATCCGCGACGCGATCGTGCCCGGTTGATGTCGCTGACCGATCGCCTCGAGCGGGGGCAAATCGTCAAAGGACCAGGGGCGGGCCTCTGGACGTACTCGCTCGGCGGCGGGCTGGGCGTGTTCACCGGGGGCGACGGCAGCAACGGGCAATTCGCGGTCCTCGGCCTGCGTGAAGCCGTGTTCGCCGGCATTCCGGTCGAACGATCTACGTGGGAGAACATCGGCCGCCACTGGCTGACGAACCAGAACGCCGACGGCGGCTGGGATTACGGCCCTCACGGCGGAATGGGCAGCTACGGCAGCATGACCGTCGCCGGCATCACGACGTTGAACATCATCAAGACGGTCCTGCGGGAAGACGACCTCCAGAAGGACGGCACGCCCGACTGCTGCGGTCGCGACAAGCTCGCCGACCAGGTGGATGAGGCCCTCGAACGCGCCTACCGTTGGATGCAGACCCGTTTTGCAGTCTCGCATAATCCGGGAGTCGGAGGAAACATCCTCTATTATCTCTACGGTCTGGAACGGGCCGGACGACTCTCCGGCCGGAGGTTCTTCGGCGAGCACGACTGGTATCGCGAAGGAGCCGAATGGCTCATCGCTCAGCAGACCCCGCGCGACGGCGGCTGGCGGGGTGTCGGAAACGGCGAAGGCGACCCGATCATCGGCACCAGCTTTGCCCTGCTGTTTCTGTCGAAGGGGCTTTCGCCCGTCCTGATCAACAAGCTCAAGTTCGGGCCGGAACCGAAAGGCCGCGTCGTCGGCGAGGCTTGGAACCTGCATCCGAACGACGCCCGCAATCTGACCGAGTTCGTCTCGACCCGGCCCGACTGGCCGAAGCTCGTCACCTGGCAGGTGCTCGAGCTGCCGAAGGTCGTCGAGAACGGATCGGTCGGCGATCTGCTTCAGGCGCCGGTTCTCTACATCACCGGCCGCGACGGTCCGCCGGAACTCAGCGATACCGAGGCCGAACTGCTGCGGTCCTACGTCGACCAAGGCGGGTTCATCTTCGCGGTTGCGGGCTGCGATCGTGCCGCCTGGGACGACGCAATGCGTGCCTTCATCTCGAAGCTCTACCCGAACGGCGAGGGTGAGTTGAAACGCCTCGGCGCCGATCATCCGATCTACCGAGCCGAGTTCCTGTTCGAGGATCCCGATGCGATCGAGCTGTGGGGCGTCGACGTCGGCTGCCGCACCGCGGTTGTCTATTCGCCCGACGATCTCGGCTGCCTGTGGGAATACTGGCTGCCGTTCGATCCGCCGAAACGCTCGCCGAAGTTGATCGGCATGGTGACGCAGAAACTGCGTGTCGGCGTCAACGTCGTGGCGTATGCCACCGGACGCGAACCGCCCTCGAAGCTCGACGTCGAGACCGACCCCGTCGACGACGGCATGACCGACCCCGTCGAACGCGGCCTGCTGCAGATCGCCAAACTACGCCACAGCGGCAACTGGGACGCCGCTCCGCGGGCGTTGCGAAACCTGCTTGTCGCGCTCAACGAGACCGCGGGATTGGCTGCCTCGACGAAGAAAAACACGCTCGTCGCGACCGATCCCGACCTCTACAAATATCCGATCGTCTACATGCACGGCCGGACGGCGTTCACGCTCAGTCCGCGCGAAATCGAACGGCTTCGCGAGCATCTCGACCGCGGCGCCGTGCTGTTCGCCGACGCCTGCTGCGGCTCGCCGGCGTTCGACGCGAGTTTCCGCTCGCTCGTGAAGTCGCTCTATCCCGACGACGACTTCCAGCGCATCCCGCCGAGCCATGAACTGTTCAGCACGGCGATCGGTCACGACCTCGCGCAAGTCCGCCGCCGCGTGCCCGGCGTCGGCGACGGCCCACTCGCAGCAAACGTACAGGTCGGCGAACCCTTCCTTGAAGGCGTTGAAATCGAAGGTCGTTACCCGGTGATCTACAGCAAGTACGACATCAGCTGCGCGCTCGAGAAACAGTCGTCCGCCGCCTGCTCGGGTTATCTGCCCGAGGACGCACTGAAAATCGCCATCAACGTCGTGCTGTACGCGATGCTGCAGGACGTGACGTTCGTTGAGGGGAAATGAACGGCGCTCGCCCGGCCTCGATGTTTAGCCGCGACCGTCAGG
>JBAQZJ010000155.1:0-8679 GCA_049790855.1 Planctomycetaceae bacterium | reverse complement strand
CCCGATGGTCGCGGCTAAACGTCTATGGGTTCGCCAAGCCGTTGTCTGGCGAGATCGGCCCAGGGACCGCGCTGGTCGAACTCGAGATAGCGTCGCCAGTGCGGCTCCGACTCCTCGGCACGACCGACGGCGCAGAGCGACTCGGCCAGATGCACATGGGCATCGGGATAGTCAGGGTGCAACTCGAGCGCCAAATGGAACGCGGCGATCGCCGCGGCGTGCTCGTCACGCTCGGCATGCAGACAGCCGATCTGCGTCCAGGCTTCGAGATAATTGCGATCACCTTCGACGACGGCGTAATATCGTTCCAGCGCTCCGGCGGCGTTTCCGGCCCGGTAGAGCGCGTCGGCCAGGCAGAACTGCGCTTCCGCATTGCCCGGTCGCAGCATCAACGACGTCCGAAACGCCTCGATCGCGGCGTTCGGTTGATCGTCTTCAAGCAGCCGGCTGCCGCGGTCGAACCAGTCTGCCGCCGTCAGCAGATCGCCGCTTGTCGGTGAACTGCCTGGCGAGAACCCGGCGAGAGGCAACGAGACCGGCTCCGCGAATGAATCTCGTGAGTTCTCTTCTTCGCCGTCGTCATCGAAATCGAAGACGCGTTGGCCGGACGCCGGTTCGACCAGCCCGTGATCATCCCGCAGCAGGACGCGGGCGTCGCGTGCCAGCAGGTCGAGCTTCATTCGCGGCCCGCTCGCTTCGGGAAAGAGTTCCGCGAGCGCGGCGAGACTCCGCTCCAGCTCCTCGCGCGAGACGCCGGCCTCCAGAAGTTCCGCCAGCCGTCGCAGCCGCGTGACTTCCTGAAAATCGAAATAAGGCAGCCGGCAGACCCGCTTCGCCGCGTTCAGCAATCCGACCCGCTCCCAGCGACGGATCAGCGATACCGGCAGCTCGAGCATGTTGCCGAGCATGGCCGGCGTATGCAGGCGGTGGACGTCGTCGCGACGGTCGGACAGGCCGATGGCGTGCAGCCAGTCCGACTCGCGAATGATCCGGATACTCGCCCCGATGGCTCGCCATTCCTGGACCTGCACGAACTTCTGCGCCGGCGTTCCGTCGGCTTCCAGCGGCCAGCCTTCTTCACCGACGACCAGCATCGTCGTCTGCCGGCTGACATGGGCGGTCGCTTCGCCGCCGTGCTGAACGACGAGTGCGGCCGCTTGACCGTGCGTCATCGACGCCAGCTTGCCGGTGAACGTGACACGCTCTCCGGCGAGCACCGGCGGGGCAGGGGGGGGTGGTGGAGCAGGATCGGCCATCGCAGTCGATGATAACCGCGCCGGTAGAGAGATGAAGGGTGTGGCGAGCGCGGCGCAGGACCACTGTGAGTTCGGAAGAGAAATCTCACGCAAAGCCGCAAAGTCGCCAAGAAAAGAGAACCGATTGCGGAAAGATGGGAATTGTTGTGGGGGACTCTTTGCGGCTTGGCGTGAGGCTTCCTTCAAACCCCTTCGGGCGTCGCTTCGCTCAGTCCGCCCTATGAGAGGCCGAACGGCGTCGTCACACGCCGACGGTGTCAGCGTCGAACAACAGCAGGTAGCCGCACGCTCCGCAGAACACTTGCACCATTCTGGTACGGCGTTCCGGCAATGCGTGTTCCGGCGACGGAGCGACGGGTGCGGCAATGATCTCCCCCGTTTGCCATCGTTGCGCCCCGCAGGCCGGGCAATCGTGACCGATGCCGTGCCGCTGCGCCCACTCGTTCATTCGCTCACGGAGTCGATCGTCGGGCATGAAGCCAAGTATAACGCGCCTGGTAAAGAATCGGAGTGACGTCGTATGGGCCTCGGCTCACCGTTCGGATTTCGGCTTCCGGCCACGACGAGGCTCTACCATCCAGCCATCGTTTCCCCATGGTGGCCGGTCTGCTGCCTGACTGATAGAGTAACCGCAGGCCGGCGAATCGCCGGCTTCGTCCGTTTCCCCGCCGCCACATTTCTGCTGGAGCCGTCGCCATGGCGACCGCCGTTGATTCCTCCGCCCTCGAAATCACCGACCCGGTCCTGTGGGCCTCGATTCAGTCGGAACGGTCACGACAGCGGGACGGCCTCGAACTGATCGCCAGCGAGAACTACACGAGCGCCGCGATCCTCGAAGCGGCCGGCACCGTCCTCACGAACAAGTACGCCGAGGGCTACCCCGGACGCCGCTACTACGGCGGTTGCGAGTTCATCGACGAGGTCGAGTCGCTCGCTCGCGACAGGGCGAAACTGCTGTTCGGCGCCGAGCATGCGAACGTCCAGCCGCACGCCGGCTCCCAGGCGAACATGGCCGTCTATATGACGGTGCTCCAGCCCGGCGACACGTTTCTGGCGATGGACCTCTCGCACGGAGGCCACCTGACGCACGGCATGCACCTGAACTTCTCGGGTCAGCTTTACCGGCCGATTCACTACGGCGTGCGGAAGGACGACGAGCGGATCGACTTCGATCAGGTCGCCGCGCTGGCCCGCGAACACAAGCCGAAGATGATCATTGGCGGAGCCAGTGCCTATCCTCGCGAGATCGACCATTCGCGATTCGCCGAGATCGCCCGCGAAGTCGGTGCGAAGCTGATGGTCGACATGGCTCACTATTCGGGCCTCGTGGCGGCGGGATTGCACAACAGCCCGGTGCCCGTCGCCGACTTCGTGACGACGACCACCCACAAAACGCTTCGCGGCCCGCGATCGGGCATGATCCTGTGCCGCGAAGAGTCCGCGAAAGACATCGACCGCAGCGTGTTTCCCGGCCTGCAAGGCGGTCCGCTGTGCCACATCGTCGCCGCCAAGGCGATCTGCTTCATGGAAGCCTCGCAACCGGCGTTTCAGCAGTACGCTGCGCAGGTCATCGCCAATGCGAAGACGCTCGCCGAAACGCTCGCCGGCGGCGGCGTGCGGCTTGTGTCAGGCGGCACCGACAACCACTTGATGCTTTGCGACGTGACGCCGATCGGCCTGACGGGCAAGGTCGCCGAGCGTGCCCTCGACCTCGCCGGGATCACCGTCAACAAGAACATGATTCCCTACGACCAGAGGAAACCGCTCGACCCCAGCGGCATCCGTATCGGCACGGCCGCCCTGACGACCCGCGGCATGAAGGAAGACGAAATGCGGCAGGTCGGCGGTTGGATTCTGGAAGTCCTGCGCTCCCCCGACGACGAACGCGTGGCCGAACGGCTCCGCGACGACATCCGCGAGTTCGCCCAAGCGTTTCCGGTGCCGGGGATTGAGTAAAGGGGCAGGCAGCGGATTTAATCCATACCGCGCGGTTCGTGAAGCGACAGTCCGAGTTCGGCGGCGTATCGATCGAAGTCGGAATCGGTCGTGAAGATTTCCCACCCGCGCCGGAGAGCGGCCGCGCACAACAGAAAGTCGATCGCAGAACCGCTGATGCCTGCGGAGCGGCAGCGGTTGTGGCATCTCGCAGCTTCTTCGAAATCTTCGATCGTCAGCGGCTCGTCCTCGAAGTGACGAAGGTGTCCTCTCAGCCGCTCGAACGCACCGGCATCGGCAATGCCGGAGAGAAGTTCCTGTCTAACAGGGCCGATGACTGCCACATCACCCTCGCGGATCAGGTCGGAGAGTTCTCGCTCAATCCATCGTTGCGAGGCATCCAACTGTTTCCGCCGACGGCGTAGGGCAAGCGTCCAGACTGACGTATCGACGAGGACCGTCACCGGTGCCTCTCCCGCTTGTGATCGTAGTCTGCCGCAAACTCGACCGTCCCGAACAGGCTGATCGTCTTCGCCTGGCGATGCCGTCGCACATACTCGAGCAGGGCCGCCGTCACGGCATCCTCGTTCGACTGATGGCAGCCGGCTTCACGAGCCTGATCCATCAAATCGTCATCCAGTGCAACTGTCGTCATTCGTATTCTCCAAGAGCCGTGCAGCAGTTCTCGACCGTCAGGGAGTCTGCCGAGACAGCACCACGGCGGGCGTGCTATCCGCTATTTTAGCGTCACCAGCGCCTCCACCGGCACCACCGCGTTCAGACTCCCCGAGCGAAACCCTTCCAGGTCGAGCGTCACGTAGCGGAACCCCAGTTCGCGGAAGCGGGACACGATTTGGTCGCGGAGGCCCTGTTCCGCCAGGCAGGGCAGGGCGGTGAGTGGAACTTCGATCCGGGCGAGGTCGTTCGCTTCGAGTCGCACGCGAAGCTCGCGCACGTCGAGTTCGTCACGCAGGAATTGCTCGGCCGATTCGATCCGTGCGACGCGCTCCGGCGTCACGGTCACGCCATATGCGACGCGGCTCGCCAGACAGGGGCTGGCCGGCTTGTCCCAAACCGGCAACTCCCACTGTTTCGCCAACTCTCGGACGTCGGCCTTCGTCAATCCGGCTTCGATCAGCGGGCTGCGCACGGCATGTTCGGCGGCGGCCTTCATGCCGGGCCGATGGTCGCCGCGATCGTCAAGATTCGCTCCGTTGGCGATCACGTCGAAGCCAAGCCGCTCGCGGTGACGCGCGATTTGTTCGTACAGTTCGGTCTTGCAGAAATAGCATCGGCTAGGGGCATTCGCGACGTAGCCGGGCCGCTCGAATTCCTCAGTCGGAATCACCTCGTGGCGAATGCCGATGAGGGCGGCGACGTCGCCGGCGATCTTCAATTCGCTGGAGGCAAGACTTGGGCTGACGGCCGTGACCGCGACCGCATCGGAACCCAACGCAAGGCAGGCGGCCTTGGCGACGACGGCACTGTCGACACCGCCCGAAAATGCGACGGCGACGCGTCGCCAGCCGGCAAGCAGGGCGAGCAGACGGTCGGACGGCGTCTCCAGCGGCATCGACACGGCGATCTCGGCTCTCTGGCGTCGGAAGCGACTTTCCTTCAACATGATACGCGACGCCGGGCACCCCGACAAACCGCGACGGCGACGAACAGAACCGACGGCGATCGGGTTATTCTGTCGGACGGGAAGCGAACGGTTCTTCTTCAAGATTTGATCTGACATGCCGATGAGCCTGCACCAACTGACTTGCGCATCAGTCGCCGTCTTTCTGTCGATGGGGCTTGTCTCATCCGCTGCGGCAGCCGTCACTCCGGAACAGCGCAAAGAACTCGCGGCGATCAACAAGGAAGTCGGCGACGCCGCCAAGCTCGCCCGCAAGAAGCAGTTCGACGAAGCCGAGCAAGCGGTCGATGCGGCCGAAGAACGGCTCAAGGCACTCCTGGAAGGCGGGGTTCCAGAAACCGAAAAGCTCGTCAGCGTCATTCAGCGCAACATCATGCTCCGGCGTCGATCGATCGGCCTACAGCGCGGGGACAAGCCCGAAGACCTGGGCGTCAGCTTCAGCGACGACGTCGCGCCGATCGTTACGGAAAACTGCCTCAAATGTCATGGCGCGAACGACCCTCGCGGGGGTCTGCGACTCGATACGATCGCCGGCTGGAAACAGGGCGGGGCATCGAAACAACCACTGGGGCGAGTGCTTTTTGCCCGGTTGACGACCCCCAACGCGCAGCAACGCATGCCGAAGGGCGAAAAGCCGCTGACGCCGATACAGCTTGAAACCGTCGCCCGCTGGATGCGTGAAGGGGCGAAGTTCGACGGTGCGGACGACGCACCCATCGGCCAAAAGGCCGGCGACGACGCCGAGATGGAAGCAGAACCCGTCGTCATCCCCAAGCCTGAAGGCGACGAGACGGTCTCGTTCGTCAACGACGTCGCGCCGTTCATGGTCAACATCTGCGGGCGGTGCCACATGGGCAACAACCCGCGAGGCGGGTTCAACATCACGACGTTCGAGGGCGTGATGAAAGGCGGAGAGAGCGGCCAGGTGATCGAACCCGGTGATACGGAAGCCAGCCGGTTGTGGCTGATGGTCTCGAACAAAGAACAGCCGCGCATGCCGCCCGGTCAACTGCTGATCACACGCGAGAACTACGATGCGTTGACCACGTGGATCAAGGAAGGTGCGAAGTTCGACGGCGACGACGCGAAGAAGCCGCTCCGCGAGCTTGTGCCGTCGGCGGCGGAGATGCAGTCCCAGGAACTTGCCAGGCTCAGTCCTGCCGAGTTCCTCGCCCACCGCGTCGAAAAGAGCGAAGCCCAGTGGAAACGTGCGTTTCCGAAGGAAAGTCCCGCCAAGGTCGATTCGGAACAACTGCTCGTGTACGGCAACGTCGACGAAGCCCGTTTGAAGCAGACTGCCGGTTGGGCCGAGCAGCAGATCGCCTCGCTCCGCGAATCGTTCGGGGCGAAGGAATCGCCGCTCTGGAAGGGCAAATTGACCGTCTTTCTGATCAAGGACCGATTCGGTTACGAAGAGTTTTCCATCTCGGTCAACAACCGCACTCAGGTACCGCCGGAAGTTCACGGACACACGATCGTCACGCCCGACTTCAACGACGCCTACGTCGTGATCGAGGACGTGGGCGACACCGCCTCGGCCGGCCATCCGGGACTGAAGGCGCTGCTGGCCAGCTCGATCACGCAAGCCTACCTGCTGCGCGACGGCTCGAAACTGCCCGACTGGGCGGTGCAGGGGACGGCGCTCCATCTCGCGTCGAAACTCGACGAGGACAATCCCTATTTCAAAGAGCTGGGATCGGGGGTGAAAGAAGCCCTTAAGGCCGTGCAGAAGCCGGAACAGCTCTTCGCCGATGGAACCTTTCCGCCTGCGGAAGCGACTGCGGTCGGTTACGTCCTGGTCGATTACCTGATTCAGTCGGGCGGCCCTGCGAAGTTCTCGCAGTTTCTCAAACGCACTTCGCAAGACGGCGACGCGGCGGCCGCACTTCAGACCGCCTACGGAACGACGCCCGCACAGCTCGCGACGGCGTTCGCGCAGAAGGTCTCGATGCGCCGGTAGAACCTCGATGATTGCCGAAGGACGAGCGCTCCGGCGACCGGCCAACGCTTGCGATCGCGCGTCACGTCCCTGTGAGGCGAAGTCTCCGGCTGCGGCGAAGCACCGAACCACCTGCGCACGAGTTGCACGCCGCGCTGTTTCGTCCGATGATGGCCGTATTGAAGACGGCATCGTAAGACGGAGGAGCAGGGCGGCATGGCCGACGTGACGATCGTAGGCGGGGGAATCATCGGCCTGTCGATCGCCGACGAACTCGCTCGCGCGGGAGCGACGGTTCGAGTTCTCGACCGTGCCGATCTCGGTGTCGAAGCGTCGTGGGCCGGTGCGGGCATGCTTCCGCCCGGCAATCTGGCGACGGCAACGACCGCCGAAGCACGTCTGCGCGGCCTGAGCGACAAGCTCTGGCCGAATCTCATCGCCTGGCTCGGTGCGAAGACCGGCGTCGACTCTGGTTACCGCATGAGCGGCGCCCTCCGCATCTTCGACGAGGAAACCGGACGCGACGCCGAGTTGGCGACGTGGCGATCGGAGGCGGTTCCGGCGGAACCGGTCGATGCCGCCGATCTGGAGCCGGCGCTCGGCGTCGGCGGGCCGGCGATCCACCTTCCGAGCCAGTCACAGATCCGCAATCCACGACATCTCAAGGCACTGATCGCATCGTGCGCCGCACAGAACGTCGAGCTGATTCCGAACGTTCCTGCCGTGGCATGGGAGATCGACGGCGATCGCGTGACCGGCGTCCGCACGCCCCAAGGCATCGTTCGATCGGATCGCTATTGCGTTGCGTCGGGAGCGTGGAGCGGAGGGTTGCTTGAGCCGATCGGTATCGAATTGCCGGTGCGTCCGATCCGTGGTCAGATCGCTCTGCTGCGTGCCGTACCGCTGCCGTTCACGCGAATCGTTGAAGTCGGTTCCCGCTATCTCGTCCCCAGGCCCGATGGACGAATCCTCGTCGGAGCGACGGAAGAGGACGTCGGCTTTCAGAAACGCAACACGACTGTCGCCGTCGGCGATTTGCTGGCGATGGCGATTGAATTATGTCCGGCACTGGCCGACGCGACGCTGGAACGGTGCTGGGCGGGCCTGAGACCCGGCTCGCCTGACGGGCTGCCGTATCTGGGCCGGTTGCCCGATTTCGCGAATCTGTTCGTTGCTGCAGGCCATTTTCGTTCGGGACTGCAAATGTCTCCGGGCACGGCTCGGCTCATGCGTCAGATTCTGCTCGACCAGCCGACGGAGTTTCCGCTCGATGAGTTCTCGCCCTGCCGGCATGCCACAGTCGGGTTCGGATGAGGCCGCTGCGGTCTGGCGGGAACTCGCCCTCCTCGCCTTCGCTTCTGAAACAGCGTCAGCAAATGCGACCGGAGAGCGACGATGCGAGCGGTGGTCCAGCGTGTTTCCAGGGCAAGCGTCATCGTCGACCAAGAAGTCGTCGGTGCGATTCAGAGCGGATTTCTGATCCTGCTCGGGGTGACGCATTCCGACACCACAGCCGATGCCGAGTCGCTCGCCGAAAAGATCGCCGGACTGCGAGTCTTTGAAGACGATGCCGGCAAGATGAACCTTGCGCTCAGCGAGACGGGCGGAGCGTGCCTCGTCGTCAGCCAGTTCACACTCTATGGCGACTGCCGCAAGGGTCGCCGCCCGAGTTTCGTCGCCGCGGCGGAGCCAGCGCAGGCCGAACGACTCTACGAGACGTTCGTCGCGGCGGTGCGCCGTCGCGGCGTCGAGGTCGCGACCGGCCGGTTTCGTGCGCAGATGTCCGTCGAACTCGTCAACGACGGTCCCGTGACGCTGCTGCTCGACAGCGGCAAGGCGTTCTGATCACGGCGATGAAACGCCGGTTTCAGAGCCGCGACCGTCAGGGAGCGCTTACGGGCGAGGGT
>JBAQZJ010000154.1:0-12050 GCA_049790855.1 Planctomycetaceae bacterium | reverse complement strand
ACTCGCAATGGGAAACGCAAAAAGGCCGACGCCCTGGGGGCGTCGGCCTTTCGTGTTTACCCGCCGGCAACAGCTTCGCCACCGGCGGTTGAAGTGGAGTGCTCTGCACCCGCCCCAAACCCTCTGGGATCGTCGGGTCATCATCCACATCTGATTACCCGAACGATCAAGCTCAGCGACGGCCTCGGCGGCGTCGGTGGAGCGCACGGTGCGCTCACGAACTCCCGCGACGCTCGAACGGACGGCGGAGAGGCCCTTCGCGGGATCGACCGGCATATGCCCTGGGTGCGGCGGGTGATCGTCTTCGGGGACAGGCCGGCGTTTCTCGCCGGGCCGGGGAGCGGGGTGGTCCATGTGCCGCACTCGGAGATCGCCTGGGTGGGGCCGTACAAGACACCGGTCACGAACTTCTTTCTAATGTTTTATCTCACGGCGCTGTTGCCGGAGCTGGACGAGGAGTACCTCTGGTTCTGCGACGACTTCATTCTGCTGGACGATCTCTCGCCCGAGCAGGCTCGCGCCGGGCGGTACTTGCAGGATCTGGCGACGATTAAGAACCGCGGCAGCGGGCTGTGGAAGGAAAGTCTCTGGCGAACCTACGACCTGTTGAAACGGCTCGGTTACGGTGGTCTGAACTACGAGACGCACGTGCCGACGTATTTCAAGAAGCGTTGGGTGCTGCACGCCTGGCGGGACTTGCGCGACTACGTGACTGAGGATCGCTGGTACGGGCTGCTCGGTCCGACGGCGATTCTCAATCACGCCCAAAAGCACGAGCCGCGACCGGCCGTGCTGGTCGGCGAAGAGGGCGGCAAGGCGGGCTTCTACGGCAAGCCGCCGGCGTATGCCGAAGTCGTCACGACGACCGCCGGCCGGCGGTTTCTGAGCTTCGACGACGCCGCCTTCGGCGACGGCCTGCGACGGTTCCTCGCCGAGCGGTTTCCGGAACCGTGCCGGTTCGAGCGGCGGTGAACTCGCAAGAGTCGGCATCGGCAGGCACTTACGAAGGCTGATCCTTCCGCGTCATTCCTTTCCCGGAAATTGAAACGCGAACAGGTCCGCGTCTTTGAGGACGAAGCGCAGCCGCACCGGTTGGCCGATCAAGCGGCTGACGTCGCTGCCGTCCTTCCAGGTGACGGTTCGCTCGATGCTGTCGCCGAACAGTTCGTGGCAGTCGGCGAGCGTGTAGTTGGGGATCGGCGTCCCGTCCGCCTGCTGAAGTTCGACACGAACCGAACCGGCGGCCGACGTCGAAAAGTTCAGCACGAGCGCGTCGCCGGAGAACGTCAACGGACGTGACACAAGCTCGCCGCCGGTTGCGGATGCCTGGACCGAGGCGAATCCGTCGAGACGCAGGGTGTAACGTCGGAGTGCGCTGCTGTCGCCGGTCCAGTAACTCTCGACGCTGTAGAGCGACAGCTCGTTCGGTGCGCCTTCGAGCATCGATTTCGTTTCGACGGCGTGCCACGCCAGGCAGTGATGGCCGTAATTCCAAGTGCCGGGCCGTTCGATGCCGGGCCGCAGGAAGGCTTCGTTCCAGCGTTTGAATCGCACGCCGTCGCGGCTGGACATCAGCAGGCAGTCGGTGACGGCGCTGCCGTACCGCGGCGTCGTCTCGGCGCGAATCTTCCGGTTTTCCAGCTCGGGCAGCACCGTCGTCGATTCCTGCCAGCCCCGATCGACATACCGCATGGGAAAGCCGATCAACAGGTGCGGTGCGCGCGAGTACGGCTTGATCTGGTTCGTGTAGAGTTGCTCGGCCGGCGAATCGACGTACTCCAGATCGCGCGGTTCGCTCCAGTTCAGGAAGTCGGTCGAGGTCGCCGTGCGAATGCCGCGCAAGCCGGTGGGCTTCCATTCGTCCGCCGTCGTCACTCCGGCGGTGAAGTAGCGCCAGTAGGCGCGGTACAGGCCGTGCTCGGCATCCCAGAACGCGAGGTTTTGCGAGTCGAAGGCGCCGTCGGTGATGACGGGCGCATCGCTCATCGGCGAGAAGTGAATGCCATCTGCCGATTGGAACGCCAGCAGGCCGTGTGCCCCGTTGCTGCGAAACAGCGCCTTGTATCGTGCCTCGGTCGAGGCGGCCGGATTGAGATCCTTGAAAACGGCCGGATGAGCGCCGTCGACCTTGACGCCGCCCACATCGCCGGTCGCCATGACGATGTTGTTCGCCTTCGATCCTCGAAAATCGAACAACCCCAGCTCTTTCTTTTCCCAGTGAATGCCGTCGCGGCTTTCGGCGTAGCAACAGTAACCGGGATGGGCCGACGTCTGAACCTTTTCGCCCGCTTTGACGTGGAGATGCCACGCCTTGTAGTACATGCGATAAAGGTCGCCGTCCTGAAACACGCTGTGATAACCGCTGCCCGACCCTTCCCACGGCTCGTCGTGGACCAGCACGATTTCACGCGGCTGAGGATGATGAAGCACCAGCCGTGCGTCGCCTTCCAGCCGGTCGACCAGGTGCTCGTCGACGAACAGTTCCCGGCGCGTGCCGAGTTCGATCGGCGTGCCCTCGGATGATTCATTGACCGCCGTCTCGCAACCGGCGTCGGCGTCGGCATCGGCCGCCGGCAGCGTGAGGCATGCAGACGCGGTCAGCCAGGCGACGGCGACACACGTCAGGGGCGGAATCGTCAGCGTTCGGTGCATGTCGGCACTTCAATTACCGGGAGTGAGACGGCCGTGACGGAGTCCGGATATCGTAACCGTGGCGGGAGGCACGTTCCCGTCGTTGCGGATCGGTGAGCGGCCCACGGCTGGCAACCGTTTGACGCTTGTGACCCGAAAGCGTACACTCCTTCTCAACCGGCCCTCGAACCGCGGCCGAGTGGAACAGAGTCTGAGCATGCACCGCAGCGTCGCCATCGTACGGATTTCGATGATTTCCGAGTCCATCGGGCGACTCTGAGGCTGTCTCGCGGAAACGAATCAGCAGCCCTCGGGTCACCCGGGGGCTTTTTTTGTTGGTGGCCCCACCGGACGCAGCCGGTGGGCTTCGAGTCCTTCACCCGAAGTCCTTTGCTTTAGGCCGTTTCATGTCCCGCATCCAGATCTACGACACGACTCTGCGCGACGGCAGCCAGGGCGAAGGCGTGAATTTCTCGTTGCAGGACAAGCTGCTCATTGCGCAGAAGCTCGACGAAATGGGGTTCGACTTCGTGGAAGGCGGATATCCGCTTTCGAACCCGAAGGATGCCGAGTTCTTCCGGCGCGTTCGCGAACTCGACCTGAAGCACGTGAAGGTCTGCGCGTTCGGCATGACGCGCCGTCGCGGCGTGACGGCCGACCAGGACGTCGGCATGAGAGCACTCGCCGAGTCGCAGGCGCCGGTCTGCACCGTCGTCGGCAAGACGTGGGACATGCAGGTCACCGAGGTCATGCGCGTCGATCTCGACGAGAATCTCGCGATGATTCGCGACAGCGTCGCGTATCTCGTCTCCGAAGGGCGGCGGGTGATCTACGACGCCGAACATTTCTTCGACGGCTACGCGGCGAATCCCGACTATGCGCTGCAGACGATCGGTGCCGCGGCCGAGGCGGGTGCCGAACTGGTCTGCCTGTGCGACACCAACGGCGGCAGCCTGCCCGACCATGTCGCCCGCGCCGTCGAGGCGGCGCGCACGGCGCTGCCCTGCCCGGTCGGCATCCATGCGCATAACGATTCCGACCTCGCGACGGCGAACTCGCTGGCGGCGGTCGAACACGGTGCGACGCAGGTTCAGGGAACAGTCAACGGCATCGGCGAACGGTGCGGCAACGTCGACCTGCTTGCGGTGGTGGCGAATCTCGTCTTGAAGAAAGGAGTGGAATGCCTCTTCGACGACGGAGTCGGACGGCTGACGGAGCTGTCGCGCTACGTCTACGAGCTGGCGAACATGAACTTCCGACCCGGACAGCCGTTTGTGGGTTCCAGCGCCTTCGCGCACAAAGGCGGCATGCATGTCCACGCGGTCAACCGGCTCGCCTCGAGCTACGAGCACATCGACCCGACGACGGTCGGAAATCATCGCCGGGTGCTGGTCAGCGAGTTGTCCGGACGCAGCAACATCGTCGCCGCGACGACCCGCATGCAACTGGAGCACGACGAATCGCTGATGAAGCGAATCCTCGAACAGGTTCAGGATCTCGAGAACGAGGGATATCAGTTCGAGGCGGCCGAGGCGAGCTTCGACCTGCTCGTGCGAAAGTGTGCCGGCACCTATGAGCCGCGGTTCGAGCGTCTGCACTACCGCGTCAACGTCGAAACTGAAGAAGGTGAAGAGCCGATCACCGAGGCGAGCATCAAGCTGCGCGTCAACGGCGGAATCGAGCACGTCGTCGCCGAAGGCGACGGACCCGTCAACGCGCTCGACAGCGCCCTGCGAAAGGCGCTGGTTCCGGCGTTCCCGGTGTTGGCGAAGGTGCGGCTCGTCGATTACAAGGTGCGCGTCATCAACAGCAGCGAAGGCACGGCCGCCCGCGTTCGCGTCGTCATCGAAAGCAGCGACGACGAAGAGGAATGGACGACCGTCGGCGTCAGCGAGAACGTCATCGAGGCGAGCTGGATCGCGCTGGTCGATAGCGTGGAGTATAAGCTGTATAAGGAAGAAGGGGCGGTGAATGCAGTTTCGTCGGCTCAAGACCCTGTCGCAGCGTCCTGAAAGGTAATTGCGATGTCCACAGTCCTCGAAAAAGTCGTCGCCGGCGAGGTTCCGCCGTTCGTGCCGTTGACGGCAGATCAATACGTGCAGATGGCCGACGCGGGCATCCTGCCTGCGACGCCGCGCGTCGAACTGATCGACGGCCTGCTCATTCTCAAGGATCGTCGCGACGCCGGCGGGGACATCATGACGGTCGGCAACCTGCACGTCCTCGTCGGTCTGAAGTTGAACGGTCTCCTGGCGGAAAAGCTTCGGGATACGGGATTTCACGCAAGACACCAGGCTCCGGTGTTTCTTCCGCCGCTCAATGTGCCCGAACCGGACGTTTCTGTCGCGATCGGAACCATCGACGACTATGCAAGTCGATTCCCCGACGCGGACGACCTCGCGCTGGTCGTCGAAGTGGCCTACAGTTCGATCAGGACAGATCGCGAGACAAAGCTCCACAAGTATGCCGCCGCGGGGATCGGCCTGTATTGGATTGTGAACCTCGAAGAAAGCATCGTCGAGGTTTACGGGGAACCCGTCCGCTCCGAGAGTCGTTACGCCGTCGAAGAGCGAGTCGATCGCTCCGGGCAACTTCGCCTTCCTCTCGCGGAAATGAACATCATCGAGATCGCCGTCGCCGAGTTTCTGCCCGAGTAATGCTGCCGCGATAATTCTCTTCCTTTCCATTTCTTCCAGACGCGCCTCCGCCGGATATGGACATCCCCAAGCAATACGAGCCCCACGCCGCTTTCGATCGCTGGTACGACGAGTGGGAACGGAAAGGTTATTTCGACGCCGACCCCGACCCGGCGAAGCCGCCGCATGCGATCATGATCCCCCTGCCCAACGTGACGGGGGCGCTGCACATGGGGCATGCGCTCAACGGCACGTTGCAGGATCTGCTCACGCGGTGGAAGCGGATGCAGGGCTACGAAGCCTTGTGGATGCCCGGTACCGATCACGCCGGCATCGCCACGCAGGCCGTCGTCGAGCGGCGGATGCTCGAAGAGGAGGGCCTCACGCGGCACGACATCGGCCGCGAGGCGCTCGTCAAACGCATCTGGACGTGGAAGGACGCCTACGAGAAACGCATCCTCGGACAGTTGCGACGGCTGGGAGCAAGCTGCGACTGGCGGCGGACGCGGTTCACGCTCGACGAGGTCTGCTCGAAGGCCGTCCGGCGGACCTTCTTCAAGATGTTTCAGGACGGGCTGATCTACCGCGGCAAGCGGCTCGTCAACTGGGACACGTTCCTGCAAACCGCCGTCGCCGACGACGAGGTCTTCGAGGAGGAGACCGACGGCAAGTTCTGGACATTCCGCTACCCCGTCGTCGGCGACGACGGGAACCTCACCGACGAGACGATCGCCTTCTCGACGACCCGTCCCGAGACGATGCTCGGCGACACGGCGGTCTGCGTGCATCCCTCCGACGAACGGTACAAGCACCTCGTCGGCAGGAAGGTCCGCATCCCGCTCAACGGTCGGGATATTCCGATCATCGCCGACGCTCTGCTGGCTGAGATGGAAAAGGGCACCGGGGCCGTGAAGGTCACGCCGGCCCACGACCCGAACGACTACGCCTGCGGCCAGCGGAACAACCTGCCGCACATCAACCTGCTCAACCCCGACGGCACGCTCAACGACGAAGCCGGCAAGTACAAGGGCATCGACCGGCTCGACGCCCGGCCGCAGGTCGTCGAGGAGATGGAGCGGCTCGGTTACTTCGTGTCGGTCGAGGACCGCAAGATCCCGCTCAAGCACAGCGACCGCAGTAAGACGCCGGTCGAGCCGTACCTGAGCGACCAGTGGTTCGTGAAGATGGAGGATCTCGCCCAGAACGCGATCGACGCCGTCGACGACGGCCGCGTGCGGTTCTACCCCTCCCGCTACGCCCGCACCTACGTCGAATGGCTCGCCGAAAAACGCGACTGGTGCATCAGCCGACAGTTGTGGTGGGGGCACCGGATTCCGATCTGGCGTCGGGTCGTGAGTGCGTCAGCTACCGATGACGACTGGGATGCGATGTTTCATTGGTCGGATATCGATGAGATGTTCGGGCCAGCCGAAGACGAAGACGAGTACGCTGTCCGCATCACCGATCTCGACACCGGGAACGAGATAGATGTGGAACCAGGCGACATCGGAAACATCGACGCCTACCGCGGGCGAAACCTTGAGGTTTTGCTCTGCAAGAAGCGAGAGAAATGGAACCGTGAGGCCGAAGCTCTCTTAGAGGAACTTGGCTTCGAGCAAGACCCCGACGTTCTCGACACCTGGTTCAGCAGCGCCCTCTGGCCGCACGAGACGCTCGGGTGGCCGGACGGTCCCGCGCCGATGGCCGGCGAAATCGCAAGCGAGGCTTCGCCCCTCAACTCTCAACCCTCAACTCTCAACCCGCTGCTCGACTACTTCTACCCCACGAGCGTCCTCGTCACGAGTCGCGACATCATCACGCTGTGGGTGGCGCGGATGGTGTTGACGGGCCTCTACAACATGGGCGAGGTGCCGTTCGCGCACGTGTGCATCCATCCGAAGATCCTCGACGGCTTCGGCAAGACGATGTCGAAATCGAAGGGCAACGGCGTCGATCCGATGGACCTGATCGACAAGTACGGCACCGACGCCGTCCGCTTCACGATCGCCTCCTTCGCCGGCGAGACGCAGGACATCCGTCTTCCCGTCGGCTACGAAGACCCGGAGACCGGTGAGATCGTGCCGCAGGAGGAGCGGCACACGACGGCGAAACCGAAAGCCGGCGTGAAGCCGCGCATCAAGTTCCCGAAGTCGGGCAAAAGCCTTCAATACAGCACGCCGAACTACGAGCCGGACCCGGGCGAGCCGGTCGCGCGGATGGTCAGCGAGCGGTTCGAGTACGGCCGGAACTTCTGCAACAAGCTCTGGAACGCCGCCCGGTTCGCGTTGCTCAATCTCGAAGGCTACACGCCGGGCGTCGTGAACGAGTCGGAACTGACGCTTGAGGACCGCTGGATTCTCAGCCGACTCTCGACGGTCTGCGACGAAGTGACGACGCTGCTTGGCCGTTACCAGTTCGACCAGGCGACGCGGAGCATCCGCGACTTCACCTGGAATGAGTTCTGCGACTGGTATCTGGAGATGATCAAGCCGCGATTGCGCATTCCGTCCGAGCCGCGCCCGTCAGGAAGCGATAGCGACGATGCGGCCGGACAAACGCTCCCTGACGGTCGCGGCTCTGATGAGCGTGCCGTCGCGCAAAGAGTGCTCGTCGGCGTGCTCGACAGCATCGTCCGGCTGCTGCACCCCTTCGCACCGTTCATCACCGAAGAGCTTTATCAGCGGTTGAACGAGGTGGCCCTGGAACGGGGTCTGCTCGCACCGACACAAGCTGCGGAAGCCTGCATCGTCGCCCCGTGGCCGGAGCTTCCGGCAGCGTGGCGCGATGCCGATCTCGAAGCGAAGTTCAACCGGTTGCAGGAGACGATCATCGCGGTTCGGAACGTGCGGGCGGTCTACAACATCTCACCGGCCGTGCCGCTGAAGCTGGCGCTGCGCTGCACAGCGGATCTGGTCGGTCCGATGCAGGACGTCGCGGGGCAGTTCGAGAACCTGGCGAAGACGATGCTCGCCAGCGTCGGGGCGGAAGTCGAACGGCCGACCGGCTCGGCAAGCTTCGCCCTCGACGGGCTGGAAGGCTACGTGCCGCTGGGCGACGTGATCGATCTCGACGCTGAACGCCAACGGCAGAAAAAGGAGGCCGACCGGCTTCACGGGCAGATCGCCGGCAGCGAAAAGAAGTTGTCGAACGAGAGTTTCGTGGCGAAGGCCCCGCCCGAGGTCGTCGCCGGAGCGCGGGAACAGCTCGAATCGCTGAAGAAGCAGTTGACGAGCGTCGAGCAGATTTTGGCGGAACTGGGCGGGTGACGTCGCATGACGCAAAGCCCACCCCTTGCAAGGGGTAGGCTTGAAGCGCGTATAATCCCGCGTCCCGTTCGGAATCGACGTGAGGTGCCCCGGTGCTCGTGCGGATGGAACTGTCGCGGATCATCATCAGCGACATCAACGAACAGCAGGTGATCTACCTTCGCGAGGTGGACGGAGACCGCACGTTTCCGATTCTGATCGGCCCGTTCGAGGTGATGAGCATCGACCGGCGGGTCCGCGGCGAGATTCCACCCCGACCGCTGACGCACGACCTGCTCAAGAACGCGATCGAAGAGCTGGGCGGCGAGGTGCAGGACGTGATCGTCAGCAGCCTGCAGGAACACACCTACTTCGCCCGCATCCGCGTTCGCCGCGAGGGCGAGCTGGTCGAGATCGACAGCCGCCCCAGCGACGCGATCGCCCTCAGCGTGCATTACGACCCGCACCTGCCGATCTACGTCAGCGAAGACGTGCTGGGCGAAGTGGCGTAAGGGGAGGCGGGTGAAGGGGGGAGACGAGGGATGGGGGGACCGCTTCCGTCTTGGAAACTTTTTCTCCCCGTCCCTCGCCTCTCCCCCTCCCCCGATCCCGTCAGTTGCACTCCGCGACGAGCGGCCCGGCGAGTTCGTTCAGGTAGAACAGCTTCCCGGGCTGCGTCGGCATCCAGGTCGAGGGAATCCACGGCGACGGCTCGTGGCGGAGCGACATCCACAGGCTCAGGCCCTGCCACTGCATGCCGCGCGACAGCGTTCCGTCGCAGCCGCCGATGATGTGATCGGCGTTCAGGAACAGCTTCGGGCCGATCGTGTTGGCGAAGGCCGGCACGAGCGTCGTGCGGCTCTTGAAGCTGGTGATCGCATTCTGTTCGATCGTCAGTGGATGCAGCTTCGCGCCGAGCCGGTGCGTCTGCGACTTCCACTCGTCGACGCTGCCGTACTCGCCCGCGAAGTGCGGCTCCCAGAACGCGATGTGGCAGACCCGGCCGATGCCGAAGATCACGCCGTGCTTCGCTCCCGCGGCCTTCAGCTCGCCGATGCGATCGCCGTAGGTGCCGACGACGTCCTTCGTGGCGAAGTGCCGCTGCTTCTCGGGCACGGTCAGTTTGCCGAGCGGCCCGTAGAACGCCTGCTCCATCGCGTACCGGAACGCACCGGGGTTGTCGGCCGGCAGCGTGTTGCCGTCGGCGTCGCTCCATTCATCCATGTTGAAGCCGTAGACGTGGTCGCACGAGACGCCCCACTCCTTTAAGAAGAAGACGGCCCAGCGGTACATGCCCATCGGCCCGACCGGCAGGATCAGCACCAGCTTCTCGCCCGCGTCGCGGCTGCGGCGGATCGTCTGCGCGATCTCGTGCCCCATGAAGGTGTCGAAGTCGGGCAGCGAGTCGCAGGGAATCAAATGGAAATCGCGGTGCCACCAGCCTTGCCGCTCGGTGACGGACCTGGGGTCGTCGGCAACGCAGCGGTCGATCTTTTCCAGATCCCAACCCGCCGGGAAAAAGCCTTCCATCAGCGAACCGGACAACGTGGTGAGCAAATTCATGGCGACCTCATGTGTGTGCAAGCAGGATCGCCCATCTAACCGCCGGACCCGCCGCGGATCAAACCCGCGGGGAGCGACAGATGCAGGCCGTTACGACAGCGACGGCCGAGCCGGCGTCCCGCTGGCCGCTGATCCTCGCGGCGGTCAGCGCCGCGGCGCTCGGCGTGGCCCTGCTGCTCTGGCGACGGCATAATGCGGCTGGGGGCTGAGAGTGTCTTCGCCGCATTCCGCAGGCAGCCATGGCCGGCGATCTATTCACGCGACACCGACCACTCCTCACGACGAAGCCACACCCGGTCGCAGCCGTCCTGCTACTGGTGCAGGCGGCACTCGTCGCGCCGCTGGCGTTTCAATACGGTCCGGCGGTCGACGAGCCGGCGCATTTCGCCGCGGGGCTGTCGGTCGTGTCGTTCGGCCGGTTCGATCTCTATCCGGTCAATCCCCCGCTCGTGAAGTCGCTGGCGGCGTTGCCCGTGCTGGCGGCCGGTGTCGAGACCGACTGGTCGTCTTGGACCTTTCGATCACCTGAGACACGGCGAGAGTGGAGCATCGGCGCCGATCTGATGCGGCTCAACGGCGAGCGGACGCCCTGGCTGTTCGCGCTCGCCCGGCTGGCAGTACTGCCGCTGATTCTCGCCGGCGGCGTCGTCTGCTACCTGTGGGGCCGCGATCTCACCGGGCCGCCCGCGGGGCTGCTGGCGCAATCGCTGTACACGTTCTGCCCGAACATGATCGGCAACGGGGCGCTGATCACCCCCGACGCCGCCGCGGCGTCGCTGGGGCTGGTCGCGGCCTACGCCTTCTGGCGCTGGTCGGAACAGGCGACGTGGACGCGTTCCTTCACTGCCGGCGTCGCTCTCGGAATCGTGCTGCTCACGAAGTTCACCTGGCTGATTCTCGTGCCGCTGTGGCCGACGCTCTGGCTGCTGCGACGCGGGCTGAAGCCGCGCGAAGAACAACGGCCGTCGTTCCTGACGGAGACGGGCCAGCTCATGGCGATCCTCTCGCTGGCGCTGCTCGTCGTTCACGCCGGCTACGGTTTCGACCGGCCGCTGTGGCGGCTCGGCGAGCCGACGTTCGTCAGCATCGCGCTGGCCGGAGACGACTCGCCGGCGAAAGCGGGAATCGGCGGCAACCGGTTCCGCGGTTCGTGGGCGGGCGAGCTGCCGGTCCCGTTGCCGCAAATGCTCGTCCACGGAGTCGACCTGCAAAAGCTCGACTTCGACGAAGGCCGCCGCAGCTACATGGCCGGCGAGTGGCGGTTCGGAGGCTGGCACGAGTTTTATCTTTATGCAGCACTCGTTAAGATTCCGCTGGGAACGCTCGCATTAATTCTAATGGCGTTCTTCGCCCCGCCGCGGGGAGCATTAATTCGATGGCTGGTCGTCGTCGCGCCGGGCCTGGCGGTGTTCGTGCTCGTCAGCAGCGAGACAGGCTTCACGCGGTTCTTCCGGTACGCGCTGCCGGCCCTGCCGTTCGCGTTCGTCTGGGCGGGCCAGTGCGTCTTTCTCGCGTCCCGTTTGCCCGGCAAGCTGCTCGTCGGCGGATGTCTCGCGGCGACGATCGCCAGCAGCCTGTGGGTCTGGCCGCATAGCCTGTCGTATTTTAATGAATCGGCCGGCGGGCCGGCGAACGGCTGGAAGCATCTGCTCGATGCGAACATCGACTGGGGCCAGGATCTGCCGCGGCTTGCCGATTGGCAGCGGCGACATCCCGAGGCGACGCCGCTCACCCTGGAGACCTACAGTCAACTCACCCCGGAGATTCACGGCCTGAAGTATGAAATGGCGACTTCGCGGCGCATACCCGGCTGGTACGCAGTCAGCATCGCGAAACTCCACGAACCCGGCGGCCCCTGTGCCTGGCTGAAGGAACACGAGCCGGTCGCGCGGGTCGGGTATTCGATGTTGATCTACCATGTGCCAACAGACGGCGCTTCCATCAACAACCACTGACGGCGGCCGCGGATCATGCC
>JBAQZJ010000153.1:0-6000 GCA_049790855.1 Planctomycetaceae bacterium | reverse complement strand
AGAGTGACGACACCCGGGCGAAGCGCCTGCCAAGCCGGATTGCGGCGCGACGCATTCCGGCGGGACCCTCACCCGATCCGGTCTCGGCGATGAATCACGGCTTCTTACGAAAAACGCCGGGGGCCGTCTTGCGACGGTCCCCGGCGTTCGTCAAATCAGTCGTGCAGCGGTTGCGCGACGAGGCGTCGCCTCACAATTCCGCCGCCATCTCACCGGCGAGCTTCTTGATCTCGGCCGGGTTCTGCGACGAGGTCAGTTGGTCGAGCTGGCCTTGCAGCTTGTCGGCTTTGGCGGCGTCGGTCGGGCGGATCTTGTCGATCGCTTCCTGAATCGTCGCGCCGCCGCTGCCGATCGGCTGGCCGGATTTCGCAAGTTCTTCGAGCGCCGCCTTAGCGACGCCTGTGGAAGGCGGAGCCTCGACGGTCACCGATTCGTCACCGCATCCGGCCAGGAAGGCGAAGCACAGGCACAGCGTCGCAAGCAGCGAACCGGGGCGGAGCATGGGAGGAATTCCTTCGGGTGACGAGTGAGAAATTGAACGGATTCTTGCCTGAAAATGTGACGTGGGGCGGCCCGTCCTGCAAGGCCGGACGGTCCATTCCATCGAATCCGGGTATTCACGCCGCCTCGCGTCGGCATCGAGTCTCATACCGATTCTTGTCGGAAACAAAGCGGAGTGGCCCTCCCCACAGGGTCGGGTCGCGTAGCGACAAGGCCCGATGTCGAGACATTCGGACAGTAATTGACAGCC
Source organism: Planctomycetaceae bacterium (assembly GCA_049790855.1). Lineage (GTDB taxonomy): Bacteria > Planctomycetota > Planctomycetia > Planctomycetales > Planctomycetaceae > JACCRE01. The sequence continues at coordinate 5,249 of JBAQZJ010000153.1, read as the reverse complement.
TCTTGCGGCCGCGCCGCCCGGCCTTGCTGGCCGGACAACCCGCAGAACTTCTTCAGACGGAGCGCGCGAATCGGCATTCATTAGGCGACGACCGATGCAGAACGAGATTGCGGTTCGCTGCAACAGCACTTGAGCCGCTACCCGACAGGTGGAAGCCCCGGCTGTCTGGGATTTTCAGGAACCCGAGGAAAGTGGAGCGTCGCTCATGGAACGTCGGAACATGCTCACCTTCATCATGGCGGCGGCTGTCTTGCTGACACACGGCACAGCGGCAGTCGCCCAAGAACCTTGGTTCGGGTTCCTCCCGCAAGCGGACCTGAGCAATGCGGCAACTATGGCCTACGCGCAAGCTTACTCGTTTTCGACGGGCTTGCAGGACGAGCAAACCGATAACGACTCCGGCGACACGACGGTCATTTCGACCGCGTCTGCGCAGCTTCAAGGCGCGACCGCGTCCTCTTCGGCCCGGTACGACGTGCAGCCGGCGGGATCGACTCAAGTCTCCGTCGCCGGGTTGTGCCAGTACGGCGTCACGTCCACCAGCAATGAGATGGCGGGGATCAGCGCTAGCGACGATACGTACTCGGTTCAGGAGCTTCAGGGAGAAGGTCTGCCTGCCGGTACGACGTTCGATCTCTCGGCATCGGTTGACATGACGTTCGGCGACGCCGGTGGTGGCGCGATTGAGCATACAGGCACGTACAAAGTGTACGTCGGCGGCGTGCGTAAGCTCACGGTCCAGAAAACCGCGACGAACTTCGTGATCATCGATGCCGACGGCGTTCAGATCACCCGACCGCTCAACGCCGGTGGTGGCGACAGCATCTCAAACGTCGCCGTCGGCGATAACGTGCCGCTCGGCACCGAAGTTAAGGTCACTTCCGAGACGGATGTCGGAGGCGTCACCAACAACGTAGCGATTTCCAGCGGTTACTGGTGGCAGGTCGAGGTTTTGGCGACACAGAACCCGTAGCAAGCCCTATCCTGACAGTCGGTCGGCGGTGAAAAAATGAAAGCGGGACCGTTTACCACGGCCCCGCTTTCGTCATTCGCAATGGCACCTTGACCGACGCGGGCTTACTGAATCACGGTCACCGATTCGCCGCCGTTGCGACTGCCGGTCGCTTGGTAGGCCTGCAGGTTGACGGTGTCGGAAATGAACCGCACCGAGCCGTCGCCCAAGGCATGCTGGGCACCTCCGGTATGGTGACTCCGGGCCGGCCACACGCCGGCCGCGTCACCCTCGCCGCAACCGGTGCAAAGGTGGCACGACGGCCAGCGCCAGTTCGGCGTCGCCACCGTATTGATGCCCGTGTCGTAGAAGCCCGGCGATGCCCAGCGATGTCCAGCGAAGCTCGTGTGGTTCGTTTTGCCGGCCTCGCATGCCGTCCCATACGCATCGAGATCGGCCTGCGGCGGGTACTGGTAGTTCGCCGGGTAATTCGGAATCGACACGCCGCGAACCGCATCGGTCCCCGGCGTATACTTGCTGCCGTCGGAGTCGCCCATCAGGAACTCGCCGATCATGATCGTGTTCGACAGGCCGTCAGTCACGTCGGCAAAGCGGGTAATGGCGCTCCGGCGAAACATGCCGTTGACCTTGATCGCCTCGGCATCATTCCAGCCGAACGAAGCGCCGTGGCTGACGCCATAGTTGTTGTTGCCTACCTCTCCGGTATTGGGGTACACCTTATCCGACGGGCAAAGGAACGCTGGGATTCGAACCTTTGTAGTGACTGCCCGCGAAGTGGCACTGTGGTGCTTCCAGGTTTCCCACTCGCCGCCGAACAGGATCCGGTCGTAGATGTTCCCCTGCTCGATGAACGGCAGAACCATCGTGTGGGCGCTGTAGCCGTTCCAGTTCGCTTCACGGTTCGCCGCCTGCGGCAGCGTGCGATGCACATCGTGGTAGTTGTGAAACGCCAGGGCGAGCTGCTTGAGGTTGTTCTGGCAACTGGAGCGGCGGGCGGCCTCGCGGGCGGCCTGCACCGCCGGCAGCAGCAGCGCGATCAGCACCGCGATGATCGCGATCACGACCAGCAGCTCGATCAGCGTAAAGCCGAGCGGCTTGCCGGTGTGCGGCAGGGGCGGGGAAACGGAACGTTTGTGCATAGCGACTCCCTCGAACAGAGAACGAAGAAAAGAAAACAGAAAATGCCCGAATGGTGAATGGCCGTGGTCTCTCGAAGCGATCGCAGGCCCGAGGGCGAGGCTCGATCGAATACGGAACGTTGCCGGAACCAAGGCGGCTCGTGAATGTTACTTTGGAATTCGTCTGATTCTTGAAGGCGACGAACATCGCCGGAGTTACGAATCATCGGATGCTGATTGATGACGATATTCGACGATTGCGGGTCTGTCAATCATTTGCCTTCCAAACGATTTTACAGATCGGCAATACCCTGAGGGCCTGCCCGGAAAGCGGACTTCAGGATGCAGAAGCGGCACGCCACGCCGGCCCCCTCGTTTCCCCGGCAGATGCGGCGTTGGTAGAGTAGTGCCTCGTCCTGCCGAGGTGCATCGTCGGCAGACACGGTGATTCCGCTTGAAGGTACTGCTCGAAAGAACTCCATGACCGATGCCCAGGATCTGATGCGTCGTCTGCATATCAAAAACGACAACAAAATCGTGCTGCTCGTCTCAGACGGACTCGGTGGTCTGCCCAAAGAGCCGGGCGGAAAAACCGAACTGGAAACGGCGAAAACGCCGAATCTTGACGGACTTGCGGCACGCGGCGTCTGCGGTCTGAGCGTTCCCGTGCTGCCGGGCATCACGCCGGGCAGCGGGCCGGGGCACCTCGGACTGTTCGGGTACGACCCATTGAAGTACGAAATCGGTCGCGGCGTGCTGGAGGCGCTCGGCGTCGACTTCGATCTCGGCCCGAACGACGTCGCCATCCGCGGCAACTTCTGCAGCGTCGACGAGGCCGGCAACATCACCGACCGCCGGGCCGGACGCATCGGCAGCGACGTCGGCAAGAAACTCGTCGAGCAGTTGGCGACGATCACGATTCCCGGCGTCGAGATTTTCGTCCGGCCGGTCAAGGAGTACCGGTTCGTCGTCGTCTTCCGCGGTGAAGGACTGGGCGGCGACGTCGAAGACACCGACCCGCAACGCACCGGCGTTCCGCCGCTCGATCCGCAGCCGAGGAACGAACAGTCGAAGCGCACCGCCGAGGTCTGCAAGGCGTTCATCGACCAGGCTCGTGATGTGTTGAAGGACGATCATCCGGCGAACCTGCTCACGCTTCGCGGCATCGCGAAGCAGCCCGACATTCCGACGTTCGAGGAAGTCTACGGGCTGAAGGCCGCGGCGATCGCCGTCTATCCGATGTATCGCGGCCTCGCCCGGCTGGTCAGCATGGACGTGCTCGATGCCGGCCAGACCCTCGACGACCAGATGGCTCGGCTGGAGAAGGTCTGGAACGACTACGACTTCTTCTTCATCCACTTCAAGTACACCGACAGCACCGGCGAAGACGGCGACTTCGACGCCAAGGTGAAGCGGACCGAAGAACTCGACGCCGCGATCCCGCGTGTGACGGCACTCAAGCCGGCCGTGACGATCGTCACCGGCGACCACAGCACGCCGAGCAAGATGAAAAGCCACTCGTGGCACCCGGTTCCGGTCGTGCTCGCCTCCGACCTGGCCCGCTTCGACGGCTGCACGAGCTTCGGTGAAAGCGAATGCCTTCGCGGCGGCCTCGGCACATTTGAAGCGAAACACCTGATGCCGCTGGCGATGGCCCACGCCGGGCGATTGGAGAAGTTCGGGGCATGACCGCGGTCGTGTGTCCAGCAAATCAAACCGGTTCGACCGACTCGGCCGCGACAGGGTCGGTCTACGTCGCCATCCCGCTCTTCAACGACTGGACCGTCGCGGCGGAACTTCTACGGCGGCTCGACGAGCACCTTCCCGCCGGCGGGCGGGTTTTGTTGATCGACGACGGTTCGACCGAACCGTGCCCGGAACCGTTTTTGCCGACTTCTCCGCTAGGGTTCGAGCGGGTCGAAGTGCTGACCCTGCGAAGGAACATGGGGCATCAGCGGGCGATCGCACTCGGGTTGAGTTTTCTGGAGGGCGAACGCCGTTTCGATTCGGTCGTCATCATGGATGGCGACGGCGAGGACGATCCGAGCGACGTGCCGCGGTTGCTCGCGCAGCTCGGTTCGGAATCACGGCCGAAGATCGTCTTCGCCGAGCGGACGCGCCGTGCCGAGGATCTCGTCTTCCGGCTCGGTTATCAGGCGTATCGTCTGGTCCACCGCGCGTTGACGGGCGTGCCGGTGAAAGTCGGCAACTTCAGCGCCCTCAACCGCCAGGCGGTGCGCCGACTGGTCGTTTCGCCCGACTTATGGAACCATTACGCGGCCGCTGCGTTTCGCTCGAAGACGCCGGTCGAGCTGGTTCCCACTCGACGGTCCCGCCGCATCGCCGGCCGGTCGCGAATGGACCTCGTCGGCCTCGTGGCGCACGGATTGAGCGCGATCTCGGTGTTTCGCGAGGTCGTCTGCACACGGCTGCTGCTCGCGGCGACGGCGCTGCTCGCGGTGCTTTGCTTCGGCATCGCGGCGACGGTTGCGATCCGGCTCGGCACGGGCCTGGCGATTCCGGGATGGGCGACGACGGCCGCCGGATTGCTCGCCGCAATGGTCCTGCAGGTGCTCACGCTGATCGCGCTGGTCGTCTTCTCGCTGCTGGGCAGCCGGGAGGCGGCGACGGTGCTGCCCGCTCGCGACGCGACCTGGTTTCTCGACGGCTTCCGCACCCTCTGGCCGCCGGTGGAAAGCCGCTCGACTTCGCCGGTGGAACAGCTACGCGAGACGACATGAGAGATTACCGCTACATCGGCGGCGAGCTGGAACTTTTCGCCGCAGCCGAGAACTGGAAGCGGTACATGGCCGATCGTCTGAGACCGTTCATCGCGGGCGACGTGCTCGAAGTCGGTGCCGGCATCGGCGGGACGACGCGGCATCTCGTCAATTCTTCCGCCACGAGTTGGACGGCGCTCGAACCCGACGCCGGCCTTGTCGAGAGTCTTCGGGCGAGCCTCGCGACTCTCGACGTTCGCCACGAAGTCTGCATCGGCACGGCCGACGACGTTCCGCCGGATCGACGATTCGACACGATCCTGTACATCGACGTGCTGGAACACATCTCCGACGATGCCGGCGAGATGAAGAACGCGGCATCGCGACTCAACGCCGGCGGCCGGCTCGTCGTGCTCTCGCCGGCCCATCCGTGGCTGT
>JBAQZJ010000152.1:0-1652 GCA_049790855.1 Planctomycetaceae bacterium | reverse complement strand
GGCCCCTCTCCCCAGGGAGAGGGGGGCAGTCGCGAAAACGCGGCGGACGTCGCGGCGTCGGGGCGGAACGACGCTGACCGAAGTGCTGATGTCGCTGATGATCATGGGCATCGGCCTGGTCTCGGTCGCGACGCTGTTCCCGCTGTCGGTCCTCCGCAGCATCGAAGCCACCCAGCAAACAACCGCCACCGCCCTCCGCTACGGCGCCGAAGCCCTCATCGACGGCAGCGGGACCGAGCCGGTGTATGACCCGACGACAGGCACCGTGCGGGTGAATCCGCAGCAGGTGAATCCGCTGACGCCGCCGGCGACTCCGTCGTCTCTTACCGGATGTGCGACGGCGGCGATCGCGCTCGATCCGGACGGGGATCATGACCCGAATCGCAACGATGTCGATTACATGACTGCAACGCACGCGATCGGCTTTAACCGACTCAACCATCGCGAAGGTTTCTACGTCGTCGACCCGCTGGGCTACTGGCGGTTGCGGCAGCAGGGCGAGTTGCACCCCGTCGCGAGCATCTTCGGCGACTGGACGGCCGTCGGCGACGCGCCGACGTATCCGCTTCCCGGCGGCGGCGGCTCGGTCACGTGGTACACCAATCGTTTCAGTCTGAACGTTCCCGACCATTCGAGCGATCCACAGGGCGACCCCGTCGCCTTTCCGCATGCTTATTTGCGGCCTCTGTTCGGCTTCACCGGCACGCCGGAGAGTTTCACCGATGCGGCCCCTTCGGCGCACATCGAAGAGAACGCCAAGCGGGCCGAGTTCGCCGTCGGGTTGCCCGACAGTTTTATCACTGTCGCCGACGGGCGGATGAGCGAAGGGGCCGTCACGGTCACGGCGACCGGCATCGACTTTCCCAGCGCTGGCGGTGCGACGGGTGACTTCTCGATGTTCATGGCGGGCGGCGCCCCCGACGTCGTGATGCTCGAACGTGGCCAGGTGACGATCTTCTCGGCCGACGGCCGTCGCAGCATCGTCCGCGAGCTCGAGACCGACGTCGTCACGACCTGGGCGAGCGCGAGCGGCGACATCCCGGCGGGCCGATTGCAGTTCAAGTCGCCGTTGCCGGCGTCGTTTCTGGCGGCGGGGGTCGACCGGGTGCTCGTCGAGGCGGTCGAGGACCGGTACAACTGGCTGCTCACCGTCCGCCGGCAGGCGCGGTCGTCGCTGATCGACGTGGTCGTGTTCTTCCGCCGGGCCTTCGGCCGCGACGACGAGCACGTCTACCTCGTCACGCAGAACTTCGCGAGTCTCGCCGCGTTCAACCAGCGGAAGCTGGAGCAGAAGGAATACTTCGTCGCCTGGAACAGCACGACCGAGCCGAAGCCGGAGTTCAAGGAAGGCGACTGGATGTTCGACCCGGTCAACTTCCGCTGGCACAAGATCGGACAGATCGTCGGCGAGCAGCCGATCGACCCTAGCATTTGGACGGCGGACGTGCAGAACGCCCTTGGCTTTCCGGCGGGTACCGGCTACGCCGCCAATATGAAGATCGTCTTCCGGTTGGAAGGGGCGCAGGTCGCCGACGAACCGGTTCGGCGGGGGATCTTCATGCAGGGCGTCGTCGACGTCTACCCCATCGAACCGAAATCCCCGGGGAATTTTGATTGAGGCATTGTCGCCGTCCCCCCTCTCCTCTGGGGAG
>JBAQZJ010000151.1:0-5484 GCA_049790855.1 Planctomycetaceae bacterium | reverse complement strand
AAAAGTCAAACGCCGCCGGTCGACAACTCGATCACCGATCGGAGGAAAATTCTGAACGCCACCGCGCGGCGTCGAGGAAGGCTCGTCGCAAGGCGACAAGCAACAGCGCCCAGGCGGTCAGATTCAGCAGCGTCGTGGCGGCGTTGAGTACCATCAGCCAGTAAAACATCGACTCGTTTCCCCATCCATCGAAAAAGAAGCGATAGAGGATCTGATTGGCCACGTTGGATAACAGCATCAGCCCGAAGCCGATTGTCGCGAGACGCGGCGTAACCCCGTCGTTCCATCGGAACAGGGAGATCACCAGTCCCGCGAGATACATGGCGATGATGAGAGAAGCGCTGACAAGATTGACGAGGCCGTAGAGCCAGGATAGATCGGCGGACATGGCTTGGTCGCTCCGAGTGGGTCGGCGAAACTTCCAGCGAGACTGAGCCTATCCGGCAAACCGGATTCCCAACAGAGGCGAGTGATCCGTCTGCCCGGCCGCCGCGTTACGCTGGATGCCTGTCCGCGTTTTCTCTTCACGACAGCGAGCCGTCGATGACTGCCCCCTTCGATCCGCACGCCATCGAGCGACCCGACAAGTCGCTGCTCTGGTATTACGTGATCATCGCGATGCTGTCGGGACCGCTGTTCCCGATCGCGTTCCTGCCGTTGTTCTTCAAGTACGAGACGCTGCGATACCGTTTCGACGAGGGCGGGGTATCGATGAGCTGGGGCATCCTGTTTAAGCGGGAAGTCTACCTGACGTACCGCCGGATTCAGGACATCCATCTGACGCGAAACATTCTGCAGCGGTGGATGGGCCTGGCGACCGTCGGCGTGCAGACGGCGTCGGGCAGCGCGACGCCCGAGATGAGCATCGAAGGCATTTTGCACGCCGAGGCGCTGCGAGATTTTTTGTATCGCGAGATGCGCGGGGCGAAAGGCGAAGCGACGAACTCTGCCGGGGTGAGCGTTGAAGCGACAGACGACGAGGCGCTCGTCCTGCTGCGCGAGATTCGGGACGCGCTCAACGCCGTGGCGACACGTCGGGAGGCTGTCCGATGACCAAGTTTCTTGCCATCGGCGACACGCCTCGCGGTGCCCGTGTCTCGTGGATTTACGGCGGCGTCTGGGGCATTCTCGCACGGGGTTTTCTGATCCCTGCCGAGCCGCCGGTCCTGCCGAGCATCACCGGCGAGCAGACCCAATCGTTTCGGCCTTCGCCCGGTTTCCTGCGATATTTGCTGTTTCAGGCCGCAATCGGGTTCGGCGTCGTCTCGCTGGCGCTGCTGGGCGTGGCGGTCTCGATCATGGTCGCCGAACTGTCGATCGGCCTGCCGATCTTTGCGGTGCTGCTGCCGGTGTTGGCTTTTCTTGGCGCGATCACGATTCTGGCGACCTACCTGCGCTACGACACGACCTGGTATGTGCTGAGCGACCGCAGCCTGCGCATCCGGCGGGGCATCTGGGTGATTCGCGAGACGACGATCACCTTCGAGAACATCCAGAACGTGACCGTGCAACAGGGACCGCTGCAACGCCTGTTCGGCATCGCCGACGTGCTCGTCGACACGGCCGGCGGGGGAGGAGGCGCCCCGACGCAACAGCACGGCGCCTCGACCGCGGGCCATCACGGCCTGATCGAAGGCATCGCCGAAGCCCCGGCCATCCGCGACCTGCTGACGGCGAAGATGCGAGCCTCGAAGTCGGCGGGGCTGGGGGACGAGGCGGCGATCGAGTCACGCAGTCCGTCCGCCGGATGGACGGCGGAGCACATCACGGTCCTGCGGGAAATCCGCGAGGCCGCAACGGCTCTGACGTAGAACCGGTCGAATGCCGCGAAGAATGGCGTTCCCGGCAGCTATGCTGGGAGAGCCTCGACACCGCGAGAACAGTCTCGCCGGTCGGGACTCGACAACCTGGAGGGCCACCGATGTCCGAGTCTCGTGAACCTGAGGAGGCGACTCCTCCCCGTCGTTCTGAGTGGCCGAAGTGTTTCACCTGGGGCCTGCTCGGCGGGTTCGGCGGATTGGTTGTCTTCTTCACAGGAATCCTGATCCTCGGCGCGAGCAACGGGCTGTTCTCCGGCGAGCGTGGCTCCGAGTTCGTCGCCTATGGCATGTCCCAACTGTTCCTTTACGGTGCCGTGCCGGCGATCGTGTTCGGTGCCGTCGTGGGGGCCGTCGCGGCCCGGTGGTCCCTACAGATCACCATTGCGGCCGCCGTGGGCGTCGCAGGGCTGATGCTGGCGATCGGCTGGACGGCGTTCGCCGTCTATGAAAACAGAAAGCTTAAGGAACATGAAGAAGTCTATGGGGATATCGTGCCGGGCCCTTTCCCCTCACCGGCAGAAGCAGACAACGCGTGGGTGTTCAGAATCAGCCAGGGTCTCGACGCCTTGGAGTTCAGCAACTGTTCTCCACTCGCTGGCGTCGACGCCCCCATCGACTGCGACCGTCGAATCGTCAGCAAGAGGCCGGGCGAGGCCGGAGTCGTGTTCACCGGAAACGACACCGGCCCGTCGTGGGCGACGGTGACTCTCTCGTGGCCGGAACCCGACCTGTTCGAGGCGGTCTTTGACTTCGAGGCGCAGGCAACCGCGGCGACACGGATCGAAGCGGCCGACAATTTGCCAGGCCTCGATGCGACCTTCAATGGCGCGCCGTGGGTCGTCCCGACCGTGGTGCATCCCGCGGACCAACCGCAGCAGTTGATCGTTCGAGGCCGCGTTTCGCAGTGACGGTTCGGTGCGATCGTCTCCGAGATGAGACGGAAAGCAGCCCGCCGGCTGCAGCCGGCGGGCTGCTCGTCGAAGACTTCTCGATTCACAAGCTTGCATGCGGAAAGAGCATGGTCGCGTGTCGCTCCACGAAATTAATACCGTTCTTGGAGAAAACGCCGACTTTACGTAAACTTCACCAGCACGAAAGTAATGTCGTCTTCCTGGCGGGCGGTGCCGCGGAACTGGCGGAGGCCGCTGGTGACGGCGTTGCTGATTTCCTGGGCCGACCGGGCGGCGTTTGCGCGGATGACGTTGCAGATGCGATCTTTGCCGTAGGGTTCACCCCGCTCGTTCTCGCTCTCCCACAGTCCGTCGGTGCCGACGAGCACGATCGAGCCGGGGGCGATCGCGTCCCGTCGAGTTTCTTCGTACTCCTCTTCGGCGACGAGCCCCAGCGGCAGGCCGGCGACGTCGGGCAGTTCGATGAAGGCGTCCTGCGACGGGTCGTACATCAGCGGTTGATCGTGACCGGCACTCGCCAGGCGAATGCGGCGTCCGACGGGATCGCAGACGAGCAGCGCCAGCGTCATGAATCGCTCGCCGCCCGTGTCCTCGACGAGCAGTCGATTGACGTGCCTCAACCAGAGGCCGAGCGAATCTTCTTCGCCCGCGCGGCTGCGAAGGATGCCGCGGGCCGTGGCCATCAGCAGCGCCGCGGCGATGCCGTGCCCCATGACGTCGCCGAGCACGACGACGAGTTTTTCGGAATCGGACTTCGTCACCTCGATGAAATCGTAGTAGTCGCCGCCCGTCTCGTCGCAATAGGTGCTGCGCCCGGCGACGTCGAGACCGGAAATAACCGGCGGAGCGGACGGCAGCAGCTTCTGCTGAATCTCCATCGCCAACGAGAGCGAATGCCGCAGCCGCATTCGATCTTTGAGCGCGGCGGACATGTCGTTCAACTCGTGCGAGAGTTGAACGAACTCGCGGTGCCCGCCCACCTGCACTTGATCGTCGAGATTTCCGCCCGCCATCTTCCGCACGGCCGCGGCGACGGCGGTCACCGGCCGGACGATACTGAACGCCGCCAGCATTCCCAGCCCCAGCGTTATGACGACGACGATCCCACTGATGAGCGACGCTTGGAGTCGCATGGCCGCGACGCCGGCCATGACTTCCGACTCGGGCACGATGACCGCCAGTCGCCAGGGAAGATCCCAGGGATTCTGCAACGGCCGAACTTCGACGCGGAATGCCTGTTTCCCCGAGCGGACCACGAACTCGTGCGGCAGCGAGACCGAGGCGAACGAGCCGACATGTTTCGCAACGTCCGCGATCAGCGGTTCACCGGCATCGACCGCCGCGATGCGGGCGCCGTCGTCGTTGACGACCGCCGTATTCATCGACGTCGCGATGAGCTTGCCGTCGGCGTCGACGAGCACCGCCTCGCCCGATTCGAAGACGCGGGCCTGCGCCAGAAATCGCGAAACGTCTTTCAGGCTGATGTCGGAGTCGAGCACGCCCACGATTTGCCCCTCGTCGTCCCGAATCGGCACGGCGTAGGCGATTCCCAGCGTCGTTTGACGATGGTTGCCGCCCACCCAGGCATACGGGACACTCCACGTCGGCGCCTCGGCGGTAACGGCCGCTTCGTACCAGGGCCGGACCCGCGGGTCGAATGGGTACGAACTCCGCACGTCGCCTAACTCGCCGTGCGCATCGACGCCGTACTCGACGATCGTGCGGGCCGCAGCGTCATCGGTAACGGCGTATTCCAGCTCCGTCTCGCCGGGATAACGAATCATCCAGGTGGCGTCTCCGTCGCGATTGCCGAACGTGACGGAATTGATTTCCGCATTGACCAGCAACTGCCGATGGAGCGGCAGACGCCACGGCCGCAGATCGTCAACGTCTAACTCGCCGGCGGCGATCAGTCGATCGACCTGCTTCGTCGCCTGAACGGCGTTCGTGAGGTATCCGTTGACGGTCGCTTCGACGCGGGCGGCCGCCTGATCCATGACCCGGGCGGCGAATTTCTCCGCGAGACGGCGCACCTGCCACATCGCGACGAGACTCAGTGCCGCCGCGACGATCAGGACCGGAATCAGGAAGAGGATCGGTCCGCTGAGCTTGATCGAGGGCGGCTTCATGACTGCTGTATAACCCGGTCGGCGCAACGGAAAAAGCCCGCCGATCGCGACCGGCGGGCTTTCGTTTCCAATGTCGCAAGTCGTGAAGTCCTCGGCCCTTACTCCCCCGGCTTCTTGATCTGTTCGACGACGCTGTCGATCAGGCCGTACTCCTGGGCTTCCATCGCCGACATGAAGCGGTCGCGGTCGGTGTCGCGTTCGAGTTCGTCGAGGTTGCGGCCGGTGTGGCGCTGGAGGATCTCGTTCATCTTCCGCTTGATGCGGATGACCTCTTTGGCGTGGATGTCCAGCTCGGTCGCGGTTCCCTGCATGCCGGCGAGCGGCTGGTGGATCATGATCCGGGCGTTCGGCAACGCATGCCGCTTGCCCTTGGCTCCGGCCGTCAGCAGGATCGCGCCCATGCTTGCCGCCTGGCCGATGCAGTAGGTCGCCACGTCGCAGCTGATGAACTGCATCGTATCGTAGATCGCCATGCCGGCGGTGATGCTGCCGCCGGGGCTGTTGACGTAGAAGTGGACGTCGGCCTTGGGGTCTTCGAATTGCAGGAAGAGCAATTGTGCGACGATGCTGTTGGCGACCTCGTCGTTGACCTGGCTGCCGAGGATCACGATGCGATCCTTGAGC
>JBAQZJ010000150.1:0-3300 GCA_049790855.1 Planctomycetaceae bacterium | reverse complement strand
GCCGATGTGCGCTCCCTGACGGTCGCGGCTCTGTGGGAACCCCTCTTGCCCCGATCGGCCGTCTGACGATACCGTCTCGGCGGGTTCCTTGTTCGTCCGACGGCATTGCGTCGAATGGCCGGCAGGCAGGGTCTCGATGGCGAACGTACTCCTTCGCACCATCACCAGGCTGGTGAAACGCGCCGTGATTTCTCATCACAAGCGGTCGGGCGTCGTGCTGTTCAGCGACACGACCCTTCGCGACGGCGAGCAGATGCCGGGGGCGACGCTCGAACCCGACGAGAAACTTCGCATCGCCCTGGCGCTCGAAGAGGCCGGCGTCCATAGTCTCGACGCCGGCTTTCCCGCGAGCAGCGAAGCCGACGCCCTTGCGATTCGTCGGATGGTCGGCGTCGTCAAGAAGCCGGTTTTGACCGCGTTGTGTCGCACGCTGAACGGCGACGTCGACGCCGCCGACCGGGCGCTCGACGGACAGCCGAAGCACAAGCGGGGCGTCAGCCTGTTCTGCGGAACCAGTCCGCTGCACCGCGAGCACAAACTCGGCAAGACGAAGGCCGAGGTGCGAACGATCATTGAAGACTCTGTCTCGTATGCGGCGTCGAAGTTCGAGATCGTGTCGTTCGCCTGTGAAGACGCCAGCCGGACCGAACGCGACTTCCTGTGCGAATGTTACACGGCGGCGATCGACGCCGGGGCGACGACGATCGGCTTTCCCGACACCGTCGGCGTCCTCACGCCCGAAAAGTCGCGCGAGTTCATGAAGGTGCTGCACGACGGCGTGCCGAACCTCGGCCGCGCGCTGCTCGCGGTTCACTTCCACAACGACCTCGGCCTGGCGGTCGCCAACACGCTGGCCTGCATCGCCGAAGGGGCGAACGTCGTGCAATGCACGGTCTGCGGCATCGGCGAGCGGGCCGGGAATGCGAGCCTCGAAGAAGTCGTCATGGCGCTCACGCTGCATGCCGACCAGTACGGTCGCAAACACAACGTCGATACGACGAAACTGGCGCCGCTGTGCGAACTGGTCGCTTCGCTGACCGGCATCGCGATGAGTCCGATGAAGCCGGTCGCCGGGCGGAACGTCTGGGCGACCGAAGCCGGCATCCACCAAGACGGCCTGCTCAAGCACCCCGACACCTATCTGCCGTACCGGTCGGAACAGGTCGGCGGCCCGGCGGTGCATTTGGTGCTGGGCCGTCACAGCGGTCGCCGGGCGGTGGCGCATCGTCTTGACGACCTCGGCATCGAACCCGACGAACAGCGCGTCGCCGCCGTTCTCAAACGCATCAAGGATCTGCCCAAAGGGGCGGTTCTCGACGACGCGATTTTGCGGGCCTGGGCGCCGTAATCGCAGATCGCCCCATCAGAGCCGCGACCGTCAGGGAGCGTTTCCGGGCAGGGGGCGTCGATGAGCGCTCCCTGACGGTCGCGGCTCTGGTGGCGTGCGGCTCCGATTTTCTCTCCCCTCGGAACTTTCCCGGTGGTCGATCCGGCGAATGCTGGTTCAATAGAGGGCAGGAGGTACCTCATGCCGCACGCCGAATCGATGCCGCACGCCGGCGACGCCAATCCAACGCCTGTCTCACCTGCACCCGCCGCAACGTCGCCCGACGCACCTGTGATTTCCGGGGGGGCGCCGCGATCGACGGAAGCAGATCTCAATCTTGCCGCCGGCAATCCGAACGCTCCGCCTGCGGAAGAGGTCGTCGCCGCGACCTTTCCGACCAGCGATGCGTCGGAGCATGCGATTTCCGACCTGTTGGCCGCCGGCGTGCAGCGCGACTACGTCGTGCTGCTGACCGATCGCGACGAGAAACGGAACTTTCTGAAGCAGTACGTCCATCGCGACGGCGACCGTCACACGCACGGCGGAGTGGCCGCGGTGTTTTCGGGACTGCTGGGCGCCATCGCGATGGGCATGATCGCCCTCGCCACGATCAGTCAATACATGCCCGAGGGCTTCGGACCGCCCGCGGCCGCGGTCGTCGGCGGGATCGTCGGCGGAACGCTCGGTGCCGTGCTCGGCGGATTGGCGTTTCGCACGGCGGATGATTCCAGCATGGAGATCGTCGACACCATCGCCTCCGACGGATTGCTGGTCGCTGTTCGACGTCCGCTGGGCAGCAGCCACGTTTCTCTCGACGAGGTCGGTCGCATCTTGCAGCGTCACAACGGCCGTGCCGTCCGGTTGCGACACCAGGTGAGCCAGGCCGACCGGCATCCCGGCGACATGCGTCCCGACCAGATGTGGGTCAACGACCGCCCGGGCGTGCCCGCGCCACCGAAGTGACGTTTGGGGGCGACGGCGGGTGGCTGGGGACGACGCGCCGCCGGCGCCGGTTGCGAGGAGACTCGATCGCGTCGCCCCCAGTCGGATTGCCACACGACTGGGGGCGGGCCGCTGGATGCTCTTTCAGTCAACACCGTTCAACGCGGCCCGACCCCAGCCACCCCGGCGTGCGGCGTTCGTCGACGGTTGCGATGCGCCGCGGCAATGCGGCATGATCGGCGCGTTCGTCACTCTGTCTCCAGGAGAGATCCGTATGAACGTGTCGCGTGCGCTGAAGCGATGGTTGTGTCTCGGTCTTGTTGCACTCGTCGCACCGCTGGCGGCTCAGGAGGAAAAGCCTGCCGGCAAGGCGAAGGACGGAAAGAGGCAACACAAACACGAGTGGACCGTGCTGTTCGACGGCAAGAGCCTCGACGGCTGGGAACAGAAGAACGGCACCGCGACCTACGAAATCAAGGACGGCGCGGTTCTCGGTTCGACCGTCGAGGGCAGCCCGAACAGCTTCCTCTGCAAGGAGATCGATTACGGCGACTTCGTGCTGCAGTACGAGACGAAGCTGCTCCGCGACGACCTCAACAGCGGCGTCCAGATCCGCAGCCACAGCAAGCCCGACTACAAGGACGGCCGCGTCCACGGGCCGCAGGTCGAAACCGAGTCGTCGCCCGGACAGGCCGGCTACATCTACGGCGAAGCCTCGACCGGCGCATGGATCAGCGAAGGCGCCGATGAAAGCCCGCACGAGCACTTCAAGAACGGCGAGTGGAACAAGTACCGCGTGCGGGCCGAAGGCGATCGCGTGCAGGTCTGGATCAACGGCGAGAAGATCACCGACGTGACAAGCGACGACACGAACCCGACCGACCCCGGCTTCATCGGCCTTCAGGTCCACAGCTACCGCGGCGAGCACCCGGCCCAGGTGATGTGGCGGAACATCCGCATCCGCGAGGTGAAGAGCGACGCTTCAAGCAAATGAGCGACGCTTTGGGGCCGTGAGCCGCTCCCTTCAGGGA
>JBAQZJ010000149.1:0-11509 GCA_049790855.1 Planctomycetaceae bacterium | reverse complement strand
GTCGGAAGAGTGACGAGGTCGGGAGACCTCGCCACAGCACGAGTAATTCGGGGACGAATCTTTCGAGGCGCTCAAACGCTCATTCCGGCCGGCACAGCCGGCCCTACGCTCTCAAGGAAGAAGATTTCACCGCTGAGGACGCAGAGATCGCAGAGAAGCAATTTCTCCGCGACCTCTGCGACCTCAGCGGTGAATTTCTCACCTTTGGCCCATCAGGCGCTCGTCACCCCTCTCCCCTTCTCCCGATCTCCCCCTCGCAAGAGGTCGGAAGACCTACAGCCGGCCGATTCGTTCCTCACACCTTGTCCTGCGGCAGCCAGCGTTCGACGGCAGGCGGGCGATGACCTTCCAGCCGGTCGAGCAGTTCGGCAGGCGAATCGGCGACGTGGTACAGGCCGCGATACATCGGCTTGATGAACCCGTCGTCGAAGCTGCGATCGAGGAAACGCAACAGGTCGTCGAAGTAGCCCGTCGTGTTGAGCAACCCGATCGGCTTGGCGTGAATGCCGAGCTGCCCCCAGGTGACCGTCTCGAACAGTTCCTCGAACGTGCCGAACCCGCCCGGCAGGGCGACGAAGCCGTCGGACAGTTCGGCCATCAGCGCCTTGCGGGCATGCATGTCGGGAACGAGCCGCATGTCGGGCACGCCGGGGTGCATCAGTTCTTTGACGGCCAGCAACTCGGGGATCACGCCGACGACGTGCCCGCCGGCATTCAACACGGCATCGGCGATCACCCCCATCATCCCGACGCTGCCGCCGCCGTAGACGAGCTCGATCTTGCGCTCGGCAAGTTCTCGGCCGAACGCTTCGGCAGCCGAGCGATACTCGTTACTGCTGCCGATTCGCGAGCCGCAGTAGACGCAGAGGCGTTTCATTTATGGAGTGCGGGCAGGTGTCGCAACGGACTCGGTTCATGATGCCAGAATCGCTCCAACACTATTTGCCGGATTCCAGCCGGTGTACCGTCCCGTAATAGTTCACCGGCAATTCCGCTCCCTCGGCCGTCCGCAGCCCCGCCTGCACGCGCAGTTGCATCACCGGCTTCAATCCTTCGATGGTCAGGAACACGCTGCGGCCGTCTTCCGAGACCGTCGCCCCCGTCACCTTCAACTTGTCGCGACCTTTCTTCGTCGGATCGGCGGTCGAGTAGTCTTCCGAACCGTAGTCCTTCGTCCATTGATAGGTCCAGACGTTGACGGCGTACCGCTCCGGGTTCGAGGCCAGTTCGCGGTCGAGCGGCTCGGCGAACGACAGACGAATGCCGTTCTTTCGGACGTTCAATCCGGTCGGAATCAGCAACGGTCCGCCGACGTAACGCACCCGTTGCAGGTTGCCGTCGCGGACGGCGGACGTCGACCAGCCGTCGGTGCCACAGACGTAAAGATGGCCGTCGGCGTCCTCGCCGGTCGTGCGGAACCGACCCCGGCAGACGCCGGAGAGGAACTCCGGCAGCGGCAGCTTCACCGCGCCGCCCTGCCAGACGCCGTCCACCTGCTCCTTCAGAATGAGGTTCGCCGTACACTGGCCGAACGACAGATGCAGCAGTTCGTCGGCGAGCGGTCCCCAGCTTCCTTTCGGAACCCAGACCTGACCACCGGCGCTGTTATCGACGACCCGCGGTAGCCAGCACAGCGGCTGACCGGGCTCGGTCGGTTCGACGTCGAGATGCGCGGTCGGCACATGGCCGAGAAACTCGCCTCGCTCGACGATGTCCACCCGCGTCACCGGCGTCCAGTTACCCTCGTTGTCGGCACTGGTGATCGTGCCGTCGGGGCCGATGCCCAAACCGTTTGCGTGGCGATAACCGGTCGCGTAGACCTCCAGTTTCGAGCCGTCGGCGGCGACCTTGCAAAGCGTTCCTCCATGCGGCGTGCCGGGGGCGCCGCTCTTGATGAAGTAGAAGTTGCCCTCCGCGTCGGTCTCGAGGCACATCGCGTAGGCGTGGGCCTGGCCGGAGTCGGTCAGGTCATCGTTGAAGCACTCGTAGAAGTCGGCCTCGCCGTCGCCATTTTCGTCGTGGAGTTTCGTGATCTGATCGCGGCCGAGGACGTAGATTTCGCCGTCGCGAAGCTTGACGCCAAGCGGCTCGTACAACCCCGTCGCAAAGCGTTGCCACGTGATCTCGTCGAGGTCGTCGTCGATGCCCGTCACCTTCCAGACGTCGCCGTGAATCGTGGCGAGATAGCAGGCGCCGTCGGGAGCGAAATCGAAGCCACCGCAGTAGAAGAGCGCCTTGAACGGGTTGTCGTACGGAATCGTGATCGTATCGACGGCGAAGGGCGAGCCTTTCGTCGGTTTTCCGAGTTCGCCCTGCGTGACCAGCGGTTCGCCCCATTGCCGCGAGCCGGCTGCCGTCAGCGAATCGAGATCGGCCGGCGGCGGCGAGGCGGACATCACCCGGGTGAAACCGTCGAGATCGCCGGGAGCGCCGGCGCCCAGCAGGATCTTTACGCGAAGCGGCTCGTCGCTCGCAGGGAACGTCAGCACAAGTCGATCGCCGTGGGCCGTCACGGCGGCGTCGGTCGGTCCGACAGTCGTTGCAAACGCGGCTTCGTCACCGGTCGAGATCGCCGCGATCGCCGGTTTGAAACCGTTACTCGCCTGCGGTTTCGCTCCCGGAAGGCGGGCGAGCGTCACCGTCAACGGCGTCCTGCCCGGACCCAGTTCGATCGTGCGCGAGAAAGCGACGTGCTGATCGTTCCCCTCGGCGCCGTTCACTTCGCGGAGACTGCGGTCTTCGACGGCATACTCGAGCACGAGGTTGTTGCCGTGACGGTGCCAACCGTGCCATTCAAGCGAGGCGGGTGAGACCTGCGCGGGCATCTGATCGGTTCCCGTCGCCCAGGCGTTGCTGACGGTGGTGAACGAGGTATCGCCCGCGATCGTCGGCTTTTCCAGCAACCCGAACCGCCGGTCGCTGAAGTTGAGGAACTTGCCCGTCCAGCCGCAGCGAAGCGTCATGCGTTCCTTGTCGAACAGCACCGCGGCGGGCGGAACGCCGTCCGTGCCGCCGACCTTGATCGCGATCGCCTTGACGACCATGTTCTCGCTGGTCGGCAGCTTGCGGTCATCTTTCGGAGCTGTCGGCGCGGCGTCGAGATTGTCGAAGTCGGGGGCGACGATCGAGGTCGTGTAGAACGGCCCGACGTCGCTCTCGCGAATGCGGCCGTCGACCCAGTCCTCCTCCTTCTCCTTCGGCAAATCCTCTTTGCCGAGATGCGGCTTCGGCGTCCACTGGTCGTCGAACGTCAGCTCCTGATGGATGCCGCCGGCGGGAATCGGCACCTTCGCCGTCCAGCAGAGCGCGTTGAGCATCAGCGTGCGGTAGTCGTCGTTCTCCCAGCTCTTCTGGAAGTGCCCGCCGGTGAAGGCGAAGCCGCGACCGCCGTCCTTCCGCTCGACCGCCCAGGCGACGACTTGCGGCCGCTCGACCTCGGGCAGCGTGACGGTGACGATCGGCGTGACCCGCGTGTCATCCTCGGCGAAGCGGATGCGGTAGTAATACTCGTCGCGATGCTCGAACGCCGAGACCCCCTTCGAGATCGGGTGTTTTTCGTTCGGGGCAATCTTCGCGCTGGCGAACGTGATCGCGCTGTGCCAGCCGCGGGGGTCGTCTCCGCGCTCGTAGTCGAAGAAGCCGCCGATCCAGCGGGTGAACTGCTCTTCGTACTTGACGGGCACGAACACCGACCAATGCAGCATCATCAGGCCGCAGCCGCGATCCATCTGCTTTTCGAGAACCTGCAGCCGATCGCCGACGAGAAACGGATGGTCGGCCTCGTTGCGGTCGGCCCCCGAGGAGACGAGCAGGATCGTATCGGCGTCGTCGAGCATCTGCGGATCCTGCGGCCATCCGCCCTTCACGACGACGACCTCGACCTTGTCGGCGACGTTCGACCCGGCGATCGCTTTCTGAATCGTCTCGACGGTCGCATCGTACTCGTGCGTGCCAGGACCGTGCTGCTCATCCAGCGCGCCGGCGATCAGGACGATCTTCCGCGGAAGATCGACGGGCTTATCGGCCGGTTTTTCAACAGGTGACGCCTGCTTCGCATCGGCGGCGGGAACTGCCGGCTCGCCGGCCGAAAGTGGCGTGATCGCAAAAAGAGCGACGACGACGGCGGGGATGGCCCGCGAAACGAACCGCAACGGGAGAGATGGCACAACAGCCCTCGCAAACATGACAGGAATCGATCTCCAGCAGTGCAACACTCTGTACGAGGGTAACGCTGCCAAGGACGATCGTCACGCAGACTGGGGCGCTCGCTTTCACGGGCCGGGTCGCATTGGGTAGGCGACTCGACTGCGGTCGGCCAGGCACCGACGGTGCATGTGCCGTGTCTGCGAATGGCTTTGCCTTTGTCCTAAGAGCGTCCGGACAAAACGTCAACGCATGTCGAAACCGGTTGCGTCACCGGTCCCCCTCTCCTTGGAGGAGGGGGGTCAGGGGTGAGGGGATGTCCTGCGGTTTCGCCTGTGCTTTGCAACCCTCCGTCGTGGTAGAACGCCAATCAACTTTCACGACGCAAGTCAAACGGCTCCCCTCACCTCCGGCCCCTCTCCCCAGTGGAGAGGGGAGTTTTGTCAGGACGTCCTAAGACGCCGGCTCAAGGTCGTGCGAGTGACAACTGCCGTTGCCGGACGAGCCAGCGGAACTCTGAAGGTCGCGACCGACTGGTCCTGCTCATGCGGACGCGGTCCGGCGGCACGAACGGGTTGCTGCGATAGGCGGTTTGCGAGTGTCGCCAGGGATCGCGCCGCGAAGTCGGCCGATCCGGTCGAGACCGATCGGCGAAATCTTCGCAAGACTGCAACAGGCCGAGCCACGGGTTCATCAGCATGTCGAACGCGTCTCCTGTGAGTTCATGCCCCTCTCACACCACGCTGGCGGATCGCCCGAACAACAAACGGTTCCTTCCGAATCGCCTGGTCGTCGAATCCTTTGCAGACGGCATGTGTTCGACCGCCCCTCACAAGCGTTGGCGATGAGAGCCGCCGCGTCAAAGGAAATTCGCTTCATTTTGCGGCGCCGGCGGTGCGGCCGACGATGGTCTGGCGAATCCCGATTGACATTCGCAGGGGGGCGCGACTACGTTTCGCGGCCCTCTCCTCTCCAGGCTCCATGTCATTTCGCCGTCGCCGTCGGACCGCCCCGTTCCGGGTGTCGGCCGGCCTGATCGTCTGCCTTGCCGCCGCGGTCACTGCCGCGGAGCCGACGCTCGTCCCGCCGGACGAGGCGGCCGGGTTGTCGCCGGTCGTCGAGGTCGAAGGCATCGACGAAGCGACGCAACCGATCGAAGTCGCCTGCCCGCCGGCACCGTGTTTCGATGCTGCATGGCCGGAACAATCGGCGTTCTCGATCGACACTCTCAGTTCTTCACCAGTCGAGGCATTCCGCCCCAGTCACTCTGCCACCGCCGACGTGCCATTTTCTGTCCCCCCTTCTCCCCCTCTCCCGTCTCCCCCTCTCTCCTTCGCCCGCTCCCCCTCCGTCGAAGCCCGCCTGCCCCCGGTCGTTCGCGCCCAGTCGCCCGGCATCGACCTGCTGCCGCTCGCCACCGGCGATGTCGCGATCGAGAACACCTCCCTGTTGCGTGCTGTGACCGGCACGAAGGGACGACTGCGTGCCGACTGGCTGACCGACTTCGACGAGACCGAGCGGGTCGGCATCCAGGCGCTCACGCAAGTCTGGAACGGCGTCGGAGTCGATACCGAGGCCAATTACTGGCAGCGGCCCGTCGCCGGTCTCGGCAGCGAACCGCTTTGGACGGGCGATCTCAACCTGCTCTACAGCTTTCCGCCTCATCCGCGGTTCAAGCTTCGCAGCGGGGCCGGCATGGCGTGGACCGTCGATGACGGCGACTTCCGCAGCGGCTACAACATCACCCACGGCATCGACGTCTACCTGCTCTGGCGGGCGATGGTCACCGGCGAAATCGACTGGGGACAGGTCGACAGCGACAAACTGCTTCGCTACCGCCTCGCCTTCGGACTGACGTTCAAACTCTGTGAAATCTACACCGGCTACGAGTCGTACAAGCTCGGCGACGAACACCTCGACGGCTGGGTGAACGGTATCGCGTTCTGGTATTGATGAATGAGGAGGTCAGGAGTCAGGAAATGTTTAGCCGCGACCATTCGGGAGCGCGTCGGACGAGCGCATCTTGGGCAACCGAGAGTGAAGACAATGGAACCGAAATGCGAAAAGGAACAGTTTCCAACCGGGAAGCTTGTTATCCGGCGGTACGACGGCGACGGCAAGCTCGCCGAGGAGAGCCATTCACATGGACTGCTTGATATCGGAATTACGATGTACTTCACCGCAGGAGTGAAGTCGTCTGAGATGTATTTTAAGAAGCGTCGGGCAGTAGGGCGCCCGACCTACGAGAAGGCGAGGCTGGCATATCCCGACATGCCCGCCGCTGACGGTGCGGTGGAGGACTTCGGGGCCGACCTGCTTCGCGGGATAGCGCAAGAGAAGCGACGGAGCGCGACCGAGCGAAAGACGCACGTCCCCGATCCCGAACGCGGCCGTGCGATCGACGAGTTCTGCCTGAAACTCATGAGTCGCGGAAAGTGTGCCGACGCAGTCGAGTGGGTGCGCTCGAAGAATCACACGCTCGGGGAACGAAACCCGGCCGGGAGTCGGCGGCTCGTCCAGAGGTTCACGTCCCTTGACTGCCCGAAGGTGTTCGCCTGCGAGATCGACGTCGAAGTCGACGGCAACGAGAACACCGGCCACCTCGTCGTCGAGTTGCCGCAAGAACCATCAGCGCGCAGCAAGACACTGAAAGCGATCGCACGAATCGCTGCCCAGCAAGGTCTTCAGGGCGATTCAGACGACGGCCAGCAATACGCGTACATCAAGCTGGATTGAGGCGGTCCCCTCGGGGCCACGGGCATTCGCCCTTAGGCCCCGCCGCCCGCCGTCCCTCATCCTTCACAACACCGGCGCCAGCAGCCGGCAGGTTTCTTCGGCGAGGCGGTGGCGAACGCCGCGTTTGCTCCATTCGTTCTTGTCGATTCGCTGCGAGTGGTCGACGTCGGTCTCGAACTGCCGGTTCAGTTCCGCGGCGATCGCGGCGTCGAAGCCGGCGACGCCGTCCTCGAAGTTGAGCATCAGACTTCGCATGTCGAGATTCGGCGTGCCGACGAACCACCACAAGTCGTCGACGACCGCCGTCTTCGCGTGGAACAGGCCGCGACGATACTCGTAAACCTCGACCCCAGCGTTCAGCAGGTAGGCGTAATACGCGCGGCCGGCCCACAGGGTATGCGTGTAGGTGTTTTTGCCGGCCGTGATCAAGCGAACCTTCACGCCCTGACGCGCCGCGGTCATCATCGCCATCAACAGATGGTCGGGCGGAACAAAATAGCCGGTCGCGAGCGTCACTTCCTGTTTTGCGGCCGTGACGGCTGCGAAGAATAACGTCCAGAACACCGGCACGACGTCGTCCGGTCCGCCGGAAAGTGTCTGGACTGCCGTGTCGCCCGGAAAGAGGTCGGTTCGGTAAAGAATCGGCTCGGTGAGTGCCTCGCCGGTCGCGTGATACCAGTCGCGGGCGAACACGACCTGCAACCGCGCTGCCGCCGGGCCTGTGATTTCGACGAAGGTGTCGCGCCAGAAACCATACTTGGGATCGCGGCCGAGATACTCGTCGCCGACGTTCATTCCGCCGGTGAAACCGACGTCGCCGTCGGCGACGACGATCTTCCGGTGACTGCGAAGGTTGATGCTCCAGCGATCCCGAAAGCTCTGTCCCGCGGCGAACGGGGCGACGATCACGCCGGCCGCCTTCATTTGCCGAACGAACTTTCGCGACATCGACATCGAGCCGATGCCATCGTACAGGAACCGAACGGTGACGCCCTCGCGAGCCTTGTCGATCATCACGTCGCGGAGCCGCGTGCCGATCTTGTCGCTCCGCCAGATGTAGAACGCGACGTGCAGCGACTCCTTCGCCGATCGCATGCCGGCTTCGAGTCGCCGGAACGCCTCGGAGGTGCGTTCCAGAATCGTCACGCTGTTTCCGCCGACGAGCGATTCGCCCGTCAGGTCTTTCGACAACCGGCTCAGCTTTTGCAATCGCGCATGGGTCGATGCGGGCGGCTCGACCACCATTTGCGGCGGGGGCAGATGTTCGCTGAGTTCCCGTGCCGCCCTCTGGCGTGCGCTTTCTCCCCGCCTGATGCGGTTGACGCCGAGCACCAGCGCCAGCACAGCGCCGACGTATGGCAGAAAGACGATGGTGAACACCCACGCGATTCGAGCGGAGGGGTGCACGACCCGCTTCAAGAGCACCCACGGAATGAGCAGCCACGTCAGCGGATACAGCAGAACGAGGGCCGTGGCCCAGAACGAGAGATCGGCGAGGAAGGAGAGGGCAGGCATGCGGCGGTTCGAAGCATAAAACTCAAACTTGGACTCGGTCCTCAGCGAGAACGAACCACAAAGGCACGAAGGGCACAAAGAGGAAAGACGCTGCTTCCGTCCCCGGTCTTCGTGCCCTTCGTGCCTTTGTGGTTCAAGATCATCGCTGTTGATCGGGAGTGTGGGTCATGGTGAAGTTCATTTTGAGTGTCGCCCTTTCGTGCTCGCTTCGAAGTTCGGGCATGGGATTTCGGATCTGGCCCCCGATCTTACCGCGAACGGCGTCGTTGCGGGTCATCGACGGGCACGGTATCTTCCGGCGACAACTATTACGGATCTCTCGGGAGGCGATCATGGGACGGATGGACGGCAAGAAGGGACTCGTGTTCGGTATCGCGAACGAACGAAGCATCGCCGCGGCGATCTCCGCCGCCTGCCATGCCGAAGGCGCGAAAATGGCCTTCACGCACCTGCCCGACGCCGACCCGGCCCGGCCGAAAGCCGCGAACCGGCTCAAGCAGGTCGTCGGCGGCTGGGATCCCGCGTTTCTCGCCCCCTGCGACATCCAGAACGACGAGCAGATCGACGCCGTCTTCGCCGAAGCGAAGGAGAAGTTCGGCACGATCGACTTCGTCGTGCACAGCATGGCCTACGCGCCGATCGAAGATATCAAGTGCCCCGTCCACAGGGTAAGCCGCAAAGGCTTTTCCATGAGCATGGAGATCAGCGCCTTCAGCCTGATCTCCCTCGCCCGCCGGGCCAAAGACCTGATGCCGAACGGCGGCAGCATCCTCGCGATGACCTACCTCGGCGGCGAGAAGGTGATTCCCGGCTACAACCTGATGGGCCTTTGCAAAGCCGCCCTCGAAAGCACGGTCGAGTACGTCGCCCACGAGTTCGGCCCGCAGGGCATCCGCGTCAACGCGATCTCCGCCGGGCCGCTGCGAACGCTCGCCGCCAGCGCCGTCGGCGACTTCCAGTCGATGCAGAAGCTCTACGAGACCTTCAGCCCGCTGCGGCGAAACATCACCTTCGAGGAAGTCGGCCAGGCGGGCATGTTCCTGCTGTCGAATGCCGCCAGCGGCATCACCGGCGAAAACCTGCACGTCGACGCGGGCTATCACATCATGGGCGCCCCGCCCGCCGACGTAGCCGAACAATCGTAAGGCGAGCGGCGGGCGTCAGCCCTCCGGTGCGTCCGATTCCGATCAGCGAGCCGCAACCGTGACCAGCCCCCTTCTCAGCGATGATCGCCCGTCGTGGCGGCGGGTCTGGCTGCCGGCGACGCTGGTTCTTGCGTCGCCCTGGCTTGCCACGGCAGTGACGCTCTCGTTCGGTGCGGCCAACTACCATATGCTGTTCGGGTCGGCGCTGATGCTCACGATCTTTTTCCTGAACATGGCACTGGCGTTGGCCGGCTCCACATATGGCGGCTTGTCTGTCCGTGGTCCGATTGTCTTGCGGGTCGCCGTCGTCATCGCAACGGGGCTGTACGGGCTGGAGACCTACACGATTCTCGTGACGATCGGCGTGAACACGCTGAGTGTCCAACTCTGACGATCCGCCGCGCCAAATCAGTCGAGCGCCCCCTCCATCCTCGAACGGCACGACATGATGGCCCGCCTCGCTTCACTGTGTGTCCTGCTGACGCTCGCCCTCGGTCCTTCGGTATTGGCAGCCGAACCGAGGTCGGACGAACCCCTCGCCCCCCGCCTCACCGGCGACTGGTGGCCCATCGCCGGCCAGCCCGACCTCGGCGAATTGACCGGCGAGAAACAGCAACCGGTCGACTTCGCCGTCTGGCAGGCGGCCGACGGAACCTGGCAGCTCTGGTCGTGCATTCGCGGCACGAAATGCGGCGGCAAGACGCGGCTGTTCTACGGCTGGGAGGCGAAGTCGCTCACCGATCGCGACTGGACGCCCGTCGGCATCAAGATGCAGGCCGATCCGAACGTCGGCGAGACCGCCGGCGGCTTGCAGGCACCGCACGTCATTCGCTGGAACGATCGCTACGTGATGTTCTATGGCGAGTGGCAGCACATCGCACTGGCGACGAGCGACGACGGCAAGACGTTCGAGCGACGCCGCAACCGCGCCGGCACCGTCGGACTGTTTAGCGAGGAACCCGGCGCGAACAGTCGTGATGCGCACGCACTGCCGGTCGGTGACGAACTCTACTGCTATTACACGGCGTATCCAAAAGGCAAAGGGGCCGTCTACTGCCGGCAGTCGCAGGGCGATCTGAAAGAGTGGAGCGACTCGACGATCGTCGCGTTCGGCGGGAAGGCGGGCACGAATCCCTTCTCGGCCGAATGTCCGCATGTCGTCCGGGTCGGCGACTTCTATTACCTGTTCCGCACGCAGAAATACGGCGAGAAGGCCCAGTCTCTCGTCTATCGCTCGGACGACCCGCTCAACTTCGGCCTCGAGGACGACTCGAAGCTCGTCGGAGGCCTCCCGATCGCCGCTCCCGAATTGATCGAGCACGAAGGCAAGTGGTATCTCGCCGCGCTCAACCCCGGTCTCGACGGCATCCGCATGACCCGGCTGGAATGGGCGCCCGCGGACGAGCAGCCGTGACTGCACGCACCACGATCGGCATTGCCGTCGTCGAACACGAGGGACGATATCTCGTCGGCATCCGGCCCGCAGGCGTTCCCCTCGCCGGCTATGCCGAGTTCCCCGGTGGGAAGTGCGAGAGGGGCGAGCCGCCGGAAGTCTGCGCCGCCCGCGAGTGCCTCGAGGAGGCGAGTCTCGTCGTCGAACCGACGCGACTGTTCGACCGCATCGAATGGAGCTACCCGCACGGGCCGGTCGAGCTGCACTTCTGGCTTTGTATGCTGGTCGATGTGGCTGATGAACCGTCGTCGCCATTCCAGTGGGTACCGCGGGCCGAGCTGGCGTCGCTTCGGTTTCCCGAGGCGAACGCGACGGTCGTCACTCTTTTGACAGACGATTCAAGCTGAGCGACGATCGAGCGTTGACGAGACGGTCGTGCGCTTCGATTGTGGTGCATGCGTCTCGCATGCACTCGGGCCGTCGAGGCCCGACTCTGGCCGAGCCGAAGGCTCGGCGTGAAGAAACGTTGGGCAACGCCGTCAGACCGGGCCGCCCCGGTCGGGGCGGTGTGCATGCG
>JBAQZJ010000148.1:0-2890 GCA_049790855.1 Planctomycetaceae bacterium | reverse complement strand
TCTTTCGCGGAGCGAAAGACGACAAACCGTCAAACTGACCCACACCTGGAACTGACAGAGGTTGCGACAAGGCGGACTTGGCCTTGCATTCCGTCACCGTGACGCCGCTTGAAACTGCGCTGCCGCCAGGTGATCGACCAACCGGTCGAAGCACTCGTTCCAACCCTCGGCGTGGCCGTCGCGCGAAGCGATCGACGGAAACCCTTCCTGCCGGAAGGTGAGCGTCGTCCCTCCGCCGGGATGATCGGCGAAGGATACGGTGACGAGCGTCTCATGGCCCGGCTGCCCCGTGGCGTCGTCCCAGGCGTGGGTGAAGACGAGTCGCTCGCCGGGCACCACCTCGCGATATACGCCGCCCAGCCAGAGATCTTTGTCGTCCGGCGACTTCATGCAGCAACGCCAGACGCCGCCGGGACGCACATCGCCTTCGCCGCAAGGAATCGAAAAGCCCCGCGGCGCCGACCAGCGCGCGAGATGCTCCTGTTTCGTCCAGGCGTCGAAAACCAGAGATCGCGGAGCATCGAACACTCGCGTGATCACGAGCGGCATCGCGGCGGTTTCACGCTTGGTCAGATGATCGGCAAGCCGGTCGAAGTTCTGTTCGTTCGCCTCGACGACCAGCGCCCTCACCCGGTCGCATTCCTCGGCCGAATCGAAACACATCCGCCATGTGAGCGTCGTTTGATCGCCCTGCTCGGAAAACGTCATCGCCATCTGAAACCCATGGATCGGCTCTCGATGCCGAAAGACGATGCGCCCAGGCTCGACGATCTCCTCGAAGACGCTTTCGTTCAGAAAGTCCACGCCGTCCGGACCGTGCATCGTGAAACGCCAGAGTCCGCCAGGCCGAAAGTCGAACTCGTGAAGGCTGTTCGTGAAGTCTTTCGGCCCCCACCAGCACGCAAGCTGTTCCGGGTCGCGAAACGCCTCGTACACCCGCATTCTCGGTGCGTCGAACACCCGACTGGAAACAATGACCCGATCATCCTGCGTCGCGGCGGACCTGCTTTTTTCGGCCATGGTTCTTCTTCTCGCTCTGAAGTGTTTTCAGATAGTCATCCAGACGGTCAAAGCTCTCCTCCCAAAACTGTCGATAGCCGTCGATCCAGACGGAGGCGTTCTTCAGCGGCGCAGCTTTGAGCCGGCAGGGACGCCACTGCGCCTCGCGGCTGCGTTCGATCAACCCGGCCCGTTCCAGCACCTTGAGATGCTTCGAGATCGCCGGCAACGTCATCTCGAACGGTTCCGCCAGTTCCGTGACCGATGTTTCTCCCGACGTCGCCAGACGCGCAAGAATCGCCCGCCGGGTCGGATCGGCAAGCGCCGCGAACGTCGTACTGAGAGAATCGGTCGCCACGGCAATTTCACCACACGGTAAAGTAACCATTTGGTAAAATACAATCCGGCTCGACGCCCGTCAAGAAGGCAAAATACGACGGACTTCCAAGTCCGTCGCCCGTCAGAACTTTGACGGACAAGAACATCCGTCATATCGTTGACCTCAGCAGTCACAGCACTCCAGCAGCGGTCGGGGAACCAGGCGGTCATGCCGGCGGACGTCACGAACGGACCGTCAGCACCAGCGTCGCACTTGTCGCAACGCAAGCAGACATAGCGACGCGACGCAGAGGACGACGAGCGTCATTCGCAGCAAGCTGGCCGTCGGCAGCGTGAGGCCGATTCCGGTTCCGATCGCGACGTAGGCTGCCAGGCAGGCGGGGCACTTCGGCATCAATGCCAGCAGCGCGCCCGGCATCACCCAGCCGGCGATGTCGAAACAACGCCGCGACCACGACTTCGCCGTGGGTGCGGCTTGGCGGCAGCGGCACGTGCTCACGCTCGAGCCTCCTTGTCGCCGCAGCAGGTGCCCGAGCGGTTTTCGGGGCGATAACGCCCCGTCGCATCGACGAATCCGCCGTCCTCGTAGCAGTCGTGGTGTCGCACCCAGTCGGTCAGGTTGTGGTTCGGCCCGGTCTCGTTGCGGCCTCTGGGCGTCATGTCGAGCACGACGTAGGTGCCCATCAATTCTTCGGCGCCTCGACCGAAGGTCGAATAGGTGTGATAGATCTCGCCGGCGTCGTTTTTATAGAACACGCTGAAGCCGGAGAGTTCGTCCGCCGGGATTTCGCTCTCGGCGTAGTTGTAGTACGCCCTGCCCGCGGCGACTTCTTCCGGCGTGAACGAAACGTGGTAGTCGTAGTTGAAGTCGTTGCCGTGCGACGACACCCATTTGAAGCGCCAGCCCATGCGCTTCTGGAACGGCTCGAACTCGGATCGCGGCGCCCGCGAGACCGCGACGACGGTCACGTCATGGTGCTCCAGGTGGACGCGGGCGGCTTCGAGATGATCGGATTCGAACGAGCAGCCGACGCAGCCTTCCTTCCAGCCGGGACCGAACATGAAATGCTTGATGAGCAACTGGCTTCGCCCGGCGAACAGGTCCGCCAACGACTCGGGACCGTCCGATCCGTCGAAAACGTAGTTCTTCTCGACTTTGACCCACGGAAGCTCGCGTCGTTCGGCACTCAGGCGATCACGCATTCGCGTGAATGCCTTCTCCTGGAGAAGCAGCTTTTTGCGACGCGCCGTCCACTCCGCGAGAGGCACGACCGGATGCCGTGCCGTCGCCGTTCCGAAGTTTGTCTCGATGGCGTCCATCGTCAGGCTCCTTGATGTGCGAACTGTCGAGTGATGGTAGAGATGCAAACGTGCCGGTTTGTGTTGCACGCGAGCCACACCGCGAGGTAGTGGTCGGGTCGAAGTTGTGGTGCATGCGTCTCGCGTGCATTCGGGCCGCTGGCCCGACACCGGCCGAGCCGCCGGCGAGGCGGTCGGATTCGACGGCCGTGCCTCGGACCGTGCCGCTCCGGACGGGGTGGTGTGCATGCGG
>JBAQZJ010000147.1:0-18683 GCA_049790855.1 Planctomycetaceae bacterium | reverse complement strand
GTTACATGACCGAGGCCGTCGAGGCGTCTCCCGAACGGCCGGTGTTGATCGACAAGTTCCTCGAAGACGCGATCGAGGCCGACGTCGACGCCGTCTCCGCCGGCGAAACGACGGTCATCGGCGGCGTGATGGAGCACATCGAAGAAGCCGGCGTCCACTCGGGAGACAGCGCCTGTGCGCTGCCGCCCTATTCGCTGCCCGACCATGTCGTCGACGAGATCAAAACGGCGACGAAGGCTCTCGCGAAAGAACTGAATGTCCGCGGCCTGATGAACATCCAGTTCGCGGTCAAGAAGGTTGAGGGACGAGGGATGAGGGATGAGGGTCAGAACAGTGACTCTGCTCTCAACGCTCAACCCTCAACTCTCAACTCTCAACCCTCCCACGCCGTCTACGTTCTCGAAGTGAATCCCCGCGCGAGCCGCACGTCGCCGTTCGTCAGCAAGGCGACCGGCCGGCCGCTCGCGAAGATTGCGGCGAAAGTGATGGCGGGCGTCTCGCTGGTTGAGCAGGGCGTGACCGAGGAGATCGTTCCCAGCTACACGAGCGTCAAAGAGAGCGTCTTCCCGTTCAGCCGCTTCCACGGAGTCGACATCATTCTCGGTCCCGAAATGCGAAGCACGGGCGAGGTGATGGGCATCGACGAGAGCTTTCCCGTCGCGTTCGCGAAAAGCCAGATCGCCGCCGGCAACGCCCTGCCCGACGAGGGCACCGTCTTCATCAGCATGGCCGAGGCGCACAAACAGGCGATCGTCGAACCGGCGCGACGGCTGCGGTCGCTCGGTTTCGACCTGATCGCCACGGGCGGCACGGCGGCCGTTCTGCAACGGCACGGCGTCGATGTGAAGGTCATTCGCAAGGTCCAGGAGGGCCGGCCGAACCTGCTCGACGCGATGGCCAACGGCGAAGTCCAGTTCATCTTCAACACCCCCAGCGGCAAGGGGGCGCGCACCGACGAAGGACGCATTCGCGCCGCCGCCGTCTCGTACGGCGTTCCCTGCGCGACGACGCTGCCGGGCTGCCTTGCCGTCGTCGCCGCGCTGGAGGCCCTGAACAAAGACCCGGTGCCGCACGTCAGGCCGCTTCAGGAATGGCTGGCGTCGGCAGAAACGACGGCGAGCGGCAGGCGTTAGCCTGCCGGTGCTTCGGCCGTCGTGTCGGGCTGTGCGAACGCACCACTCACCGGCAGGCTGACGCCCGCCGCTCGCCTGCATGAATGCGATGACCGCCCGTCGCCTCGCCCTCTTCGCTCCGAATCTCTCGGGAGGCGGAGCCGAACGCACGCTCGCGCGGCTCGCGACTCACTGGAGCGAGCAGGGCCGCGAAGTGACGCTCGTGACGCTGGCCGACGCCTCGCCCGACGATTTCCCGCTGCCGACGACCGTCCGTCGGATCGGACTGGGACTGACTGCCGACTCCGGCGGACCGCTCGGTGCGGTGCGGAACAACCTCCGCCGCATCAGGGCGCTCCGCGAGACGTTTCGCTCCATCCGGCCCGACGTGATCGTCAGCTTCATCGAGCAGGCGAACGTCCTCGCGCTGCTCGCGGCACGGCCGCTCGATTTCCCTGTCGTCGTCAGCGAGCGAACCGACCCGGCTCGCCACCGCGTCGGAAGGCTCTGGGACTGGCTGCGGCGGCGGACCTATCCGCGTTGTGCCGCCCTCGTCGTGCTGACCGACGAGATCGCCGCGGCGATGCGGCCGGTCGCGCGGGGACAGCCGGTGGTCGTCATCCCGAACGGGGTCGCGCCGGCGACCGTGCCGCGAGTGCCGGAGGACCGGCGAACGGAACGAACGATCCTCGCGATCGGCCGCCTGAGTCCCGAGAAGGGCTTCGACCGACTGATCAAGGCGTTTCGGTGGATCGCCGCCGAGAACGGCCTCTTTCCGCCGTGGCGACTCGTGATCCTCGGCGACGGACCGGAGCGATCTCGATTGAAAGGGCTCGCCCGTTCGTGCCCGCCGGAGAGCGTGGCGTTACCCGGCCGTGTCGACGATCCGGCCGACTGGCTCGC
Organism: Planctomycetaceae bacterium; assembly: GCA_049790855.1. Lineage (GTDB taxonomy): Bacteria > Planctomycetota > Planctomycetia > Planctomycetales > Planctomycetaceae > JACCRE01. The sequence continues at coordinate 16,668 of JBAQZJ010000147.1, read as the reverse complement.
CCGAGCCGATCTGTTCGCACTTCCGAGCCGCTACGAAGGCTTCCCGAACGCACTCCTTGAGGCGATGGCCGCCGGGATACCGGCGGTCGCGTTCGACGGTTCGCCGGCGGTCCGCCGGATCATCCGGCCGGGGATCGACGGGCTGTTGGCGCCCGAGCCGGAAGACCCGAAAGGGGATGTCGCCGAACTGATAGGCACCCTTCAAGAACTCGCTGCCGACGACGACCGCCGCCGCCGGATGGGCGATGCCGCTCGCGAAGTCGTCAGTCGGTACAGTCTCGCCGAGTTCTATGCCCGGTGGGACGCCGTCCTCGAGTCGGCAGCGAACGGAAATTTCCGTCAAGCCTTTGCCCCAAAGCGCGAATAGAATAACACGCGAGGTGGCGCATGCGGTGCGACCTGCCTGACCTGGGAGACGACCGACGAGATGAGCACCCCCGCCCCGACGACTTTGCCCTCTGACGGCTACAGCGACGAAAGCTTCTGGAACAAGCTGGCGCAGTTCGCGAAGCGCGCCGGCCGCGAAGTCATCGAGAAGGCGCTCTGGCTGCATTACGCCGCCCAGGATGAAAAGACGCCGGTCTGGGCGAAGACGACGATGTACGGCACGCTGGCTTATTTCATTCTGCCGGCCGACATGATTCCCGACTTCATTCCCGGTGCCGGCTTCACCGATGATCTCGGCGCCCTGGCGGCGGCGCTGACGACGGTCGCCGTCTACGTGACTCCCGACGTGAAGGCCCGCGCCGCCAAACAGGTCGTCCACTGGTTCGGTGAAGAAGAGAAACCGTCGGGCGCCGCCGCCGAATCGCGCCCGTCCAGCGGCGTTTGACGCCGCCCGTTCCAACAAGGAAAGCCGCGGAGGGACGTTCCCTCCGCGGCTCGTTTCTTGTCGTCGTCATCGAGCGGAGTTCGGCTCAGTAGCAGCCGGCCGGTGCTCCGCAGCTCGGGTAAACCGGAGCGCCGCAGCTCGGCTGGTAATACTCGACCGGGGCGCACTCTTCGTAGCAGCATTCGTCGTCGCGGCTGCAGAACATGTCTTTCAGGCAGCGATTCTTCCGCTTCTCAAGTCGGACCAGTTTCCTGAGCGCTCGCCTGATGCAGCATTCTTTTTCGCACTCTTCGTAGCAGCCGTCGCAGTACACTTCGCCGCAGCCGTCGTAGACGGGGACGGCACAGGTCGGTGCGACCGGGGCACAGCACGAAGGCTCGCAGGCGATCGGGGCGGCACAAGAGGGCGCGCAGCCGACGGGTGCGGCGCAACTTGGTCCGCCGTAGCAGGCGTCCGGGGCGGCACAGGTCGGCACGCCGCAATCGGGACCGCCGTGATGCGAGAACAGCCCCGCCCGGGCGGGCGTGGCGGGAAACGCGACGGCGAGCGTCAACACAGCGGCAGCAATCACCCAGCGGGGCATGGTCATCTCTCCTGGAACTGGTTTCTGGCGCGGTTCGTGTCTTCGATGTCCGCAGGTCGGGAGACGGGGCGTCTCCGGCCCCGCCACACTTAGACCAGTCGCATGGCCCTCGGCCGCGGTGACGTTCACAGCGGAGAGACGACAGGTGCGTCCGACCTGAAAGTGGAATCGACCGGTTGCGGTCACTTTGCCCACCGTTCGGATCGGGAAAGCCGCCGAAGCCGGGCAACCGCCGGAGAATGTGCGGGCGATGCCGGGCGTGCGAACCGTTCGGACGGTAGCGACCGTTCGGAACGTGTCGGCGGCACGACCACTTCATGCCGTCAGTCGTGCCTGAGCGAAAGCCGTTTCACCCGAACGACCAGCGCGACCGCGACGATCAGACCGAAGGCCGCGGCCATCGGTCGCCAGAATTCCGGCCCGAACACGGCGGTCGCATTGAAGACGAGAATGGCGAAGACGACCTGAACGACCATTGCAGTCCGACGGCATCGCTGCGGAAAGTTCAGGCCGGTCGTCCACCACGCCACGGCGTCTCCGAGCCACAACAGCGTGAAGGCGTAGTTCGCCCACAGCCCGGCCCCGCTCCGCCAGCCGGTCAGCTCGAACGTCTGTCGGGCCGTCTCCTCCCAGGCGGCGGCGTGGCTCCAGTGATGCACGAAGTGGAACGCGGCGACGACATGGGCGAGATAAAGCACCAGCCCGACCGTCCACAAGCCGCGTCGCGTTCGCAGCGAACCGAAGTCGCCGACATCCATCAACACGCGCACCGCATAGCAGGCGACGGCGAGGCGGACGGTCCAGCGGACGAAGGTGAGGCCGTCAGTCATGTCTGCATTGTCGTGTGACGACGACTCGCACCGCAAAGAACGTCCTCTACGGCGTCTCGAACATCTGAAGTTCGCATCACGCCGTGCGGCATGGACACGCCCCTGCTACAATCCTCTCTTCAACCAGCGTGAGAGATCAAATGCTTCAAGAGGCTCCCGATCTTCCCTGCCGAAGTTCATTTCAAGACTACCGAGAGTCTGAAACAACCCGCCCGCTTTTCCTGCACGGCGACACGCTTCACATCCTCCGGGGGTTGCCGGATGAATCAATCGATTGCTGCATGACGAGTCCGCCATACTGGGGACACCGGCAGTACGCGTCGGCGGGAATCGGCTTGGAAGAATCGTACCCCGATTACATTCGACACCTTTGCCGGGTCTGTGATGAACTGAAACGCGTGCTGAAACCGACAGGCTCGTTCTGGTTGAACATCGGCGATACCTATCAGGGAAAGCGGTTGCTCGGAATACCGTGGCGGGTCGCTCTGCAATTGATCGATCACCAAGGCTGGCTCCTCCGCAACGACGTGATCTGGAACAAGGTGAAGGGCGCTCCGGACAACGCGAAAGACAAGCTCCGAAACGTTCACGAACACGTGTTCCACTTCGTCAAGTCGAAGTCGTATTTCTACGACGTGGACGCCATCAGGTCCGCGCCGAGGAAGAGCAAGCCGTCGTCAAGAAGCAATGGTGTCCTTTCACGAACACCAAATGTTTCAAGGTTCGCAAGAGCGAACCGGACATCTCGATCGAGACATGCTTCGTCAGATTCGGCAAAAACGCCAGGGATGTCGTCATCTGTCCCAACCGATTGCTGGAGCGACGGCAGGTCTTCACTGATTGCCTCCACCTGTTGACTCGGCACGACCCGGGCAACGAACTCCACATCGTGCGTGAGGTCTCGATTCCCGGCGGGAGTGTGGATTACTTCCTTGCGTCCGTCAAAAAGAACAAAGTCAAGGACTTCGTTGCGATCGAATTCCAGACGCTCGATACGACGGGCATCGTCTGGCCGGAGCAGCAACGTCTGTTGGCCTCGCTTGGATTCGCCGTCTCCGCGAAAGAAGCGGAATCCGGCAAGACCTTTGGCATGAACTGGAACTGACCGCCAAGACGATCCTCATTCAGCTTCATCACAAGGTGGAAACGCTCGAGCACATTGGCAGGCACTTCGTGCTGGTGATCCAGGATTGCTTGTTTGATTATCTCCGGCGCGAGTTTAATTTCTCTCATCTGAAAGAATCACGCGTCGGTGACACGATGCACGTCCATTCGTACACGATTAACGAAAGCGGCGGCGGGTTCCGGATCGAACTCGATACTCGAATGAGCACGGATGCGAAGGGCGTGGCCGACTGTCTCGGGATTCAGGCGAACACGAAGATCGAGTTCGAGGCGATCGTTGCCGAGTTGGAAAGGAAGATCTCGGCGAAGACGCTTCTGACGCTCGACGCGCCGATCGCGCCCGTCGAGATGCCCACGGAATAGCGAGCCCCTTGTCGGCAGCTGACTTTTGTCCGGAAAGTGACGAGCGGCCTCCCTCCCCCGCCCTCACTTCGCCCAATGAGCCTTCACGAACGAATCGCCCACCGTCGACTCGTCGCGCGATAATCGCTCGCGGCGTTGGGGGCTCCCGTTGTTCGAGGTCTGAGGTCGCGCCTGGAGCCGGCGGCGAAATGGCTTCGTCAGCTTGCGGGCGATATTCTCGCTTTGCCTGGAGCGGGCGGCGAGGCGGCTTCGCCGGGCGTGGGCGGCATTGGGTCTTCGCCGACGAACTCGCCGACGGCCGAGTCGTACCAGCGGGCGCGGTAGTAGTACAGCTCCGCATCGGCGTCCCATTCGCGGCCGGTGTAGGCGAACAGGATCTCGTGGTTCGGGGCCGACTGGCTCGTGATGTTGCCGAAGGCGTCGAACTTGAGGTGGTCGGCGCCGTCAGAGCCGGCATCGCTCCGGCCAGCGCCGGGGCGAGCAGAGACGCGAACCTAGAAACGAGAGCGGCGGGATTGACACACCATTGGCACAGTCAACTGTGCCAATGAAAAACGTCGCCGCAAGTCGCTGAGAATCAGCAGCTTGCGACGACGGTGGTCAGCTGAGCGGAGAGGGGGGGATTCGAACCCCCGGTCCCGGTTTCCCAGGACACGGCATTTCCAGTGCCGCACAATCGGCCACTCTGTCACCTCTCCTCAAACGACTTGCGTCGATCACCACGCAGGCCGCGCGTTGGTTGCACGAATCGTATCCGAATCGGGCTGCCAGAGTCTACCGGCCGCGCTTGAAACGACAACTTGACCTGCTGATCGATGACCAGCATCGGACCATCGGATGGCGGAGAAGTCGGTTCACCGTCTCATCTCTGTTTTTCGTGACCATCCGTTTTCCCGTCCAGCGGTTCTTGCCTCACGTCTGATGCGATCCCGAGGATTGCGGAGGAATTGATCGGCGCGACATCGGTTGCTGCATCTCCACTGCCGTGGTCGAGCCTTTCTCGGCCGCTTCGCCGGCCGAGCTATGCCTGCGATTTGACGTGGAGGCCGTGGTCCGTCAGAGACAACTCAGCGATTGCCTGTCCGGCTACACGCGCTGGTGCCAGTCCAAGCCGCCGGGCAGCGTTTGGGTCGCATATTCGATGTGAACGACGCGGCGGTGATTCGGCGAGTCGGCTTTCGAAGAAGCATGCAGCAGGAGCGGGCACATCAGCACGACACCGCCTGCGGGAACGACACATTCGACCGCGGGAACAGTCTGCTTCCATTCGGCGATCCGGTCCTCAATCCAGCCGTGGCGATGTGAACCCGGCAGAACGCGCAGCGGACCGTTCTCCGAGCCGCAATCGTCAAGATGCACCCGGACGGCGACCATTTTCGCCAGGATGTCGGGCGGCGGCTGAACTTGCCAGACGCCGGCCTTAAGCCCCCAGGCGATGAAGCCGGGAACCTCCCGCCGCTCGGTGACGGCGATCACGCTGTCCTGATGCCAGCCGAGCGACCAATTCGCGTCCGGCACCTTGTCGAAGAAGACGGCCCGCGTCGCGAACGCCTTTTCGCCGAGCAGCGGCGTCACGAGCCGGCGAATCTCTGCTCGTGCGGCTAGCTCGCGAATCTCCGAAGAGATTCCGAGCAGGTTCCGAACCCCGTAAACACCGCGACGCTTTCGGACCGCGTCGCTGTCGGGGATTGCGTCGATCGCGATCCGCAGACGAGCGACGTCTTCCGGGTCAAGAACATCAGGAACGATCGCGAAGCCGTTCTTTCGGAACAGGGCAGTGTCGGTCGCGGGGCCGAGCGCTGTCGTCGAGGTCATCGAGTCCGAGGCCGTGTCACTCACCCGAACAACTCCGCCACTGCCTTCCCGCCGTCGGTGATCGGCACTGGTCGCTCGTTCGCGTAGAGCTCGGTCGCCGGGTCGATGCCGAGGGCCGCGAAGATGGTCGCGTGAAGATCGGGGACGCTCACCGGTCGTTCGACGATCTCCTGGGCGAGATCGTCGGTTGTGCCGATCGCTTTCCCGGTCTGCAGGCCGCCGCCGGCGAGCGTCACCGTGAACGATTTCGCGTAGTGTCCGCGGCCGCCCCCGCCGTCGAAACCGGCCGGTCGTCCGAACTCGCTGGCGACGACGATCAAAGTTTTGTCGAGCAGTTTCTTCTCTTCGAGGTCGAGCACGAGCGCCGACAACGCCTGGTCGAGTTCCTGAATGAGCAGGTGCTGGTTGAGCTGGCCCTCGTTGTGCGTGTCCCAGCCGGTGCCGTTGGCGAAGTTGAGGTTGTGCGAGACCTCGATGAAGCGCGTGCCGCGTTCGATCAGCCGGCGCGACAGCAGGCACCGTTGCCCGAATTCGCCTCCGTAGGCGTTCCGCAGACTGGCGGGTTCGCGGTCGAGTTCAAAGACCGACGCGAAGCGCGGTCCGGCAAGCTCGAGCGACTCTTCGATCGTCTCGTCGTAGGCGGCGATGCGGGCGTCGTCGGAAGTCCGGCTGCGATAGTCGGCCCGCAGGGCGTCCAGCAACCGTTCCCGGCGTTCGTAGCGAACCTCGGGAAGATCCGCGGGGCGGCTCAATCCGGCTGGTCCCGAACCGGTCTCGGTCAGGTAGACGTAGTTCGCTTTGGCTCCCAGAAATCCCGGTCCCCTCGTCACATTCGGATAGCCGATGAGCACGTACGCGGGCACTCCGGAAGCGGCCGCGCCGCGCTCGTGGGCGACGATCGAACCGATCGACGGATAGATGACCGTTTCGGTGATCGAGCGGCCGGTGTGCATCATGTTCGTCGCGAGGGCGTGCTCGTCGATGACGCTGTGATGCACGGTGCGGATCGGGTTGAAGCGATCGAGGAGCGGGGCGCATCGCGAGAGATGCTCGCACACCTGGACGCCGGGAATCGCGGTCTCGATCGGATCGTAATACGAGCCGGGCTTCTTCGTCTTCGGGTCGCCCTTCCGCTTCTGGTCCCAGGTGTCGATCTGGCTCGATCCGCCGCCGAGCCACATGAAAATGCAGTGTTCGGCCTTGCCGAGCGGCGTCGCGGAGGACTCGGCGCCGCGGACGGTCGAGGCGGCAAGCGCGGCGGCAGACGACGCAGCCAGAAACTGTCGGCGGTCGAGCGACATGAGACGTCTCCAGAGCAGTCGCCTTCCGAAAGGCTAACGCTTTCGAAAGGGGTGTTGCGATTCACGGAATGAATACAAATTCGGGACTGTTCAACAGCGACCACAGCACGTCTTCATAGCGTTGCCGCCAGTCGGCCGTCAGTCGCGGCGTCGGCGGGTCTCCGGCCGCGACTTCGTCCTGAAGCTCCTTTTGCAGTCGCGTCGCGTCGGGATGGAGGTGGTTCGACCAACTCACTCCCGTCGTGGTGTAATCGCGAAAGGGAAGCGGTTCGGCATCGACGACTCGATCGCCGAAGCCCTCGCTCAACAATTCGCCGAACAGACGACGCTCCGCATCGGTCGCCGGGCGTGCGTGAATACGACGGATGGTTTCATCGACGAGCGCGGCGGCGGAATCCGCATGCAAAGCGAGTTCGACGAACGCGGAATCGTCGGACAGCCGCGTGAATCGCCGGGCGAGCACGCCGTTGGCGACCAGTCCCGGCTGAAGCACGTTCGGTTCTTTGTCGCGTTCGGCGACCGGAGCCTGGCGAGCGCCGTGCCAGCCGTAGGCTTCCATCAGCGTGACGAACGGTTGTACTTTGGGCAGCGACAATGCGGGACGATCACGTTCATTCGACAGCGAGGTGAACTCCCAGGCGCGCCGGGGACGACCCAGGTTGAGTGAAATCGTGTATTCGCGGGCACCGTCGGCATCGATGTTCACTTCGCCCGTTTTCAGCCGTTTGTCGCACGCCACGAATAACGAATCGACGAGTTGTTCGGCCGTCATCCGGCGTCGGATCGGAAGCAGCCCGGCGACGTCGACCCTGGGGTCGGCCTGCGGGCGGCGCTGATACGTTTGCGACGTCAGGATCAGCCGCGCCAACGCTTTGAGATCGTAACCGCTGTCGACGAATGCGCGGCTGAGGAACTCGAGCAGCGCCGGATCGATCGACGAGGGGTCCGTCCAGTTATGGACCGGCTCGACCAGACCGCGACCGAGATATCGCTTCCAGACGCGATTGACGATCACCTGAACGAACCGCTCGTTGTGCGGCGAGGTGACGAGGTTCGCCAGCCGTTCTCGTTCGTCGTCCGGGTTGCGAATCAGTTCCGACGGCAGGGCGTCGGTCGGTGACAGTTGAGTGAACGACCAGTTCGGTTCGACGCTGGTGCCCGGTTTCAACGTCACTTCGATGAGTGCAATGTGATTCGGATCGTCGTTGGGAGGAACGCTGCTCGTTTTGGGAACGACCTGCGGCCCGCGGTTGAGCATCGCGGCAAGCCCGAACAGATCCTCCTGCCGCAAACTCGATACGGGTGAGTCGTGGCAGCGGGCACACGACATGTCGACCGCCAGCAAGGCATGGCCGATGGTGTGCGCCTTCGCGGCCATCGGCACGTCGTTCTGGGTCGAGAGGGAGAACCCGCCCGGCCCGCCGTAGTGCGTGCTGCCTTCCATCAGCACCAGTTCGGTCGCGAATCGATCGAAGGGTTTGTTGTCGGCGAACGATTCGTGAAGCCACCAGCGGAACGGACCGGTGTTGTTGAGCGTCGGATTGACGAGGTTCGGGTTCTCGGCAAGGGCGTCCTGCCAGGTGCCGACCCAGTTGTCGGCCCAGCCGGGCGAATCGAGAAGCCGATCGAGATACCGTTCCCGCCGGCCCGGCTCCTGATCTCCGAAGTACGATGCGATCTGCTCATCCGTCGGAATGGTGCCGACCACGTCGAGCGTCACCCGCCGCACGTACGACCAGTCGTCGACGACGTCGGGCTGAGTCACGCCGAGTTCCGCGAGCTTGGCGGCGACGAAACGGTCGATCGCATGCTCCGACGCGTCATTCGCGGCGGGGGCCGGTATCTCAAGCGGCGGCTTTGACGCCCAGACTTTGCGTGCGAAATCGTGTCGCTGTTTCCAGTAGGTGATCTCGCCGGCACCCGCGACGCGCCGTCGCTTGGCATCGATCTGCGCCAACTCCTCGCGCTGTCGGTCGTGGAAGTCGAGCATGCCGGCGTCGGTCAACGGCACTTCGACGTCATGGCCCAGCAGTTGAAATCCGACCCCGCCTTTGCGGCGAATGAAGACGCCCGCCTCGCCGAGTTCCGGTCGCTGACTTCCACCGCCGACATACATTTCCAGTCGAATCTCAAGCGGCTCGCCTGCCGAAACGATTAGTGCGAGCGTTTCATGATCGCCGGGCTGGACGCGTCGCACCTCGTCCTGCTTGATGACCCGCCAGTCGCGAATCGTTCCGTGTGCATCGCTGGAAATTGCAAAGAACGGCGTTTCGGCAACGGTTTCTCCATCGACCCACAATTTGGAACCGTTCCGCGATCGCACCAGGAGTTCATACTCTCCGGCGGGAAGCGTCACGAGGCTCGACGCCCGCACGGCAAACGCCTGCGTGCGGTCGACCTGGATCGCCTTCGACGAATACTTTCGCGGCAATGCCGTAAAACCGAACGAGTTCTGGAAGTGACTCTCATTCGCCTTCGGCCAGCGGAAGTCCCAGGTCCGGTTCGTCGGCATGCCTTCGAACAGCTCAACGAGGACCGTCTCTGTGGGCGCCGGCGTCAACGGGTGCGATGGACGTTCGGCGACGACCGGCGATCGCCGGCGGAGTTCGTCGGTGGGAATGACGCCGCGCCAGAGAACGACCTCGTCGATCTTGCCCTGAAACGTGCTCGCCTCGTTCCCCCCTGCCCCGGACCCGATCCAGAGTTCATCGTCATCGACGACCGGAGCCGCGGCGGTCGCTCCGCCGATGTCCCACGTTCCTTCGACAAGTCGTCCGTCGATGACCGCGCGAAGGCTCGACGGCTCGCCGAAGCGGTAGCTGACGGCGACATGATGGATGCCGCTTCCGCCCGGGAAAGTTTCGCGGCTCGTCCAACGGTGATAGTTGGAATTGGCGCCCGCGGAACGGAACAGGAAGCTGAGCGCCGCGGCTCCGCCTTGGCCGGTCAGTCGAAGGGTGTAGTTCAGGTTGTCGGCCGGCACTCCGCGATTGCCGGTCCGGCCTTTGCCGATGATGTGCAAGTGGCGGCCCGCCGCGAGGGCCTCCTTCTCGGGATCGACCCAGGCTTCGATCGTCAGCGCGTCCCCCGCCGTGAAATCGAGAACGCTGTTCGCACCGGGGTCGGCAACGACGACGCGGCCGGCTCCTTCTGCGATCGAAAGTGCTCCCGACCGATTCGATTGCCGTGCCTTTCCGACCGCCTCAGCGGGCAACTCGCCGCCACCGGACTGGCTCCCGATGTAAGCGGCATCGCCCTCGGCGTCGAACGTCCAGCGAACTCCGGCAGGTTCCGCAGCATCGATCGTCAACGTCGCCAGAAATGTGGCGAGTCCCATCAGGCAGCAAGCGAAGTTCGACATCGGCGTCCTGAATTCCGTGAGACACGCGAGATCGGGAGAGTGTCCCGGCCTCGGCGTGGTTCAAGATAACGCTCGATCGACGCAGTAACAATCGTCGATGCGTATGCCGCGACTCGACCTCACCCTCGCCGCGCAAAATCCGTCTTCACCTGCTCGATCGGGCGCAATCGCACATCAGAGACAGATCACCGAGAGGCGATTTCTCGCCTTTCACGCTGCCATCCGCTTCGACAAAGCCGGCACAAACGCCCAGCAGCTCAGCGAGCATGTCGCTCCCAGGGCCACGACAATTCGGAAGGCACTCTGCGGCCCCCACGACTCGATCGCAGCGTCGTAAACGTGGCCGCCAAAAGCGATCGCCCACGACAGGCTGATGTTCGTGACCGACATGAGTAGAGCGAATGCGGTCCCTGCCACCGCACTCGGGCAGATTCGGGCCGCCAGGTCGAGCTGGATCAGCGTCCCCGTCATGTAGGTGAAGCCCACGAGCATCGCGACCGCGATCGCCGACTTCGAGCCGACGACGAACAGATAGCCCAGCGCACTCACGACACCCATCGCGATCGCAACGTGAAGCAGCACCCGGAACGGCACACGACGACAGTAAAAGCCGTAGGCAATGCTCGCAACGACGGCGGCCGCCCCCATCGCCGAAACGATCCAGCCATAAAGTTGTTCCTCAATTCCCAGCCCGTTCGTCAGGTGGACGTACAGAACGTCGTTCGCGAACGGGTTGAAGTTCCACAGGAACAGGAAGCCCGCCACCAGCGGCAGACCCGGTGTCGCCGCCGCCCGCCGCAACATCGAAAACGCTTCTCGCAACCCTCCGGTTCGGCGGGGCTGCGGCGTCTCGCGGACGAACAGAAACGTCAGTCCCAATGAAAACGCGGCCGCCAGCGCGCAAATCAGAAAGCCGAATTGTTGTTGATCTTGCGCGGCAAGATATCCGCCGATCGGCGCCGCGATGATTGGCGCCGCATAAATCGCCGCCCACTGGATCGACTGGAAACGCCCGGTCCTGCCGTATTTCTGTCCTTGTTCGACCATCAGGGCGTCGATCACGACATCGGTCACGGCGATGCCGATCTGCGGAACCAGAAGCGCAAGCAACAGCGACGTTCGCGAAATCCGTGGGGTGAATGCCGCGAACAGTGCAAACAGCCCGAACGTGGTCGCCGCCGTCGCCAGCAACAGGTACGACCGCCGTCGCATGCCGAACAATGGGACGAAGTCCGTCAACACGCCATAGAGGGGTTTGATGGCCCACGGCAGTCCGAGCAGGGCCGAGAAGACGGCGATCTCCCCGGCGTCGTGGCCGCGGCCCGCCAGAAACGACTTGACCGGCTGTCCGATCAGACCTTCTGTCGGCTCGCCGATGCCCTGCACGAAATACATCGCCCCGAACAGCAGCCCCAGCCCCGTCACGGTACGTTGCGATTCGGGTCTGGAAAGCTCTCGGCGTTCGCTCATCGCTGCACGATACCCGCCGAACCGGCGGCGGTGCAGAGAGGCCGAGTCACGGTGTAGAATTCGGTCATACCTTCACGCACGGGAAAGCCCACGATGGATCGCTTCCGATTCGCACGCCGGCCGAGTCGTCTCGGACTGTTGCTCGTCGCTTTCGTCGTTGCCGTCCCTGACGGCTGTCGCGGAGCCGACGAAGCAAATGCCGAAGCATACCCGCTCAGCCTGGCGCTCCAGACACTGGAACGCGACCTGACCGATCCCGATTACCGTGCCGTGCTCGGCACGATGATTCACACCGATCTGCGGGCCGAGTGGCAGCGGGTCGCGACGCCCGACAACTACGTCGTCTTCGCGCAACGCCACGGCGGGCCCGAGGCAATTGCGAACGATCCGGACTTGAAGACGGCGCATGAGCGCCGCAAGCGAATCGCCGATGGGTTTCTGGAACTGATGCGCGAGGCTCATGAGAAAAAGAAGCTGAAGGTGCCGTTCGACGATCCGGCACTGCTGCTGGAAGTTCTCACGAGCGCCGATCGTCGCCTGCCGGAAGGCGTTGCGCCGTCGGTCGCGATCGAACCGCTGCTGCCGGTCCCCGGTGCCGAGAAGCACTGGCCGTGTTTCCGTGGTCCTTCGCAGCAGGGTCTCGTCTATTCCGAAGTGCCAATTCCGGCGAGTTGGGCGGCTGACGAGAACGTTCTCTGGAGAGCCGGACTTCCCGGGCGCGGGAATAGTTCGCCGGTGATCTGGGGCCACCGGTTGTTCGTCACAGCGGAAGGCGCAAGCGGTGACGACAAGGAAGCGGCTCCCGATCGGCTGCTGCTGTGTTTCGACCGCCGTGACGGTTCGCCGCTCTGGCAGCACGCGGCCCCGAAAGCCGACACGCAGGAGGGCCTTTACTGGAAGAACACGTTCGCCTCGGCGACTCCCGTGACCGACGGCGAACGAGTGATCGCGTTCTTCGGCAACGCCGGCCTCGTCTGTTGCGATATGGACGGCGAACGGCTCTGGCATCGCGACGTCGGAACATTTCCGACGATCCACGGACCGGGCACCTCTCCCGTCCTGTATCGCGATCTCGTGTACCTGATTCAGGATCAGACGTCGGGCGAATCGCTGTGTGCCGCATACGACGTCCGTACCGGCGAACAGCGCTGGAAGCGCGAGCGGCCGAACAACTCCGGCTGGTCGACGCCGGTGTTGCTGCGCGTCGGTGATCGCGACGAACTCATCTACAACGGCTCGTTCGACGTCACGAGCTACGACCCCGCGACCGGCAAGACGCTGTGGATGCTCGAAGGCACGTCGGAAGAGGCGATCCCGATGGTTGTCTCGGGCGGTGGACTGATCTACTCGACGTCGGGACGCAATGGTCCGAGTCTCGCGATTCGTCCCGGCGGAAACGGCGACGTCACCGAAACGCACCTCGTCTGGCGGAACAAACGCGGCGCCCCGCATGTGCCGTCGCCGCTCTATCACGACGGGCGGCTCTATTTCACCAGCGACACAGGCATCGCCGTCTGTCTCGACGCGGCCACGGGTGACACACTCTGGCAGGAACGCTTGCGCGGGCGATTTTCCGCGTCGCCCCTGCTGCTGGGAACGACGATCCTGTTTCTCAACGAAGACGGTGTCGCCTACATGGTCGAATCGGCGCGAGAGTTCCGGCTGGTCGGCGAGAATGATCTTGATGCGATCACGCTTGCGACGCCGGCAATTCTCGACGGACGCATCTATTTTCGCACCGAAACTCACCTCATCTGCGTCGGCACGAGTGAGTCTCGCACGGTGAACACGCCCTGAGCCATGAGAATTCTTCGATGTGTCGGGTGCTTCGCACGGTGACAGGGAATAGAATCGTGGGAACGCACCTGAAGTGATTTTCCGCGAACGAGCCGAAGGTGGCATCGATGCGCAGCGGCTGGTGTCTGGCGGTGATTCTGGCCGCGTTCCCTGCATTCGCCGGTGAAGAACCGCTCGACGACGCGACGTTCTTCCGGACGAAGGTCCGCCCGGTCCTGTCGGACAAATGCTTCAAGTGCCACGGCCCCGGTGTGCAGGAAGCCGACCTGCGCCTCGACGAACGCGACGTTGCGGTGTCGGAACTGCCGTCCGGCATGACCGCGATTCTGCCCGGCAAACCCGACGAGAGCGAGCTGATCCGCAGGATTCGCAGCGACGACGAGTTCGAACGGATGCCGCCTCCGGAAATCGGCAAAGACCTCACACCAGAGCAGATCGCGGCACTTGAGGAATGGGTACGACGCGGTGCGCCTTTTGCCGACCACTGGGCGTATGAACGAGATCCGAACATTGCTCCGCCCACGACGGCAAGCGAGGGGTGGCGCCGAAATCCGATCGACGCCTTCGTTCTCGATCGCCTCCAAAGGGCGGAACTGCCGCCCTCGTCGCCGGCGGACCGGGAAACGCTGATCCGTCGCGTGTCGCTCGATCTCGTCGGACTCCTTCCGTCGCCCGAAGAAGTCGCTGCGTTCGTCGCTGACGACCGGCCCGACGCTTACGAGCGAATCGTCGATCGGTTGCTGGCGTCGCCTCACTACGGCGAGCGGCAGGCCCGACACTGGCTCGACCTCGCCCGCTACGCCGACAGCAACGGCTACACGATCGACAGCGCCCGCACGATGTGGCCCTACCGCGACTGGGTCATCGACTCGTTCAATGCGAACAAGCCGTTCGACGATTTCACCATCGAGCAACTCGCCGCCGATCTGTTGCCCGGTCCGACGACCGACCAACTCGTCGCCACGGGATTCCAGCGCAACACGCCGTTCAACGAAGAGGGCGGTACCGATCCCGAGCAGTTCCGCGTCGAACGGACCGTCGACCGCACGAACACGATCGGCTCCGTCTGGCTCGGTCTGACGGTCGGTTGTTCTCAGTGTCACGATCACAAGTTCGATGCGATCTCGCAGCAGGAGTATTACCAGCTTTATGCGTTCTCGAACTCGGTCGATGAACCGACGCTGCCGCTGCCGACACCGGCGCAGCAACGGGATCTCGCGACACTGGCTGACACGATCGAACGATTGAAAGCGGAATCAACGGCACCGACGGCGACCGAGGAAGAGGTGAAGGCGCTGCTCGCCGCCGCCGACGAAGCGGCGACTCACCCGTGGGCCAATCTGACGCCAAGTTCCGTTTCAGCCGAGGTCGGCAGCACTCTGACGATTCTTGGCGACAACTCGATCCTCGCGACCGGCGACAGCGTTCCGACGACCGACGTCTACCACGTTCACGCGACGCTTCCTGCGGGACGAGTGACGGCGATCCGCCTGGAAGCGCTGACGCACGAATCGCTGCCGAAGGGCGGTCCAGGGCGCGCCGGAAACGGGAACTTCGTCCTCAGTCGCATCGACGCGACGGTCGCTGGTCGCCCCGTCGGCTTCCAGCGTGCGGTCGCCGATCATAGTCAGGAAAACTACCACGTCAGTCAGGCGCTCGAGGGCGACCGCTCGAAGGGCTGGGCGATCACGACCAAAGAAGGGAATCAGAACGTCGATCGAACGGCGATTTTCACCCTCTCAGAACCGATCGAAACGTCGGAAGAAACACCGATCGAGATCCGGCTCACCTTCGCGCATCAACCGTCGTATTACACGCTCGGTCGAATGCGGCTGTCTGTGTCCGACGCGGCCCCCGCATTCGTCGGATTGCCCATTGCAATTCAGAGGCGACTGACGGATGCATCGCTGGCCGACTCCGAGGCACGTCGCGGTGAATTGGAAAAGGCACTGGCTGAGAAACGCCACGGTCGCATCGCCGAAGTCGAAGCACAGCGGAAACGGCTTCAGGGCGAGATTCTGAAGACTTTGATTATCCGCTCGCAGTCGGATCCACGAAAATCGCACATCCACATTCGCGGCGACTTCCTCAACCTCGGCGAGGAAGTCCGGCCCGACACGTTTGCGAGTTTGCCGCCCTTGGACGCCTCGAGCGAATCCGCGACGCGGCTCGATCTCGCCCGCTGGCTGGTTCGCGACGATCATCCGCTGACGCCGCGGGTCGTCGTCAATCGTCTCTGGCAGCGCTGCTTCGGCCGGGGGCTGGTCGAAACCGAGAACGATTTCGGCGTGCAGGGTTCGTTTCCGACGCATCCGAAACTACTCGACTGGCTTGCCGAAGAGTTCGTCCGCAGTGGCTGGAACTACAAGCACGTCCACCGCCTGATCGTGACCAGTGCGACCTACCGGCAGTCGTCGACTTGGCGCGACGACGCCTTCGCCAAAGATCCGCGAAATGAACTGCTCGCCCGTCAGAACCGGCTGCGGGTTGAGGCGGAGATTCTGCGCGACGCGGCCCTCAGCGCGAGTGGGCTTCTGTGCGAAGAACTCGGCGGTCCCGGCGTCTTCCCGCCTCAACCGGACGAAGTCTTCAGTTTCACGCAGTCACAGCGCAAGTGGGTCGCCGACGAACACGGTGATCGCTACCGACGCGGCATGTACACGTTCCTCTGGCGACAGAGCCAGCACCCGTTGATGACGACCTTCGACGGTCCCGACGCCCAGACGTCCTGCACCCGCCGGAACCGCAGCAACACGCCGCTTCAGGCGCTGCATCTCGCGAACGACCAGGTGTTCGTCGAACTGGCGGAAGGCTTGGCCGATCGAGTTCAAACCGCCCCGCTCGCCGACGACACCGCCCGCCTCGAACACGCCTTCCGGCTTTGCCTCGCCCGCGAACCGACTTCGGAAGAACGCGAAACCCTGCTGGCCATGCTGCACGAGCAGCAGGAGAAACACCCTGAAACCGCCTGGCTGATGATCGCCCGAACGCTGTTGAACCTCGACGAGTTCGTGACCAGAGAATGACAAAGAGCTTTGGGGGGGAACACTAATCGGCGCTAATCCGCACTACAGCGGTTTCCAGAAAGAGTGGCGGCGCTAGAGTTGTTGGAGTGTGGGAACGGAGTTTCTGAGCGGAGGGATGGAGATGGCGTTGCCGATGGAGTTGCGTGAGCGGGTGCTCAAGGCCTG
>JBAQZJ010000146.1:0-5017 GCA_049790855.1 Planctomycetaceae bacterium | reverse complement strand
CGTCGAGTTGCTCCCCCTGACCCGAAGCGGCGGTGCGTGCGATCGCAGCGGCGAGTCGCCCGACCGGCCGAAAGGTGCCGCGTGCCGAGAGCCGGACGGACGAGGGTCCATCGGCGTCCCTATCGGCCCAGGCGAGTTCGGCCAGCCCGGCCCGGCCTTCCCTGTCCAGCAGGCATGACAGGCCGACGTCGGCGAGAAACGGCACGGCGACACGCGAAATGCCGTGCAACGTCGTCTCGACGTCGAGCGAACTGGCGATTGTCCGGCTGGCTTCGGCAAGAAATTCCGATCGACCGGCCGCTTCTTCGGCGGCGGCGCGCAGCGCCTGCTCTTCCGCCTTCTGCGCGACCTGCTGCCGCATCTGATACAGGTCGACGAACACGCGAACCTTCGCCCGCAGGATTTCGGGAACGACCGGCGTCGGCAGGTAATCGACGCCCCCCGTCGCGTAACCTTCCGCCGTGCGAACTTCATCGGCGAACGCCGTCAGGAAGATGATCGGAACATGCGCCGACAGCCTCCGCTGGCGGATCAGCCGGGCGGTTTCGAAACCGTCCATATCGGGCATGTTCACGTCGAGCAGAATGACGGCGAAGTCGTTCTTGAGAACCTGTTTGAGCGCCTCGGCCCCCGAGCCGGCAGTGACGAGATCCTGCCCCAGTTCTTCGAGCACCGACCGATAGGCCAGAATTTTCTCAGGGAGGTCGTCGACGATCAGAATGCTCGTCTTAGCGTCATCGGCCATCATCGGATCCGGCAAGGCCTCCTCGGGGGTTGTCAAAGCCCGGCTCAAACGGTCATTGTTCGCGGCAGTCGTCGAGAGTCCAGCCGGGGTGGACGCGGGTTTTCCGGGTTTCTGTGGCGGCACACGGTCTGCATGAACTCGAGGGAGGCTGGGGACGACGCGCAGTGAGCGGGGATTTCATGCATAGCGCGATCGCGTCGCCCCCAGTCGCGCGTCGATCGGCGTCCGACTGGGGGCGGGCCGGCGAGCGTCTTTCATCTCCTCCGACGCCGATGAAGGCCGTCCCCAGTCACTCTCAATGCGTCCCCGCTTCAAACGGACCACCGCGCGGCCTCGCTCTTGCGACACGTCATCCGGCAGCACCCTGACGTCGCAGCCAGGCGCAAAGCACGGCGAGAAGCTGATCGGTGTCGACCGGTTTGGAAAGATAGTCCCACGCGCCGGCTTCGATACACTTCTCACGGTCTCCTTTCATCGCCTTGGCGGTCACCGCGACGATCGGCAGGTCTTTCAATCGCGAGACCTTCCGGATCTCGCGCATCGTCTCCATGCCGTCCATTTCGGGCATCATAATGTCCATGAGCACGATGTCGACGTCCGTCTCGCCGAGAAGCGTTTTGATCGCGTCGCGGCCGTTGTCGGCCGAGAGGATCACCATGTCGTGGTCTTCGAGGACGGTCGACAGCGCGAAGATGTTCCGCATGTCGTCGTCGACGATGAGCACCGTCTTGCCGACGAGAATCCGGTCGGACTGGTGCATGTCGACGAGCAGTTGACGCATGCTGTCGGGCAGCCGCGCCACGTCGCGATGCAGGAACGCCGTGCTGAGGTCGAGCAATCGGCCGGTCGAATGGGTGCGGCGGACCGTGCAGACCTCTGAAACCCGCCGCCACACGCCGTCCTCGTCGCGGGCTTCGTCGTCGTCATAGACGATCACCGGCAACCGCGAAAACGGCGGCGAGACGGCGGCGCCGTCTGCCGACAGTCCGTCGGCGAACTCCGCGGCCCCGGCGCCGACGATCACGCAGTCGATCGGCCGATCCGCGAGAATCTGCAAACCGGAGGAGGCGTCGGGGGCGGTGAAGATCTGCATGTCTTCGGCGTCGACCGTTTCGAGGATCCGACTGCGTCGATCGCCGCCCGGCTCGACGACCAACAGGTTTCTCGTCGGACGGTCGACGAACTCGCCGATCGCGTCGAGCAGGCCCTCGAGCACGTCGGCGTCTTGCAACGGCTTGGTGAGGAACGCCCGCGCCCCGGCATCGAGCGCCGGTTCGCGCGACTCGTCGGTCGAAATCACGCAGACCGGAATATGGCGGGTGTCGAGGTCGTCCTTCAGGCGTTCGAGAACCCGCCGGCCGTCGATGTCGTCGAGGTGCAGATCGAGGGTGATCGCCGAGGGGCGATACTCGCGCGCCATCGCCAGCGCCGCCGCGCCGAGTGCGGTCACCAGCCCCTTGAATCCCTTTTTGCGGCCTGCATCGAGCAGGAAACGTGCGAACGCCAGGTCGTTCTCGACGATCAGCAGCACGCGATCGCCGGGTCGCACCCGGCTCCGGTCGTCGTCGGCTTCGTTCGCCAGACGCTCCAGCGCCGGCTCGGGAGGTTCGAACGTCGCGGCTTCGAGCCGCGCCGGCGGCCTTTCGGTGATCGTCGCGCCGTCGATCAAGGCATTCCGCTCGACCGAGGCGTTCTGCCGATTCGCCGGTCCTTCGGCGCCGGCTCGACGGCTGCTGCGGGGCGGCGAGTAGCTGGCCGGTAGATAGAGCGTGAAGGTGCTACCGCGGCCGGCCGTCGACGACAGTCGGATCTCCCCGCCCAGCAGGCGCGACAATTCGCGGCTGATGGCCAGCCCCAGCCCCGTCCCGCCGTATTTGCGGCTCGTCGAGCCGTCGGCCTGCTGGAACGCCTCGAAGATGATGAGCTGCTTGTCGGCGGGAATGCCGATGCCGGTGTCGGCGACGGTGAACGCGAGCACGTCGCTCGCCCGGTTCAGCCGATCGTTGTCGCGGCCCCAGCCGTTGTGCGCCGGCGAGATCGTCAGGCCGACGCGGCCCTGATTGGTGAACTTGAACGCGTTGGACAGCAGGTTCTTGATGATCTGCTGGAGCCGTTTGGCATCGGTGAACATCGTCTTGGGAAGTCGCGGATCGAACGTGATCGCGAAACCGACCCCCTTCGATTCGGCGACGTGCCGGAACGTCCTTTCGACGTAGCCTTCGAGGTCGTCGAAACGCAATTCGCCGGCGTCGACGACGACGGTGCCCGACTCGATCTTCGACAGGTCGAGGATGTCGTTGATGAGCATCAGCAGGTCGTTGCCCGACGAGTGGATCGTCTTGGAGAACTCGGTCTGCTTCGCCGTCAGGTTGCCGTCGGGGTTCTTCGAGAGCTGGTCGGAGAGGATCAGCAGGCTGTTGAGCGGCGTGCGCAGCTCGTGCGACATGTTCGCGAGGAACTCGGATTTGTACTTCGACGTCAGGGCGAGCTGCTTGGCCTTCTCTTCGAGCTGTTGCCGCGCCTGCTCGATCTCGGAGTTCTTGCGCTCGACCTCCTGGTTCTGCTCGGCGAGCAGCCGGGCCTTCTCCTGGAACTCCTGGTTCGTGATCTGCAGCTCTTCCTGGCGGGTCTGCAGCTGCTGGGCGAGCGACTGCGACTGCTGCAACAGCCCTTCGGTCCGCATGTTGGCTTCGATCGTGTTGAGCACGATGCCGATCGACTCGGTGAGCTGATCGAGCAACGCCTCGTGCGTCGGGTTGAAGCCCACGAACGAGGCCAGTTCCAGCACGCCGCGGACCTGGCCCTCGAACACCAGCGGCAGGACCATGATGCTGCACGGGGGAGCCTCGCCGAGCGCCGACGCGATCCGCAGATAGTCGGGAGGCACCCTGTTGAGGACGATCTTCTGCTTCTCGACGGCGCACTGCCCGACGATGCCTTCGCCGATGCGGATGCGCTTGCCGATCGCTCCTTGCCCTTCCGACGCGTAGCTTGCCAGCAGCGTCAGGCACGGGCCGTCGGCGTCCTCCTGGCTCAGCACGTAGAACTCGGCCTGCCGGGCGGCGACCATCGGGCAGAGTTCCGAAAGCACCATCCGGCCGATGTTCGTCAGGTCGCGCTGCCCTTGAAGCATCCGGCTGAACTGAGCGAGGTTCGTCTTCAGCCAGTCCTGCTCGCTGTTCTTGAGCGTCGTGTCCTTGAGGTTCCGAATCATTTCGTTGATCGTGTCTTTCAGCGCCGCCATCTCGCCTTGGGCGTCGAGGGCGATCGATCGCGTCAGGTCGCCCTTCGTCACCGCGGTCGCCACGTCGGCGATCGCTCGCACCTGCCGGGTGAGGTTGTCGGCGAGCTGGTTGACGTTTTCGGTGAGCGCCTTCCACGTTCCCGACGCGCCGGGCACCTTCGCCTGTCCGCCGAGTTGGCCTTCGACACCCACCTCGCGAGCCACGGTCGTCACCTGATCGGCGAACGTCGCCAGCGTGTCGATCATGCTGTTGATGGTATTGGCGAGTTCGGCGATCTCGCCCTGCGCCTCGACCGTCAGCTTCCGTTTCAGATCGCCGTTGGCGACGGCGGTCACGACCTTGGCGATGCCGCGAACCTGGCCCGTCAGGTTGGCGGCCATCATGTTCACGCTGTCGGTCAGATCCTTCCACGTGCCCGAAACGCCTTCGACGCGCGCCTGCCCGCCGAGCTTGCCTTCGGTGCCCACTTCGCGAGCGACGCGGGTCACTTCCGACGCGAACGAACTGAGTTGATCGACCATCGTGTTGATGGTGTTCTTCAACTCCAGAATCTCACCCTTCACGTCGACGGTGATCTTGCGCGAGAGATCGCCGGTAGCGACGGCGGTCGTCACGGCGGCGATGTTCCGCACCTGATCGGTCAGGTTCCCGGCCATCGAGTTGACGCTGTCGGTCAAATCCTTCCACGTGCCGGCAACGCCCTTCACGTCAGCCTGCCCGCCGAGCTTGCCTTCGGTGCCCACTTCGCGGGCGACGCGGGTGACTTCCGACGCGAACGAACTGAGCTGATCGACCATCGTGTTGATGGTGTTCTTCAGCTCCAGAATCTCGCCCTTCGCGTCGACGGTGATCTTGCGGGAGAGGTCGCCGGTGGCGACGGCGGTCGTCACGGCGGCGATGTTTCGCACCTGGTCGGTCAGGTTGCCTCCCATCGAGTTGACGCTGTCGGTCAAATCCTTCCACGTGCCGGCAACGCCCTTCACGTCAGCCTGCCCGCCGAGCTTGCCTTCGGTGCCCACTTCGCGGG
>JBAQZJ010000145.1:0-3919 GCA_049790855.1 Planctomycetaceae bacterium | reverse complement strand
CCTTTCGCTCCGCGAAAGGGCGTCCTTTCGCGGAGCGAAAGGCGACAATCCACCAAACTGCCCCACGACCGACGCCGGCCTACCACAGAAACTGGCCGACTGGAGCGACCGTCCTCAAAGGGTGAGTCGATCGCAGCGCCGGGCAGGACCACGGATCTCGCGGATCACACGGGTTGACGCGGATGGAATCAGCGCGGCATGCGAGAATCAAAGACCTTGAACGACGACGCGCCAACACCTG
Organism: Planctomycetaceae bacterium; assembly: GCA_049790855.1. Classification (GTDB taxonomy): domain Bacteria; phylum Planctomycetota; class Planctomycetia; order Planctomycetales; family Planctomycetaceae; genus JACCRE01. Next base: position 3,678 of record JBAQZJ010000145.1, on the reverse strand, counting down.
GTTCTTGATCCGTGTTCATCCGTGGTTCCTTCCTGCCGTATGCGCCGACCCACATCTCAGGGTTGTCGCTCTACTATTACAGCGTCTTGTCTGGAATCGTGGGTGGCATGCCTTCGGCCGATAGGCCGAAGGCATGGCGGCGCGAAGCATGCCTACGCCTTCGGCGAAGGCATGCCACCCATCACAGTGGCATGGACGGTCCACTACCTCGCGAGCTTGATCCGAGTGTTGACTTTGCCCGAGTTGTCGCCGATGGCCGCCCAGTCGTCACGGCAGCGAAGATAGAGGTTTCCGCCGGACGATGCCGTAAAGGTCAGATCCGCTCCCAGATCGAACGGCTCACCGAGCGTTCGCGTTTCCGGGTCGAGGACGATCCCCACGAGCTTTCCCTGTCCGTCGGCGTTTCCGTCGGCCGTCAGTTCCTCGCCGTCCGCCTCGACCTTCCAGTTGCCGGTCGCCGAGAGGTGATACTCTTTGCCGACTTCGACGCGCAGCCGGCTGGGCTGCCAGCCGTGGTCCGCTTCGACGGCAGCGACGAGCGAGCGAGTCGCGGGAGCCGGCTGGAATTTCGCTTTCCAGTCCCAGGCGATCAGGTCGGCGCGCAGGCCGTTTTCGAGATGCTCCAGAAAGAAGTGATATTCGAACTCGATCTCGGCTCCCATCGATCCGTACGTCTGCTCGAACGAATCTCCTTTGCCGAGCAGCAGGTTCAGGCCCAGCGGGCGAAACCGCGGCGAGTAATTCGGATTGTTCGCCAGCAGGTGACAAAGTGCCCAGCGCCAGGCGTAGTTCTCCCACGAGTCGCCCGTCTGGTCGGTGTTGTCGACGATGGCGAGCAACGGCTTCGGTTCGCTGTCCTGCAGGTGTTCCAGCACGACGTCGGGCAGCAGCACCGACGCGTCGTCTTCGCGCCAGTAGTTCCCCATCTCGGCCATGCCTTCGGAGTACCAGGTCGGCCCCACGTCTCCGAAGTTCTGCTGGCAGTAGGCATGCACTGCTTCGTGCTGCGGCGTGCCGTGGTCGGCGACCGCGTACACGACGGGAAGTGCCGCCACGGCCCGGCCGGTCCGGCGGTCGACGCTCTTCAAGGTCAGCGTGACGCCTGCGTTCCCTTGCAGATATTCCAACGCCCGAGCCGGGAAGAAGCCGTCGGGCCAGTTGGCGAGATCCTTGACGACGTAACATTCGATCGTCTTACGGTTCGGCTGGCCCCAAAAACGGCTGATGATGCCCAGCATCGTTTCCAGCCGCTTGAGCAGGTCGCGCGCCTCCTCGGCGGGCAGGTCGGTATGAACGAGGAAGTGCCGCGAACGGAAGTCCTGCGGCCCAGCCTTCGCCGTCGCGGCCCGGTTCCCCGCTTGCGGCGAACGACGAGTCTGCGCTTCGACGGGACTGGTGGACAGCGTTCCCATCAGGATGCCGACCAGCAGCACGGGAGAGATCAGTCGATGAAATGGCATGAGTTACGTCCCGCAATGCCTGGAAACTGGTCGGACGCGGCTGTGTCGTCGGTCCCCCTCTCCCCTGGGGAGAGGGGTGAGGGGATGTCTTGTGGGAACACCTGTGTCTTGCAAATGTCCGATGCCGAGGGATTTCGACGAGTTTGCGCGATGCGAGTCAAGCGGCTCCCCTCACTCCTGGCCTGCAACCAAAGGTCAGTTTTCATAATCGTCCCCAGCCCCGGCAGGGGCGACAGACGCGCAATTCTGTCGCCCCTGCCGGTGCCGGCTCCCGCAACGATCAGCAACGGCGTCTCGTCGTGAACGACCGCGCGACGCTGCGCGTCGTTGAGTCATTCGAGCAAAGGATGAGGGGCGGCGACAGTCATCGGCGTCCGATGATTGTACGATTCACACCGCGCACGACCACCCGGCACGCCGGCCAGTCCGATCAGGAACGGACCACGCGGGTTCCCGCCGGCCGCAAGGAACCCTTCGCCGGGCGGATGGAGATCTCGACGTCCTGATCGAGCCGATTCAGAAACCTCAACAACCGATCGACCGTGAAGCCGTCGAGCTTCCCGCGCATCAGATCCGAGACCTTTGGCTGGGTCACGCCCAGCAGCGAAGCGGCTTTCGTCTGGGTCAGCTTCCGCTCGCCGATGATTTCGCAGATCCGATGAGCCAGGTTCGCCTTCGCCAGCGCCACGCCGGCATTCGGAACGCCCAGGTCTGCGAAGACGTTCCCGCTACCCGGCGCCACGGCCTCCGCTTTCTTCGTCGAGCGTTTGGGTTTCGATCCAGCGTTCATAGTGTTCCTTCGCCATTCTCAGTCGTCGTTCGATCAGTTCGAGGTCCGGTTTCGGAGTCTTCCTGCCGCTCTTCGACTTCTTCTGAAAAGCGTGCAGCACGTAGACTGCCCCTCGGAACTTGACCGTATACACGCCGCAGAACGTGTCGGTGTCGTGGTCGGTCACGACTTCCAGCACGCTTGCCCCTTTCTGACCTTTGAGAGGCTTCGCATGAACGTGTTTCGCCCCCTGCTGGGCCTGCCGCAACGCGAAACCCATCACCTTACTTCACTTCGAGCGGAAAGCTCGATAGATCTTCGAGACTGGAGCCGATCCAGAACAGGGGCTTATCGCCGCCGCTCATGGACAGTCTATCCCAGATTTGGGATGTTCCGTCAAGCAAGCGTTCCCGCCGGCTCCCGATAGATCAGCGCGAAAGACGTTAGAACGTTTGGACGAGGCCTCGAAGCGATCGAAATGACCATTCTTCATCGAGAACCCGCCATGATCGATCCGCTGTCGATGCTTCGTCCCCGCCGCCCGATCACCGGAATCTCGGCGATCCTGCTGCCGTTTCTTGACGACGCCACGATCGACTGGCCGTCGTTCGAGGCCCACGTCTTGCGGACTGCCGACGCAGGGCTGACGCCGGCGGTCAACATGGACACCGGCTACGTCAACCTGCTTTCAGACGCCGAACAGAACGATGTGCTCGACCGGACGAAGAGTGCTCTCGGCGGACGGCCGTTCGTGGCCGGGGCGTTCGTCGGAGATCGTCCGGGCGACGCATTCGACGGCGACGGCTACAAGCGGCAGATCGAGTCGATCGAACAGCGCAGCGGACTGCCCGTGATCTTTCCGTCATACGGATTGTCCCGACAGGGCGGAGAAGAGGTGCTGCGGTCCTATCGCGAGATTGCGACGGCGTGCGACCGGTTTCTCGGTTTCGAGTTGACGACGTCACTCGCACCCTTCGGGGCGATCTACGATCTCGAAACGTATGCCGGGCTGATGGAGATTCCGCAGTGCGTCGGCGCGAAGCACTCGTCGTTTCATCGCGAGCCGGAATGGCAGCGGCTGAAGTTGCGGGATGCGAAACGGCCCGATTTCACCGTCTATACCGGCAACGACTTCGCGATCGACATGTTGATATACGGCAGCGATTATTTGCTCGGGCTGAGCACCTTCGCCCCCGACTTGTTCGCGAAACGTGATGCGTTGTGGGAAGCCGGCGACGCGGCGTTCTACGAACTGAACGACCTGCTGCAATACCTCGGCATGTTCGCCTTCCGCTCTCCGGGACCGGGCTACAAACACAACGCCGCTCAGTTCCTCAAACTCCGCGGCTGGACGACGACCGACCGCACGCATCCGAAGAGCGTTTCGCGACCGGACAGCGACGTCGTAGTGCTGCGGGAGATCGGCGAACGGCTGGGGGTGCTGTGAGA
>JBAQZJ010000144.1:0-6113 GCA_049790855.1 Planctomycetaceae bacterium | reverse complement strand
ATGTACAGGTCGCCGCGGGCGCCGGTCTTGCGGTCAGGAATGCCTTTGCCGCGGAGCCGGAGCTTGCGGCCGCTGTTGGTGCCGGGGGGAAGCGTGACGACGACGTGGCCTTCGCTGAGTGTCGGAGCCTCGACCTTCGCGCCGAGCGCGGCTTCCGCCGGCGTGATCGGCACGTCGACCGACAGGTCGTTTCCGTCGCGACGGAAGTAGGGATGCGGCGCGACGTGCACCGTCGGCAACAGATCGCCGGCAGGGCCGCCGGCCGCACCGGGATGCCCTTCGCCGGCCAGTCGGATCGTGCTTCCGTCGCTCAGTCCGGCGGGAATCTTGACCGTAATCCGGTCTGTCTTGCCGGCCCGCTGGAGCGAAATTTCGTGCTGCCCCCCCTCGGCCGCGACGAGGAACGGCACCGTGACGTCGGTGCGCAGATCCTGCCCTTTCGCCGGACGGGCGCCCGGTCCGCGTCGTCCGCCGCCGAACCCGCCGCGGCCGGCGAAGCCGCCGAACAGATCGCTGAGGTCGATGCCTTCGCCGAACAGGTCGCCGAGATCGACCGGGCCGGCGCCTCCCTGTCCGCCGCCAGCGCCGTGCCAGGGATGGGCGCGCCCGCCGCCCGCCTGATGAAAGGCGTGCCCGTAGCGGTCGTACTGCGCGCGTTTCTCGGCGTCGCCGAGGACGGCGTAGGCTTCCTGGACCTTTTTGAACTTCTCGGAGGCGGGCTTGTCGTCGGGTTTGACGTCGGGGTGATTTTCGCGTGAAAGCTTGCGATAGACCTTGCGGATTTCATCCGCCGAGGCATCTTTTTTCACGCCGAGGACTTGGTAGAAATCTTCGGCCATCAGAACGAAAAGCGCGGCCCCGAAGGGCCGCGTCTCGAAAGTCGAACAGGATCCGGACCGCGCGGCAGCCCGGCGAATTGCCGCGGAATTCTACGGTGCGGCGGCCTTGCGGTTCAAGCGTGTCCTCTCCGTCTCGCCATAATCTGCGTAATCTGGCGAGAGGGGTCGGATTGTCGAGTTCGTTGCGCTCGTAGGGACCGATGCGGGGAACTCTCGTTCGGAACGTCGCCCGGCAGGAATTCGGCTCATCCCCGGATTGCACGAGACCCTTCGGGCGCGGACGATAGGCGTGTCGAATCGACGAAACCCGTCACGGACGGCCGGGTTCCCTTCACGCGCCGACGACCGGAACGCCGACCGTGCTCACGATTTCCAACGATACGCTGCCGCAAAGCACCCTGTGCTATCTCGCCTTTCGGATCGCCTTCCGAGAGACGCTCGAACGCATCGCCCTGGCCGATCAGATCGAGAGCGATCCGCACGAGACCTTCGGGTTTCTGACGGAAGTGCCGTTTCTGCGGACCGTGCCGGCTCACGTGCAGCTCGACCTGCTCGCCGCGACGTGGGCCAGGCACGTCGCCTGCGAAACGGTCGAGGCCGACCTCGTCGACGAAGCGGTGCTGTACGCCGTCTGCGAAACCAGCGCGCAAGTCGTCGAATCGGATCCTGACGTCATCGAATCTTACCTGGTCGGCGGCCCGCATGAGTTCCTGCCGACGATCGAGTCGATGCTCGCCAGCGAATTTCGAGGGCTGCACCTGAATCTTGCCAGCGAGGGCGATTTCCTGCTGGTCAGCCAGTTTGAAGACCTGCCGCCCGACGAGGCGACCCCGCTCAAGGCGAAGTTCGGCCTCACCGAGGCGAAGCTCCAACCGATGTTCGACGTGCTCGGCCGCTGGTATCTTTCGCCCGAGTTCCTCGGCAACCTGACGGGGTTGCTCACCGGCCGCGAAGTGCTCAAAACCGTCCGCGTCCTCGGCGTGCGATAACACGCGCTGCAGGGAACGCCCTCATGAACTTTGACGATCAAGTTTGGGAATCCGGCGGCACTCTCCGATCACCGATTTCCACCGTCAAAACTCCTCAAAGATTTCGACCACCGGCAACAACACGATGCCGATGCTGCCTCGAAATGTAGAGAAACCTACGCCCAGAGGCAAAGAGCGGGCCGGCGATGCGGGCAGCGGGAACACCTTTCGAGGTTTTGTCTGGACGCTCCTACATTCCGATGCTCTTCCAGGCCTGCGTGAGAGACCACGCGACGTCGCTGGCGATCAGGCCCGGCTTGGAGAGTTTCTCGGCAGCGAGGTCGCCGGCGAGGCCGTGGAGGTGCGCCGCGAACTGCGCGGCGTCGAACGGGTCCATCTTCTGAGCGAGCAAGGCGGCGATCAAACCGGTCAACACGTCGCCGCAGCCGCCGGTCGCCATGCCGCTGTTGCCGGTCTCGTTGACGACGATTCGAGCGCCGTCGGTGACGATCGTGCGATGCCCCTTGAGCAGCAACACGACGCCTCGCTCGGCGGCGAACGTCGCGGCGAGGCTCTCGCGGTCGGACTGCACGCCCTTGGTGTCGCTGTCGATCAGCCGGGCGAACTCGCCGGGATGCGGTGTGAGCACCCGCGGCCCGCCGGGCCTGGCGAGCGATTTGGGTGACTTTGCGAGGGCGTTCAGTGCATCGGCGTCAAACACCGCCGGACCGGGGAACTTTTCGTAGAGCCGCGCGACGAGTTTCACGACGGCCCGCGACTGCCCGAGACCCGGTCCGACGGCGAGCGCGTCCTTGCCGTCGAGCAGCGACGCGAGCGGTTCCTCCCGCGGGCCGGTCGTCACGAAGCCGGCGATGTCTTCAGGAAGCGGATGCACCAGATAGCTCGGCTCGATGCCCGAGACGATGCCCACGACGCCCGCCGGCACCGCAAGATCGACCAGCCCGGCTCCGCCGCGCAGCGCCCCCAGCCCCGTCAGACTCGCCGCCCCGGCCATGCCGCGGCCCCCCGCGACGATCAGCACGCGACCGTAGGTCCCCTTGTGGGAGTCGTCGTCGCGCGCCGGCGGAGAGGGGAGCTTCGTAATGCGTTCGAGGTTCATCGCGGATGTCTCTCGCAAAGGCGCAAAGGGCGCAAGGAAAATTACAAGCTCCTCTCACGGGTGAGAGCATGACGTCCGATGAGCTTCATCGGCCATCAAAGTTCCATTGGCGCGGCAGTTCCGCACCGCAGACAGCGCACTCAAAAATTCCGTCCTTCACGACGTTCGTTGTGCGGCAGTTCGGGCACCGGCGGAACTCGAACGCGTGTTCATATCCGTCGGGCGGCGTGACTCCGACAGAGACCAACGCATCCGCGAGTGCCTGCCAAGACTCCGGCTCTGGGCAGTAACCGGTCGAAAGGTTTGTGACGGCATCGACCTCGACCACACCCGACGGGATGGCGAGCGTAATCTCCCCGGCCGCTCGCACCGGCGCTCCGGCGGCACAGGCGACATGCTCGCTATGCCGGTCGGCCAGTCGCAGTGTTCCGGCCGCATCAACGACGTAAGTTGCCGTAACTGCGCCGCGATGACCGTTGAGGCGGACACTCACCCACCGCCGAATATCATCGACCGAGGTAACCGGCGTACCTGCAGGGGATTGTCGCACACGGTCAGCGATGTCGCTCGGACCGACGTAGTTGTACCACCGCCGCATCGGTGCCACTCCGCACGTTTCCACCTTTATGGCATCAGCAGATCAATCCTTTGCGTCCTTCGCGCCTTTGCGAGAGACCTTACTACTTCTCCATCCGCCGCGCGATCAGACCTGCGACATAGCCCGCTTTGAAGCCGGCGTCGATGTTGACCACCGTCACGTTCGAGGCGCAGCTGTTGAGCATACCAAGTAAGGCCGCGATACCGCCGAACGCCGCGCCGTAGCCGACGCTCGTCGGCACGGCGATCACCGGGCAGGCGACGTGGCCGCCGACGACGCTCGGCAGGGCGCCTTCCATTCCCGCGGCGACGACGATCGCGTCGGCATGAACGAACCGCGGTTTCGCATCGAGCAATCGCTGCGGACCGGCGACTCCGATGTCCATGATCAACTCGACGCCGACGTTCATCCACCGCAGCGTCTCGACGGCTTCCTCGGCGACGGGCCGGTCGGTGGTTCCCGCCGTCAGCACGGCGACGAAGCCGGTTTGCGTTCCGTCCTGTAGGGAACGCCCTCCGTGGCGTTCCGCGGATGTTTCTGACGCGAGGGTGGCGGGGTCTAAGGGCGAATGCCCGTGACCCCGGACGAGTGGCGTCCGATCCGGTTCGTCCTCATCGGACGCGACCCCTTCGGGGCCACGCCCTTCGGGCTTAGACCCCGCCACCCTCGCACTCGTCTCCGGCGGAACGCCACGGAGGGCGTTCCCTACAGGGGCCGGCAGTCGAATCGTTCTCGCGATTTCGTTCGCGATCGCCTGCGGAAAGCGATTCCGGACCGCTTCGGTCTGATCGGCATCGACGCGCGTCGCCAGGCACGCCTGCCCGTGCGACTGCTGGACGGCGAAGATCTCGGCGACCGTCTCGGGCCGCTTGCCGGGACCGTAGACGACCTCGGGAAACCCGCAGCGGTCGGCCCGTGCCAGGTCGATCGTGGCATCAGAGGTGGGGTGCGTTTCGGACATGGGTGACGGTTGCGATGGAAGCGATGCGAACGTGGAATGGCATCCTGACCGGCTCGGACCCACCGGCCGCAGCCGGTGGGCTTCGAGGCGGATATTCGCCACCACCACTCTCAACTCTCAACCCTCAACTCTCAACCCAAGCACATGTCCGACCGTCACGCTGCTCGCCGCGAGCGACTGCTCAAGAGTCTGAAGTCCACCGAGGCCGGTGCGATTCTCGTGACGAGCGAGGTCAACGTCCGGTATCTCACCGGATTCACGGGCGACTCGACCTTTCTGCTGCTCGGGCCGAAAGTCACGCTGTTGATCAGCGACAGCCGGTTTGCGACGCAGATCGAGGAGGAATGTCCGGGGCTGGAAGCCCATGTCCGCACGCAGAAGACGAGCCTCGTCGCCGCGGTCGCCGGCGTCTTGACGAACGCGAAGCCCGGCCGGGTCGGGTTCGAAGCCGACGAGGTGTCGTTCCGCTTCTGGGAACAGCTTCGCGATGCGGCGAAGACCACCGAACTGACGCCGCTGCAAGGGCTTGTCGAGCAGTTGAGAGCCGTCAAGGACGCCGGTGAGATCGCCGAGATCCGCGAAGCCGTCCGCCTCGCCGAACGCGCCTTCCGCGTCGTGACGGCCGGACTGACGCCCGACCAGACCGAAATCGAAGCGTCGCATGAGATCGAAGCGACGCTGCGTCGATTCGGCGCGAAGGGCGTTTCGTTCGAGCCGATCGTCGCCGCCGGAGATCGGGCCGCTTTACCGCACTATCGCCCGACACGAAGGCGGATCGGCGACGACGGGCTGCTGCTGATCGACTGGGGAGCCTGCGGACCGGGCGGGTATGTCAGCGACCTCACCCGCACGTTCGCCACCGGCAAGGTGCCGGCCCGGATGCAGAAGATCCATCGCGTGGTCGATGAAGCCCGGCAGGCGGGTATTGCCGCGGTCCGGCAGGGCGCGAAGGCGGCCGACGTCGACGCGGCCCCCAGAAACGTCATCGAAGCCGCAGGTTACGGCAAAAACTTCGGGCACGGCCTTGGTCACGGCATCGGCTTGCAGGTCCACGAATCGGTGCGCCTCAGCGCGATTTCGAAGGACGTGCTCAAAGCCGGCATGGTGATGACGATCGAGCCGGGCATCTATCTGCCGGGCGTCGGCGGCGTGCGGATCGAAGACGACGTGCTGGTCACCCGCGACGGCTGCGAAGTGCTCTCGACACTACCTCGTGAGATGGAACAGGTTGCGCTAGCGTGATCGGGGGGGCATCCATTCCTGCCGCGGTTCGCGTCGGGCATCTGTCGCGTTCGGCACGGCGGACGCTACGGTTTCGCCCGCTTCTCTTCACGCCGGACCGACTTCCGGCTACTCTCACCCCGAATCGACCGACAGACAGACGAGCCGACAACCCCGCGCCGGGAATGAGGTGCAAGCGGCATGAGCGACGAGACCTCTGAAGATGTGACCGCCTCCGACGATGCCTCGGCAGACCAGCCGCGGCCATCGACCGTCGATTCCCCCTTCAGTCTCGAAGCGCTCCAGCAGCTCGTCGAGATGATGGAGAAGCACGGGCTGGCCGAAATCAGCCTGCAGACCGGCGAGACGAAGTGGAAGTTGCGCCGCGGGCCGGAAGGCCTGCCGG
>JBAQZJ010000143.1:0-3474 GCA_049790855.1 Planctomycetaceae bacterium | reverse complement strand
CCCGATTCCGGCACGGTCGAGGGCGAGCCGGATACATTCCGCCTGCCGCTTGCGGTCGGGCAGGACGAAGTCCCCTGCGTCGCTGTTCATCGCATAGCCGACGATCTCGCCGTAGATCTTCGCGCCGCGGGCACGGGCATCGGGCAGGCGCTCGAGTGTCACCAAGCCGCCGCCTTCGGCGACGACGATGCCGTTGCGGCCTTTATCGAACGGCCGGCAAGCCTTGGCCGGGTCGTCGTGTTTCGCCAGCGCGCCCTGAGCGGCGAAACTGGCGAAGATGCCGAACGTGTGAATGCTCTCTGAGACGCCGCCGGCGATCGCGAGGTCGACCTCGCCCAGCCGCAACATCTGCACTCCTTGAATGAATCCCGCATTCCCGGCGGCGCAGGCGGCGCCCAGGCATAAATGCGGGCCGGTAATGCCCAGTCCGATCGTCACCTCGCCGGCCGGATTGTTGGCGACCGTGCGGGGATTGTGGTGATGCGTCCAGACTTTCGTGTCGTAATCGAACTTCGAGATCTCGAAGATTTCGTTCTCGGTCTCGACGTTGCCGTGCTCGGTGATGCCGATGTAGACGCCGACGCGGTCTCGTCGCACGTTCGGCCAGTCGAAACCGGCGTCTTGCACGGCTTCGCCGGCACAGTAGATCGCGATCGACCCTGCCCGCGTGCCGCGGCGGAGATCCTTCTTTTTCTGGTGCCGCAGCGCATCGAAATCACAGACGCCGGCCAGCGTCGGCGGCATATAGCGGGTCGTGAAGGGACGAACGCCCGACCGTCCTTCGAGCAGTGCCCCGCGAAACTCGCTGAGACAGTTCCCGTTAGGAGCGGTCAAGCCGACGCCGGTGATGACGACCCGATCATGATCGTTCGAAACGAGGGGCATCCGCGAAGGCAGGCAAAACTGGAGGAGTGGCCGGATTGTTACGGAACCGGCGGAAGCTGAAATGTTACCGGGCCGGCCCGGCGAGGTCCAACGTCTCACCGACGGTCGATCGATCGCTGCGAAAAAGTTCGCTTGCCCTGCGTTCCGCAGCCGGCCTACATTCCCGTCTCAAATTGTTCGACGAGCATGCCGCGTTCCGTCGAGGAGCCGCGGCCGGCGTCTCCAGCGATCTCTTCTTGAATAGGGCCGCTGCGATGTGGTGTGACCGCTGCCGAACCGACGCTGCTGCCGAGATCTCGAGCAGCACGGGACACGCCGCCTGCGCGACCTGCGGTCACGACCTCGGGTCGATTCGCCGGCCGGCGACCGACCATGCGCGCGAGTTGCTGAAAAAGTGGTCGGCGGGAATCGACCTGGAAGAAAAGCCTGAACCGATCGTCGCGCGCCCCGATTTGACCGCGCCGACGCCGTCGCGAGATTCCGCCCTCGCCGACATGGCGTCCGCCGATCGGGATCGCGTTCGCCGACCGGCGGAACCCGTTCCGCCGCCGTGCGAGACCGAGGAAAACCCCGCTTCGATCGAGCCGCTCGTCGTGTCGATGCCGTTCGTCGCACCGGACGAGACGCCGTCGGCGATTCGAATTGATGCGGCACATGCGGAAGGTGCAAAAACGCCTCATTTCGACGTGCAGATGGCGATCGCGGCGCGTTCGGAGAAGAGCGGCAACGCCTCGCAAGTTATCGGCCAGGTTCTAGCCTATGCAGGCGTGCTGTCCCTGACGGTCGGAACGGCCCTTGTCATCTGGAGCTATTTCGGCGGCGAGTCCGATTACGCTCCGACCGGCTGGCTCGTGGCGACGGGCGGCCAGATGCTGTTGTTCCTCGGGGTGGTCACACTTGTCGCCGGATCGCTGGAACAAACGAACCGCGACGTGCGGGTACGGGTCGAGTCGATCGGCGAACGTCTGGCGCGAATCGAGCAAATCGCAGTCGAACTGGCGAAGCAGAACCGCGCGAACACGGCCGACGCACGTTCATCCCGCAGGCCCGAGAAGACGCGATTGCGGGCGTGAAACGCCTTTCGGCCGCTTGGAACGAGGACACGGTGCTTTTCACTCGTTTTCCTCGGCTCGGCTTCTCGCGGAGAGCGGGGCCGAGCGAGTTCCCTCGCTCGCGCGTCGGGCTTGCGAATCGAACGTCCTTCGCAAGCTCGACGCGCCAGCGAGGGATCGTTTTCAGATCGGGAATCATCAGCGCCGGACGAACGCCGCGTAATAAAACGCCAGGCCGGTGATGGTCGTCAGGACGAGGTCGGCGACGCTCAGCCAGCCGAGCGATTTGTGCAATCGGCTGTGCGGTCCGGGCTGCGGCGGGTTGGGAAAGCGTTTCAGAGCCAGGACTGTCGTCACGACCCACAACACGGGCGTCGACACCGCGAAGGCGAGATGAACTCGCAGAAGGAGCCTGACTTCCGCAAGCCGGTCGCCTGTCAGCCGTGGAGCATCCGGGTTCTTGTTGACGACGTTCAGCCAGCCGCCGTGAACGAGCTGAAGATCGACCTCGAACGCCGTGATCGCCATCAGCAAGCCGACGCCGATCGCGATCTGCAGATTGCGATGCAGCACGTAGGCCCGACGGGCCTTCACGACGTAAACACTGTGACCCAGGACGGGTACTACCAGCAGCAGCATGCAAACGACGGCGTCGAGCATCAGTGATGCATCGTTGCCGAGAAATCCGTCGGACATCGTGATTCTCCGTTCCTGCACGGCTTGTAACAGTTTCGAGCCGGCGCTGAAACGCAGGGCGTCTTGACGGCGGGGGCGAGTTCTGAGACATCACGCACCGTGACTCGCGGGCTTGAGACCGCGGCATTCCGAACCGTTTGAGAAGCGAATCGCCGTCATGCCCCGTGCCGTCGGTGTGATTCCCGCCCGGTTGGCCTCGACCCGCCTGCCGCGAAAACTGTTGCTGGAAGAGACCGGCCGATCGCTGCTTCAGCACACGTGGGAAAACGCCCGACGTGCGAAGTCGCTTTCGGACGTCGTGATCGCCGCCGACGGCCCCGAAATTGCTGACGCCGTGCGATCCTTTGGAGCGACGTGCTTCCTGACCGGCGAGCATCCGAGCGGGACCGACCGGGTCGCCGACGTCGCCCGCCGTCACCTTCCTCATGCCGATCTGCTCGTGAACATCCAAGGCGACGAGCCGGAGCTTGATCCGGCCCACATCGACCTGCTCGTTCGGTCGATCGCCGCATCGGGCGTCGAAATGGCGACGCTCGGCACTCCCATTCACGATCGCGAGGAGTTGGATAGTCCTTCCTGCGTCAAAATTGCGCTGGGCGACGACGGCCGGGCGATCTATTTCAGCCGCTCGCCCATTCCGTTCGTCCGCGACCGCGACCCGAATGAGCTGCTCGCCGGCGACTCGCCGTGGCTGCTGCACCTGGGCGTTTACGCCTATCGCCGCGATTTTCTGTTGCGACTGACGACGCTTCCGCCGTCGCGTCTCGAACAATTGGAAAAGCTGGAGCAGCTTCGAGCGCTGGAATGCGGGGCGTCGATCAAGGTGGCCGTCGTCGAGCAC
>JBAQZJ010000142.1:0-3511 GCA_049790855.1 Planctomycetaceae bacterium | reverse complement strand
GGCTTGCGGTTCGGGCGTCCTTCGCAAGCCCGACGCGCCAGCGAGGGAACTCCGCCATCCTCAATCCGCAATCCAGACCGATGACACGACCCCGATCGGCGCCGGCCCGGCCTTTCGTGCTTCAGATTTCGGAGTTCGTGCTTCTCAGGTTCCCTCACACCGACGCCGCCATCGCCGCGTGTATCGCGACGCCGGTCATCTTTCCGCTGAAGACCAACGTTCCGTCGACAAGCCCCTGGAACTCGAACTCGGCGAGACGGCCGGCCTTCACACGGACGGCGCGGGCCGTCAGATCCAGCCGGCTTCCCGGAAAGACCGGCGACCGGAATCGCACGTCGTCGAGACCGCCGAAGCCCACGAAGCTGCCGCCGAGCAGCCCGAACTTGCGGGTGTAAAAACTCGCGAGCTGCGCCGCGGCCTCGCATTGCAAGACGCCCGGCATCAGCGGATAGCCCGGCATATGACCGGCGCACCAGAACTCGTCGAACGTCAGTCGCTTGTAACCGACGATGCCGTGGTTCTCGCAATCGACATGCACGATCGCCGTCAACTGCTCCATCTCGAACCGCTGCGGGTTCACCTCGCGGATGTCGGCGATCGTGTAGATCGGATGGTCGAAGTCGATCGCGTCGAGGTCGTAAATCGCTTGCGGAGGCATGACTGCTCCTCCCTGAATGGTGACCGCGGCGACGAAGCCGCTGGGCTGACTCACCAAGGCCCGTCAATCGACGAAGCCGCTGCGCGACGAGCGCACGGGAAGGCGGCCCGGCTAGATTTGCCAGACGCACAGCCGTGCGCGAAGCGACGCGCCGTCGAGAACCCGCCACGGGGTCGGCGCTGTCGCCACTCGTCCCCGCGACGGCCGTTCGACGATGCCGTGCGAGCCGAGCGCGGTCGCCGCCGCCCCCTCGGAGACTTTCCCGTCACCCCGGTCGCTTCGCGACTCGGACAGATCGGGAAAGCGCGAGAGGTCTTCCGACTGATCGGGTTGAGGAGCCGCGGCTTCGGCGGCGCTCGCCCGTGCGGTCGAAATCGCCAGCAGCGCTTCGTCCTCGAACGACGTCAGCAACACCGCGGCACACGCCACGATCACGACGTGCCGGTAGAGTCTGGCGGACAGCGGCTGAAGCAGTGGAACGCGGCGCATGGCAATTCGAGAGAGATCATATTCAGCACCGCCCCCGGACGGAAGACCAGCCGCCCCGCCGTTTCACGTGAAACCTCCCAACACCACGATCAGCCCCGACAGGAGCGACAAACGGTAGCGCACGACGTCAGTCGTGGGTAGCGATCTCACCTCTCACCCGAATGACGCTCAACGCGCCCGTCCCCCCTCTCCTCTGGGGAGAGGGGCCGGGGGTGAGGGGGGCCGTTTGAGGTTCGTTCGATCGCTTGGTAACATCCACAGGCGACTTTCACCAGCAGCATCGCACGCACAGGGCATCCCCTCACCCCTCACCCCTCACCCCTCACCCCTCACCCCTAACCCCTAACCCCAGGGAGAGGGGGACCGTCGAAGAGCGGCTTGTCTGGCGCGCGAGTCAGGACAATCACCTCTGACCCCTACCATCGCGAACGGTGACGCGGGAGCCGATTCCACTCTCGGCTACCCGGCGGTCTCGACGACGCGTTCCTCTCGGGCCGAGCGCAGCAGGGCGTCGCAGACCCGCTGGACGTCGAGCGCCCGGTCCGCCCAACGGTGGATCGGCCCCGAGCGGACGGCCTCGCAGAACGCAGCGACGAGGCAGTCCTCCTGCACGAAAGGCTCGCTGCGGTGCTCGGACGATTGGCCGACCTCGTCGTGCAGCCAGAAGCGCGGCATCTCGGGAGACCAGGGACGGGTGAAGTCGTCGCAGACGAGCGACCCGGCGTCGCCGGCGATCTCGACCCACTTCCGCATCGCCGTCTCGAATCCACAATCGAAGCTCGCCGTCTCGCCGGGCGAGAAATGCAGTTGACCTGTGAAGGAGGCGTCACCGCTGTCTCGACGCCACAGGCCGCGGCCCCAGACCGTCTGCGGTGTCCCGCCGAAGACCCATAAGCTGACGCCGACGCAATACCAGCCGAGATCGAGCAGGCTTCCGCCGCCCAGTTCGGCATGCCGTCGAAACTCGTCGCCGGCCCAACCGTCGGCCCGAAAGGTGAAAGCGCTCGTCACCCGCCGCAGTTCGCCGAGCGCGCCCGCGTCGAGGATCGCCCGGATCGTCGCCGCCCGCGGTGTGTGAACCCACATCACGCCGTCCATCAGCTGAACGGCGTGCTGCCGGCACGCGGCGACCATCGTCGCGGCTTCGTCGACCGTCGGTGCCAGCGGCTTCTCGCAGAGGACATGCAGCCCGCGCTCGGCCGCCTTTACTGTCCATTCGCGATGCAAACTCGGCGGCAAGGCGATGTAGACGGCGTCGAGTTCCGAATCGTCGAGCAGTTCGGCGTACGACCCGTAAGCCCGTTTCGCGCCGAACTCGTCCTTCCAAGCCGCGGCCCTCGCCGCATCTCGGCTCGCCACGGCGGCGAGTTCGGCCCCTGGCGTCCGTGCGATCGCCGGCCCCACCTTCCGGGTGATGCGACCGGTGCCGAGGACTCCGAAACGGAGGGGGCGGGAAGCGTCGGCCATATCATGCCCCGATACGTTGAGGGTGTGGCATGCTCTCACGCGAAGCGGGTGAGCATGCGGACGCTTCCTCGACGCCGGCATGCCCGTCCGGGCTTACGGCCCGTGAGTGCATGATACTCCATCACTCCGACCTGGGTCACGGAAGGTGACTTTACGTTCCGCCATCCATCGAAGTGAACCGAGGCTGGACATACTGGTGAAAACAAGCCCGGCATACCCAGTTCTTGCCGTCGGTGAAACCAACGGTCTCGTCGCCTTCTCGTGTCGAAAGTTTGGTGTTGCAGAGGGCGCAGTGCTCGTGATCCCAACCACCGGGGACGATCCTGCCGGCTCCAACCAGTCCCGCATCCGCTCGTCGGGAAATGCGCCCGGCGTCCGTCTGGAACTCGACCGCGTCGGCTGGCCGAAACATCTCTTCGCGCCAATTCGGTGAGAGGTCCGCCAGGAAATCGAGTTGCAGGTCCCACCACCAGTCTTCCGTCGGAAAGTCGGTCATGATCGTCACCCTCCCGTCTGCCACGCTCGGCCTGCATCGACGAGACACCATGTCGCAAAAAGAGCCACCCCGAAAGCAAACCATCGTCGTTGAGTCCGGTCCGTATGGGCGAACTCGCCATACGTCGCGACGGTCTCTCCGTTAACGGTCAACGAGACCACATGGCCGAAATCATCGAGTAGTCCCGCCACCGTCGATCCGACCGGTGCCTCGATGAGGGCGGTGTTGATCGTGCGGTCGTTTGAGCGGACCTTGAGCTCGTTTTGCTCGGTCTGGATGAACGTGGACTTACCCACGTTTGGTGGGCGCTCGGTTTGGGTTATGCGGCTTCGGCGAACATGGCTGGGGCCTGGTAGCTGAGGGCTGAGTGTCGGCGGACCCGGTTGTAGAAGACTTCGATG
>JBAQZJ010000141.1:0-3097 GCA_049790855.1 Planctomycetaceae bacterium | reverse complement strand
GCCGTCGGGCGTGCCCGACGCGATCGTCGGCCGAGGCCGACGGCTTAGACGCCACTTTCGTCGGCTGCGACTGCGACTCGACCCGCTTCCGGAACTCGATGTAGTCCGAATAGTTCCCGTCATGCAGCCGCCAGACGCCGGCATCCCACACGAGCACCCGGTTCGCGAGCTGGTCGAGGAAGTAGCGATCGTGACTGACGAAGATCAGCGTGCCGCCGAACTCGCTCAATGCCTTTTCGAGGGAATCTCTGGCCCATAGGTCGAGATGGTTCGTCGGTTCGTCGAGAACCAGGACGTTGACCTCTTGCGCGGCGATCTTCGCCAGCGCGACGCGACTTTTTTCGCCGCCGCTCATCGCGCCGACGGTCTGCATCTGCAGTTCGCCCTTCACACCGAACCGGGCGAGCAGGCCTCGTGCCCGGCCGGGCGTGAAGTCGAGCTTCTCGAGCGGACGGACCGCCTCGACGGCGTCGAGCGAGGGATCGACGCTTTCGAGTTTCTGGTCGTAATAGCCGACCTTGACGTTCGCCCCGAACCGCACCTTGCCGGCGTCGGGTTTCAACTCGCCGAGCATCGCCCGCAGCAGCGTCGTCTTACCGCAGCCGTTGGGGCCGACGATGCCCAGCCGCTCCCCGCGAAGCAATCGCAGGGTAATGTCGGAGAAAAGGAGAGCGGGGGACGGGGAGAGGGGGGGAGGGGAGGAGGGAGACGGGAACCCCTTCGCCAACCCTTCCGCATCGAGTACGACGTCGCCGGTGCGACTCGCCGCGCCGAACGACATGCGGGTTTCCTGGAAGTCCTGCGGCAGTTCGATGCGTTCGACCCGGGCCAGCTTTTTCTCGCGGTCTTTCGCCTGGACCGATTTCTGCCCTGCCTTGTTGCGTCGGATGAAGTCTTCGGTCTTCTCGATGAAGTCCTGCTGCTTCTCATGCTGGCGTTCGAGGACTTTGATCCGCTCGTCCCGCTGACGCCAGTACGCCGAGAAGTTCCCCTTGTAGTCGCTCGACCGCCCGCCGTGCAGTTCGAGAATGCGGTTCGTCACGCGGTCGAGAAAGTAACGATCGTGGCTGACGACGACGATCGCCCGCTCGAAGCGGTTCAGGAAGCCTTCTAGCCATTCGGTGCTTTCGATGTCGAGATGGTTCGTCGGCTCGTCGAGCAGCATCACCTCGGGACTGCGCAGCAGAATGCGGGCCAGCATCACCCGGCTCTGCTGGCCTCCGCTGAAACTCGACACGGGCCGGCCGTAGTCGTCCTTCGAGAAACCGAGGCCGCCGAGGACTTCGTCGATCTTGTACTCGACGTTGAAGGCGTCCTGCCGTTCGAGTTCATGCTGCAGGTCGTCGTAGCGCTTGTGCAGTTTGTCCTGCTCGGCGGGGCCGGCGGTCGCGATCTTCTCGGTGAGTTTGAAGAACGCCTCTTGAAGCTGATACAGATGCTCCAGGCCGCTCTTCGCCTCTTCGAGCAGCGTTCGATTCGGGTCGAAATCAGGCTCTTGCTCGAGCAACGCCACCGTCACGTCGTTCGGCGTCGAGACCTCGCCGGTGTCGGGGTGCTCGCGGCCGATGAGACAGTTCAGCAGCGTCGTCTTGCCCGTTCCGTTCGGTCCGACGAGACCGACCCGGTCGCCGTCTCGCAACTCCAGCGACAGGCCGGAAAACACCGGTTCTCGATCGAACTGGCGGGACAAATCTCGGGCAGAAAGGTAAATCGGCATGGCGCAAGGTCATCGCTTCCGTGGCGGGAGCGCCAATCGTAACGCCCCCGCCCCCTGAAGCCCACCCGCTGCGCCGGGTGGGTCACACCGACAGCCCGCAAAACCGCAAGCGATCGGCGGTGAACAAAACGGCGCGATTGCGGTCCGTGAAAAGAAGCCCGGCTTCTTCGAAGAAGCCGGGCTTCTCGGCCGACGCATCGCCTTGCCCGGCGTATTCCAGGCAGGTAGGCTGCCCGGTTCCCCTTGTCTTTCCTGAAAGTGCCATGCCTGCTTCCACTGCCGCCCAGACGATCGACATCCGCGTCGGACACAGCCCCGATCCCGACGACGCGTTCATGTTTCATGCGCTGGCCAACGACAAGATCGACACGGGGCGCTACCGCTTCTCGCATGTTTTGCAGGATATCGAAACGCTGAACCGTCGCGCCCTGAACGCGGAGTTGGAACTGACGGCCGTCAGCCTGCACGGCTACGCCTTCATGACTGACAAGTACGCCCTGTGCGCCTGCGGAGCGAGCATGGGCGACAACTACGGCCCGATGGTCGTCGCCCGCGAGGCGTGGAGAATCGATGACCTTCGCGGCAAGAAGATCGCCGTGCCGGGAACGCTGACGACCGCGTTTCTGACGTTAAAGCTGTTGCTTGGCGACGACTTCGAGCACGAAGTCCACCCGTTCGACGAAATCCTGAACCTCGTCGAGCAGGGCAAGTTCGACGCAGGTCTGATCATCCACGAAGGCCAGCTCACCTACGCCGACCAGGGCCTGAAGCTGATCGTGGACCTGGGCGAGTGGTGGAAGCAGGAGACCGGCCTGCCGCTGCCTCTCGGTGCGAACGCGATCCGCCGCGACCTCGGCCGCGAGGCGATGGAAGAGGTGACGACGCTGCTCCGCCAGAGCATCGTCTATGGTCTCGACCACCGCAAAGAGGCTCTGGCCCACGCCGCAAAGTACGGCCGCGACCTCGACGAAGCCCGCAACGACAAATTCGTGGGCATGTACGTCAACGACTGGACGATCGACTTCGGCGACGTGGGAAGGAAGGCCGTCGCGACGCTGCTGCGACGTGCGTATGAAGCGGGAGTCATTCCCAACCCCGTCGAGCTGGAGTTCATCGGGTAAACACATCAGAGCCGCGACCGTCAGGGCATGGCACTTACTTTACGCGTATGGTCCCCCTCTCCCTGGGGAGAGGGGCCGGGGGTGAGGGGAGCCGTTGGACGCCGGACGCGGCGGTTGCCGGTCTCCATTTCCGAGGGGAAACCGCTGTCAATGACAATCGCAGGCCGCAAGGCATCCCCTCACCCCTAACCCCTCTCCCCAGGGAGAGGGGGACCATACGCGTAAAGTAAGTGCCATGCCCTGACGGTCGCGGCTCTGA
>JBAQZJ010000140.1:0-4437 GCA_049790855.1 Planctomycetaceae bacterium | reverse complement strand
ACGCAGCGGACGTTCGTCGCCGGTCGCCTCGGCCTCGGCGAACCATGCCGCCGCCTGCGGATCGATCACCTGTCGATAGACCTCCAGACCTTCCGGCGGCAGTTGCGTCAGCAGAATGTCGCAATAGCGCGGCAGTGACACCGACCGCGACGGCGAGAGGCGAATCACTGCGTCTCGCTCGGTAGCGACCTCCCGCAACAATGCAACCGCGGCCTCCCAACGCTCCTGCGCAACATATTCGGCGACCGCAGCGAGCTTCTTTTCGGCCGTGGCGTCGGTCTCGACGACGAAGGCTTCGCGGAACGGCCGCGGTGCGAGTTGGGCCGCAACCGGCGTTGCCGATGACATGACGGCGAATGCGACGAACGCAATCGAACGGCGGAATTCGATCATCGTTCCCAGTGTAGCACAGTCGAAGCGACGCGATCAGAGCCGCGACCGTCAGGGAGCGTTTCTTGGCGTGGGATCGTCGAACCACGCTCCCTGACGATCGCGGCTCTGATCGGCTTTACGAGCTGGCGAGACGTTCCATCCACCGGCAGGCTGACGCCTGCCGCTCGCCGCCTCATCGGAATCTGGCGAGCACGTACAAGCCCACGTACACCTTGGGATCGACGAGCTTTCCCGCGGCCGATTGTTCGGCGAGCCAGCGTTCGGCGTCGCCCAACGACACTCGGTGAACGATGATCGTTTCCGAACCGTCGCCGCCGCCCTCGCCGACTCGCTCCAGGCCGGTCGCGCGGAAGAAGGTGACGACTTCGGTCGTCATGCCCGCCGAGAGCGGGCCGGAGAACAGGCGTTCGAGCTTCGTCGCCCGGTAGCCGGTCTCTTCTTCGAGTTCGCGTTGCGCGGCGAGTTCGAGCGCTTCGTCGGCGTTGTCGGGTCCGTCGCCGGCGAGGCCGGCGGGAAGTTCAATGACGTTGGCCCGCAGCGGTGGTCGGTATTGCTCGACGAGGATGACCCGGCCGTCGATCGCCGCGGCGATCGTCACGATGCCGGTCACGTTTCTCCGCTCGGCGTACTCCCAGCCGTCCGAAACGACCAATCGCAGGAATCGCCCTTCACCGAGAACGTGGATGTCGTTCGTCATCGCGAACTGTTCCTTGGAAATGACGAGGGTGGTTGGGGACGGGCCGGCATCAGCGCCGAAGTTTGCGAACGGCTCTCGTCGGCCCGCCCCCAGTCGAACGGCTATCGGCTGGGGGCGACGCGGTCACGCCGAACGTGATCTTCGTCGCTCGATTCGCGTCGTCCCCAGCCACCCTCGAGCTCGTGCCAATTGGATCGTGACCGGCGGGCTTGGACGCAAGTCTTGCGAATGCTCTATCATAGCGTCGCACCGGTTCACGGACCGGTCGTCGACGAGGTTCCGATCTCTGCAAGAAGGGTTCTCCCGTGTTGAATCGATTGCTTCTAGCGACCGCCGTGGCCCTCGCGGCAATGACTGCCGGTGCTGCCGACGACGCTGGCAAGAAGACCGACGGCGACAAGCCCCGCATCCTGTTCGTCACGCAGAGCGCGGGCTTCGTCCATGGTTCGGTCAAGCGGCAGGGCCAGCAACTCGCGCCCGCCGAGATCGCGATGCGGCAACTCGCGCAGCAGACCGGGGAGTTCGAAATCGACGCGACGCAGGACGTCGCCGCCGACTTCACGAAAGAGAACCTGGCGAACTACAACATCGTCATGTTCTACACGACGCTCGACCTGCCGATCGCGAAGGAGGATCTCGAATACTTCCTCAACGACTGGCTCAAGCAGCCGGGGCACGGGTTCATCGGCGTGCATTCGGCGAGCGACACCTATCACGACTACGAGCCGTACTGGGACATGGTCGGCGGCACGTTCGACGGACATCCGTGGGGCGCGGGCGAAACGGTGACGCTTGCGATTCACGAGCCGGATCATCCGACGATGAAGCCGTTCGGCGGCGAGTCGGTCGAATGGATCGACGAGATCTACCAGTACAAGCACTGGCAGCCAGAGAAGGTCCGCGTGCTGATGAGCCTCGACATGGCGAAGACGAAGCTCAAGAAGCCCTACCACGTGCCCGTCGCCTGGGTGAAGAATTACGGCGAAGGACGCATTTACTACAACAACCTGGGCCACCGCGAGGACACCTGGACGAAGAAGCCGTTTCTCGACTCGCTGCTCGCCGGCATCAAATGGGTCAGCGGCGAGATCGATGGCCCCGCCGAGCCGAACCCGGAAGTCTCGGCGAAGCAGGAACAATTGGCGAAGGAGGCCGCGGGGGGTTGAGTATCGGTCGCGGCTAAACGGGGACGCCGAGGGATTGCAATCCCTCGGCGTCTTTGTGCGCCGAGTGTGCCAGCCGCGTCGTGACGACGCCTCCCTTCGGCCCGAACAACAGCGCGAGCAGAAAAAAGGCTCCGCCGACGGCGGCCATCGCTCCCGCCGTGCCGACGTCTTCGACGGTGTCGAACCCCATCGCGCCGAACAGCACCGGCGGTAGCGTGAACGACGCCGCGTGACCGACGATCGCGGCCAACACCGCCAGCCCGGCCGACCAGAGCAGCGTGCCGAGCAGCCGGTCGGAGAGGAACCGCGCCGCAGCGGCCGGCAGGACGAGCATCGCGATCGCGAGGATGCTGCCGACGCTCTCGAACGCCGCGACGAGCGTCACCGCCGTCAACGCGACCTGCACGAGATGCAGCCGGCGGGTATTCAGGCCGATCGATTCTGCGAACCCGACGTCGAACGCCGCCAGCCGCAACTCTTTGAAGCAGACGGCGATGAACAGCGCGTTCACGAGCAATGCCGCAGCAGCGACGGCCAACGCTCTTGGAATCGTTCCGGCCGGCACGCCGTACGTGCCCTTCGGTACGACGGGCGCCGCTTCGGCATCGTCCCACGGAACAATGCCGACCGTGTCGAGCACCGTGAGTTCGACTTCGCCGAACAGCACGTGATCGGGGTCGATATGCACGGCGTCGGCCTGCCAGCGCAACAGCAGCAGTCCCGCGGCGAACGCCGTCGTGAACACGACCGCGAGCGACGTCGTCCGATCGATGCGTCCGAACCGCGCCAGTGTCTCCGATGTCCACGCGGTTAATAGTCCGACGACGATCGCCCCCGCGGCGAGCAGAACAAGTCGCGCCGCCGCGAACGTGCCTTCCGGCAGCACGCCGGCCCGTTCGGCGAACGTGGTGACGAGATACGCCCCGACGACTCCCGGCAATGCCGTGTGGCTGAGCGCATCACCCAACAGCGCCTGACGCCGCAGCACCAGAAACACGCCGGGCACCGCACAAGCGACTGCGGCGACCGCAGCGGTCGCCGTGGCCCAGGTGTCGAGGCCGTCCCAAGTGGCGAGGCGGGCGAAGAATTCATTCATGGGAGTACCTCGACCACATCCGCCCCGAGAGGCCTTCGCTGCCGCATGAACAGTCCGCCCTTCGGCCCGAACACGAGGCTCAGCACGAACAGCAGGCCGCCGGCCAGGACGATCGTTGCTCCTGCGGCGACCTTCGGAATGAGTGCCGACAAAATCACGCCCGCAACTGCCGCCGAGGCGCCGAACGCCGCGGCAAGTGCCGTCATCACACCGGCGCGATCGGTCCAGAACCGGGCGGCGGCCGGAGGGATCGTGAGCGTCGCAACGACGAGCACCAGACCGACGCTCTGCAATCCCAAGACCGTCACCGCGACGGCCAACCCCGTCAACAGCAGATCGAGCCGTTTCACCGGCAGGCCCGTCGCCGTCGCGAACTCCGCATCGAAGCAGACGAGCACGAGTTCCTTGAACAACGCAAGCACGACGACCAGCACCACGGCCGCGGCTACGGCGAAGAGCCAGACGTCGGAGGCGACAAGTGAAGCGGCCTTGCCGTAGAGGTAGCCGTTCAATCCGGCCGCGTCGCCTGTCGGAATCTGCTGTACGGCCCGGAACAACGCCGCCCCGATGCCGAAGAACAATCCGAGCACGACCGCCTGCGCGGTGTCGGGTCCGACTTTGCGGATGCGCCCCAGCCACGAAATCGTCGCGGCGCCGAGCAGGCCCGTCGCCGTCGCACCGATCAGCAGCGTCGCGGTCTGTTTGCCGTCACCCGGCGAGAACGCCTCGGCGGTCAGGAACGCGATGGCGATTCCCGGCAGCGTCGCATGGCCGACGACGTCGCCGATCAGCGCCCGCTTGCGGAGCACCAGCAGCGTGCCGACCAGCCCCGCCGTCGCCCCAAGCAACAGCGTGCCAAGCAGCACGACGCGGGTGTTGTAGTCGAGGAGGAAGGACACGGGTGTCGAGCGTAATAGGGAATCCGGCGGACAGGCGAGCGGCGGGCGTCAGCCTGCCGGTGCGTGCCAACTCACTGACGCGTTCTCCGAGCTTTTCAATCAATTCCGTAGGGTGGGTCAAGCGAACGAACGATGTGTGCCGGCCGTTTGAGGCGATTGAGCGCCGGCCCACCATCGGTCGTCAAT